>DIAQ01000004.1:0-12751 GCA_002414865.1 candidate division Hyd24-12 bacterium UBA5074 | reverse complement strand
GAGGCGGGGGTGCCGTCGAAGTAGGTGCGGGCCGCGGCTTCTATGCCGTACGCCCCCTGCCCGTAGTAGATCTGGTTGAGGTACATCTCGAGTATCTCCTGCTTCGAGAACTGCCTCTCCAGCTCCATCGCGATGAACATCTCCTGGAGCTTGCGCTGGATCGTCAGGTCGCGGACGAGGAAGAGCCCGAGAGCGAGCTGCTGCGTTATCGTGCTCCCGCCCTGGCGGGCGCCCGTGGTCATGTCCACCCAGAGGGCTCTGACGAGCCCCCGTACGCTGACCCCCCTGTGGGAGTAGAAGTCCTTGTCCTCGGTCGCCACCAGGCCCTGCACCACGAAGGGCGAGATCTGGTCGATCTCCACGGGATACCTGTTCTCGACGAAGGCCGCGGCCATCTCACCGCCCCTGCAGTCGTAGATGCGGGTGGCCGACGAAGGCTCGTGCCCCCTCAGGCCCGCGACGAGGATGCTGCCCCTCGCCTGCCGGAAGGCGGTGCCGCAGTCCCAGTAGACCCGCAGGGAAAGGCCCGTTCCGAAGAAGGCGATCATCACCAGGAGTATCCCGACCCAGCGGAGGAGGGTGCCGGTCGTGAAGGCATGGGGCTGCCTGGAGTTCATTCGCTCCCCACCCCCGTGCTCGAGAGCTCGGAGCGGAGGAGCCTCGGCTCGCCTCCCTCGAACCTCAGGCAGTATTCGTACCGCCCTCCGTTCCCGATGAATGTGACCTCGCGGCACCCGGGTGTGGACGAGGGCTGCGACGCGAAGTCGGAGTGGAAGTCGCTGTCGTAGTCCTCATAGCTCCTCCACACGAGCCTGTAGCCCGTCCTCGTGCCCTGGAAGAGGAAGAGGTTGCCGGCCCAGTATACGACCCGCTCCGGATCGGAGTCTCCGTTCATCTCCACCCCGAGCGCCCTCCAGACGGTGATCCCGGCCTCGTTCTCGCCTCGCTGCTCGGTCATGTGGGGATCGAGCTGCACCAGGAGCTGCTGGAGCGGCTCGGAGGCGCCGGTGGTCAGGAGCGCCGGATAGGTGGCGCTGAGGGTGTCGCTCGTCTCCAGCAGGTCGCTGACCTCCAGGAAGCTGGATCTCAGGACCCTGAGCCGCTCGAGGTCGAGGGAGGTGTCGGGCTCCGACTGGGTCCCCGATACCCGGAGCGCCTGCATGGCCTCGTGCGAAGACCTCAGGACGGCCTTGGAGAGGTATGCCATCTCCCTCCAGGAGGCGACGAAGCCGTTGAGCTCCACGGGCACCGCCGGGATGTTGAAGGTGGCCCTGTCCTGCACAATCTGGAGCTTCGCCGAGCGGCGGATGTTCGACAGCGCGAGGGCTTCGTAGCCCTCCTGCGTGAGGCTGGCGATGTAGTCCGCGAACGAGGTCCCGTGCGACATGGCCGAGCCGGGCGAGCCGAAGGTCAGCGCGGAATCGACCGAGCAGTCGTCGAGGAGCTGGCGGGCCAGCCTCATCTCGAAGCGTATCTGGGGATTGGCCAAAATCATGCGCGCCGTGCGCCCCGCGTTGATGGAATCGATGACCTCCGCGGGGATCTCCTCGCCGAAGGCTTCGATCCTCCACCCGCCCTCCACCAGCGCGAAGTCGATCCGGACGATGGCGGGGCTCTGCGTGCGGGCGATGGTGCAGAAGTAGGAAGTCCTGGCGCCCGAGCTGTCCTCCATGACCTCCGTCAGTCGGCCCGCGGCGTCGAATCCCCGCCACCTGTCGAAGATCTGCCAGGGCGGCAGGCCCAGGGCGGAGACGGAATCGCGGAATGCGGGGACGAGGAGGTCGAAGCACGACGGGTCATTCATGGACAGCCTGTTGGAGAACTCCATGGCCGTCTCCAGGGGTGTCATGGGCAGGACCACCACGCTGTCCGGGCCTCCCTCTCCGCCTCCTCCCGGGCCGCAGCCGGGAGCGAGGGCGAGGAATGCCGAGACGAGCAGCAGATTGCCGCGGGAGGAGGTCATTCGACTCCCATCGTGGCTCCGAGCATCTCCGACGGGGTCGTGATACCGGAGAGAACCTTCCTCATGGCGTTGGTCCTGAGGCTTATCATGCCGTCCTCGACGGCCAGGCGGTGAATCTCGTCGGCTCCGGCGGAGCGGGCGAGGGCTGTCCTGATCCCCTCGCCGATCTCCATCACCTCGAAGACGGCCGTCCTGCCCCTGTAACCGGTGCCGCGGCAGGACCTGCATCCCCTGCCCCGCCTGAAGACGAGGCTCCGGCCGGAGAGCCCGAGCGACTGCAGGACCGACTCGGTCGGCGTGTAGTCCTCGGCGCAGTCGTCGCAGACCTTCCGCATGAGCCTCTGCGCAACGATCGCGACCAGCGTGCTGGAGAGGAGGAAGGGCTCGATCCCCATGTCGACGAGCCTGATGGCCGTGGAGGCCGTGTCGTTGGTATGGAGAGTGCTCAGGACCAGATGGCCGGTGAGCGAGCATCTTATCGCACTCCTCGCGGTCTCCTGGTCCCGTATCTCGCCGACCATGATTATGTCGGGGTCCTGTCTCAGGATGTGCCTCAGGGCGTTGGAGAAAGTCACATCCACCGCATTCTGCACCGCGATCTGGTTGAACTCGTCCGTGACGAACTCGATCGGGTCCTCGATGGTCGTGATGTTCTTCTCGTTGGTGGCCAGGGCGGTCAGCGTCGAATAGAGCGTCGTGGTCTTCCCGCTGCCCGTGGGGCCGGTGACCAGTACAAGACCGGTCGGGCTCTTCACCAGGCGCTTGAAGCGCTGCTCGTCCTCGGGCTCGAAGCCCAGGTTGCCCAGGTCCTGCATCAGGATCGCCGGGTCGAGTATCCTCAGGACGGCCTTCTCGCCGAAGGCGACCGGGATGGTGGACATGCGGATCTCGACCGGCTTGCCCTCGAAGGAGGTCCTGATGCGGCCGTCCTGGGGCCGCCTCTTCTCGGCTATATTCATGCCTGCTATCATTTTGACTCTGGACAGGACGGGCAGGTGCAGCTTCTTCGGGATGCTGTAGATGTTGTGCAGCACCCCGTCGATCCTGAACCTCACCACCGTGCCTTCCCGGTGAGGCTCGAGATGGATGTCGGAGGCGCGCTCCTCGAATGCATACTGGAGAAGATGGTTGACCGCATTGACGATAGGCCTGTCGGTCGGCTCGAGGTTGCCGCCCGTTTCGCTCAGCACGTACCTTTCCAGGTTGCCGAGGTCGACCTGCTCCTCCGCCAGCCCGCCCACCTCCCTCGCCGCGGCGACGATGGAGCTGTGGAGCCCGTAGAACTGCCGGATGACCCGGGCTATGTCCGACGGCCTGCTGATGTGGAGCTTCGTGCTCTTCCCGAGCATCTGGGTCAGGTCGTCGAGGGGGCGCGGATCGAGGAGGTTGCTCGTGGCGACCAGCAGGTCCCCTTCAGCCGATCCGAACACCACCACCGAGTTCCGCTGCGCGAAGGCCCCGGGGATGGACGAGGTGACGAATTCGTAGTCGAGCTCCAGGGGATCGAGATTCTTGTAGGGAAGCCCTAGGAGGCCTGCGAGGAAGACGAAGAGGTCCTCCTCCGCCACCAGCCCCCTCCCGACCAGCACTGTCAGCAGATCGGGCTCGGGGCTCTTCCACACGCGCTGGAGCCGCTCCCCCCCCTGCCTGGTGAGCAGACCCGCCGCCTGGAGCTTCTGGGGGAGCGAAGCGAGGTCGAGCCTCGGAATGCCTGTCACGGGACCCTCCCCGCAGCCGCCTGCACATCTCCGTCCCACACGATCGCCCGTCCTATCCTCGAGGCGGCCTCCTCCACGGATCCGGTTCCGCCCCCCATGACGCGGCCGAGCGCCTGCCCGGCGGACACCCCGGCTCCGCCCGGCACGAGCTGCTCCCAGCCGGCCGAGTGATCCACCCTGTCATCCATCCGATAGCGCCCCGCGCCGAGGCCCCTGATGGCTTCTCCCAGCTCGCGCGCATCCACCCCGAGGAATATGCCGCTCCTCTCGGCCCTCACCACGACCTCGGCGGGCGCGCCGGGAAGGGCGAGAAAGGCTTCGAGATCGCCTCCCTGGAGGCTTACCATGCGCTCGAAGACCGAGAGCGCGGAGCCGTCGTCGAGCGCGGCGCAGCATCTCGCTGCGAAGCCGGCGGGAGGAGCGCCCGACGGGTCGCAGAGGGCGAGCATCCTGCAGCAGAGGTCCACGACGAGCGCCCTGGTGTCCGCGGGCCCCCGGCCCGAGAGAACCTCGATGCTCTCCCGGACCTCCAGCGAGTTGCCGGCAGTCATGCCTGTGAGGAAGTCCATCCCGGTGACGACCGCAGCGGCCTTCACACCGGCTCCCACGGCTGTCCGCACGAGCGATTCCGCCAGCTCGGCGGCATTCTCGCGAGTCTGCATGAAGGCCCCCCGCCCGGCCTTCACATCGAAGAGGAGGGCGTCGGTGCCTTCGGCCAGCTTCTTGGAGAGGATGCTCGCCGTTATGAGGGGAACGGACTCCACCGTGGCGGTCGCATCGCGGAGAGCGTAGAGCTTCCGGTCGGCCGGAGCCAGAACTGCCGTCTGCCCGCACATGGCGACGCCTATCCCGGAGACCTGCGCCTGGAATCTCTCCATGTCCAGGTCGGTCGTGAGGCCCGGGATGGACTCGAGCTTGTCCAGCGTGCCGCCCGTGTGCCCCAGGGAACGCCCCGAGATCATCGGCACCCTCAGCCCGAGCGCTGCGGCCAGCGGGGCGAGCACGATGGACGCCTTGTCCCCCACGCCCCCCGTGCTGTGCTTGTCGACGAGCGGCCGGGGATCGGGCGGCCATCGGAGGGTCTGCCCGGAATCGCGCATCGCGATCGTCAGCTCTGCGGTCTCGCCGGCCGACATGCCCCTGAGGCGGACGGCCATGAGCCAGGCCGACGCCTGGTAGTCAGGGACGGTTCCGTCCGAGATGCCCGAGACGAAGGCTCTGAGGTCGCCGGGCGGGACCTGGCGGCCGTCGCGCGCTGCGGTGATTACGTCTGTCGGCTTCACCGAAGAAGGTGGAGCTGCAGCGGATCCAGCCAGAGGAATGCCGCGGCGAGGGCCAGCAGCACCAGGATCCAGACCAGCAGCCACGGGAAGCGCTTGTTGCGGCGGAGGTGGAGGAGGTCGATCGCGCGATCGACCGAACAGCGCCCGTCGGGCAGGCTGGGGTGGACGACGTCGTCGAATGTGTGGATCCTGCGGTTCCTGAGGAGCCGGATCAGCTCCGCGGGTTCCGAGATCACGAATTCGTCGGTGAGGGTGACGATCCTCCATCCGTCGGGCGATTCCGGGCCGCTCTCCGCCCCGGCTTCGCCTTCGGGGACCGGCTCCGGGGCGGATACGGCCGCAGGCTCGACCCCGGCGGCGTCCGGAACAGGCTCGTCAGCGGCTTGCGAGGGGATCTCCTCCTCGTCGGGCATGTCCTCTCCCCAGGCGCCGGCGGGCCACAGCTCGGGCTCGAACAGCCCGCACTCGCTGACGGGCTCCCACGGGCCGCCTGCAAGGGAGATGTCCGCGTCGGGCGGCACCCGGGACTCGAGGATCCACGACCGTATCGCGTCGATGCTGCCCGGGTCGTACTCGGCTCCATCGATCCTGAGCCTCGGGGGGAGGCTCGACGGGTCCTTCGGCGCAGGAGGCCTGAGGAGCGGCGAGAGCCGCGGCAGACCCTGGGCCAGGATCCCTCCGGGAGGTGTCCTGGGGCCTTCTACGACGGCGTCCGTGGAGAGCCTGCCCTCCCTGGTCCACCTGATGATCGTCTCGAAATCGGGGGCCAGCCACGAGTCGTCCCCCATGCGGACGGTCCACCAGTTGGAGGGATCGAGGATCGGGGTCAGCTCGGGGACCTCCACGGCCGTGGACCACTCCTGGGTCCCGGCCTTACGGACTGCGTCATCCGCGGAGATCCGCCTTTCCCTTGCCCAGCGGACGAGCACTTCGAGACCGGGCGCCCTGTAGACGCGATCGTTTCTCTTCAGCTCATATGCGCTGCCTTCGGCCATGTTCTCCTCCCTGACGCGCGCCGCCACGGACGGGCCTGCGATCATGTTCTTCTCATCATAACAGAACCAGGGTCGGGGAGCGAGTCCGCAGGTCCCTCAGGGGGGCGCCGCCCCGAAGATCGTCCGCCTCCCGCAGGCCGCCTCGGCCGCCTCCCGCGGGATGGCCCCTCTCCGGCTGGCTGCCCGCAGCAGCAGGTCGATGCCCGACTCCCACCAGGCGGGCACCTCCCCCGCCTCGAAGAACCTGTGGTAGAGCCGCGGCCCGGGCAGTATGGTGACGAGGAACGCCATCTGCCTCGGCTCGAGCCTGTCGAGGCCGGTCCCGAAGTAGTAGGACGCAGCCTCCGGGAAGCCGTACACACCCGGCCCCATCTCGACGATGTTCAGGTAGATCTCCAGGATGCGGTCCTTGCTGAGGGCGGACTCCAGGCGCCAGGTGAGGAAGACCTCCTGGAACTTCCTGGCCAGGGTCCTCTCCCTGCCGAGGAACAGGTTGCGGGCGAGCTGCATGGTGATCGTGGAGGCCCCCCTCACGAACCTGCCCCTCCTGACGTTGGCCTGCATGGCGCTCCTGATATGGTCGGGGCTGAATCCGGAATGGCTCCTGAACGACCCGTCCTCGGCGCAGAGGACGAGAGCCTCCAGCAGCCCGGGGAACGACTCCATGGTCACGAAACCGGGGTTGGCGACGGGGTCCAGGACTATCTCGCGGGAGCCTCCCCAGCTGTCGTGCATGACCACCGACCCGCCTCGCGCGAATCTCGATACCTGGACCGGGCAGCTCGTCACTTCGAGGTCCGAGACATCCACTCCGATATCGACGTCGCAGCTCTCCGGGCAGGATGCATCCAGGACCAGGCGGGCGTCTATGCCCAGGGTGCCTGTCACGGTCGTCCCGCGGAGCCTTCCCAGCAGAGCCGGGGGGATGGAGGAGTCCAGCGCCGCCGCGCTGATCGAGGGGTTCGCCAGGCGGAGGGTGTACCTCCCGGCCGGGGTCGCCTCGAACTGCACGCCCAGAGCGATGCCCCCGAGGGAGACTGCGCCGCTGTCCACCGACAGGATGCCCTCCGCAAGCCGGCCCGAGAGGTCGGCTGACGCATCGAAGCGCACCGTGTCCGACGCGAGCATGGGCGAGAAGAGCTTCGCGTCGTCCACTTCGGCGACCAGATGGAAGGCGCATCCTTCTGCTGCGTCGTAGGAGAGCGTCGCCTGGCCGACCGGGACAACATCCACGGCCGCCCGGGGATCCAGGGCCAGGATCCGGGCCTCGATCACGGGCTGAAGGCTCCCGAGGTCGACCTCGGCCTCGAGGTGAAGGGTGCCCTCCCACGCGCCGGCTGCTCTGAAGGGGATCGCGGACTCCTCCCCGTCGAGCTCCGCGACCACGCCCCCCACGAGGATCGAGTCCGATCCCAGGCTCCCCGCCAGCATCCCCGAGAACCTGTGGCCGGACACCGCGGGCGGGCATCCCGGGAGCCCTCCCGGGAGCCCGGAGACATCCTCGAAGACCGCGGTGACGGATGTCTCTCCGCCGCCTGTCGAGCCCGAGGCCACGACAGATCCCCAGCGCCCTGCACAGGCGACGCAGTAGCCGCCTTCTCCCAGCCAGCCTCCGGCGACCGTCGAGTCGCCCTCCAGGACCACCAGAGCCCTTCCGATCTCGACGCTGGGCAGGGAACGCCGGCGGCCGCCCCCGGCGCTGCCTCGGGAGGGTCCGGCGGGGTCTATCAGCGAGCAGGACGGCACCACGACCCTCCGGATGGATGTCGGGAGAGGGTCCCACGCCGGGAATACCCAGACGGTGTCGGCTGTGAGGCCGTAGCGCGGCATCTCCACGCCCGTGAGGAGGATGGCGCCCGGCGAGAACGAGACGTGTTCCACGGAAGCCGCAGGATCGATCCTGCGGGCCGCCGCCCGCGCGGCCGACCTGATGGCGATCCCGGCCCCGGCGAAGACCGCGACCGGGATCAGCGCCGCGGCGATTCCGCGGAATGGCTTCGTGATCAGGCCTTCCCGGCCGGGAGGGCAGCCCGGATCTCCTCCAGGAGCCTGGCGGCAGCTCCCCTTGGATCAGGCGAATCAGTGACCGGTCTCCCCACCACGACCGAGGTGGCTCCCGCCGCGATGGCCTCCGATGCGGATGCGGTCCTCTTCTGGTCCTGCCGGTCCGAGCCCGAGGCGCGTATCCCCGGGGTCACCACCAGGAAGCCGGGGCCGCACGAGGCTCTCACCGCAGAGGCCTCGAGCGGGGAGCAGACCACTCCGTCGAGCCCGGCTCGCAGGGCTGCCGCAGCCATTCGCTCGACGATGGCGGCCGTGCCCAGGGAAGTCCCCAGGAGCTCCAGGTCGTCTCCGGAAAGGCTTGTGAGAACGGTGACCGCGATGATCCTGGTGCCCGAGCCTGAGGCCGCTTCCGCGGCCGCCTCCATCATCCCCGCCCCGCCCGACGCATGCACGTTCACGATGGAGGGCCGCCTCTCGCAGGCGGCCCGCACGGCCCCCGCGACCGTGAACGGGATGTCGTGGAACTTGAGGTCGAGGAACACTTCCAGCCCGAGGTCCCCGAAGCGGGTCACGATGTCCGGACCGCATCTGGTGAAGAGCTCAAGCCCTATCTTCACCCCGAGGCCGGGCAGTCCCCGGAGGGGTTCGGCCATGGCCACGGCATCCTCGCCCTGGTCGCTCGTCAGGGCCACGAAGAGCCTCGCCGGATCAGTCATCCTCCACCCCCACGACCGTCAGGAGCACCTCCGCGGTCCCGGTGTCCAGCATGCCGATGTCTGCGGCCGCGGCCCGGGAGAGGTCGACGATCCTCCCGCCCGAGTACGGCCCCCTGTCGTTGACCCTCACGGTGGTCTCCGATCCGTTGTCCAGGTTCGTCACCCTCAGCACTGTCCCGAACGGGAGCGTCCGGTGTGCGCATGTCATCGCGTCCATGTCGAAGATCTCTCCGCTGGCGGTGGGCCTGCCCGAGAACCCGGGCCCATAGAAGGAGGCCGTTCCCCTCTGCCTGAAACCGCTGATCATCCCGGCCGAGGGCGGACCGTTCCTCGTCAGGTAGACGGGGCGGGGCACCAGGCATCCGGTCGCCAGCAGCAGGGCTGCGGCAATCGCTGGAGCGGCTCTCATGACCCTTCCAGCAGAGTGCGCATCTCGAGGAGGATCTCGGAGATCCGGGACGGCCTCCTCAGGACGGCGGTCCCGAGCTGGACCATGGAAGCCCCCGCCGCTCTCAGCTCGAGGACGTCCTCCCCCCACCAGACCCCTCCCGAGGCGATGACGGGGATGCCGACCGCCGAAGCGACCTGCCAGACGCGCGCCGTCACGAGCGGGAGCAGGGCGGGCGAGCTGTAGCCCCCGGCTCCCCGCGACAGGACCGGTCTGCCCGTCCTCCAGTCGAGCTTCATGCCCAGAAAGGTGTTGCAGACGGTCACGGCATCGGCTCCCTCGCCCTCCGCCATCTTCGCGGCCTCGACGATGTCGCCCCCGTTCGGGGTGAGCTTCACGCTGAAGGGCCTGCCTGTCGATGAGCGGACGAGACGCGTTATCTCGGCGACGCAGGCCGGATCGGTCCCGAAGGCCATCCCGCCCGCGGAGACGTTGGGGCAGGAGACATTTATCTCGTAGCCTACATGGACTTCCGAGCGCTCCAGGATGCCGACCACCCTCCTGTACTCCTCGAGGGTCTCCCCGGCGACGTTCACTATCACTGCGCAGGGCGCGAAAGCCATCTCCGGCAGCAGGGACTCGACCACCTGCTCCGCTCCCGGATTGGCCAGCCCTATGGAGTTCAGGAGCCCGAATCTCGTGTCGGCGATCCTCGGTGGCGCATTGCCCTCGCGGGGCCGGGCGGTGGTCGCCTTGGTCACGAGGGCGGCCGCGTCGCCGAGAAGCCCTGCCTCCAGGAGTTCGGTCCCGTATCCGCAGGTGCCTGAAGCGAGCATGAGGGGATTTCCGAAGTCCCTCCCCCAGAGCGAGGCCTCGATTCGCGGCTTCACACCAGGCCACCCCCCATCCGTGACCAGTCGACTGCCTGCGCGGTCACGACCGGCCCGTCGACGCAGCACTTCAGATATCCTCCCGCCGATGCCGGGATGGCGCATCCTCCGCATGCCCCCCAGCCGCACCCCATGCGGCTTTCCAGCGAGACCTGCACACGGGGCCGGAGATCGTCGGGCACAGCCTCGACCACGGCCTTCATCATCGGAGTGGGACCGCAGACCGCGATGGCATCGAACGAGGCGAGGTCCAGCCCATCGAGGAGATCGGTCACCAGACCCCTCCTGCCCGCGCTGCCGTCCTCCGTGGCGTACTCGGCCTCCCCTCCGGTCCTGACCAGGGCATCCGAGCACGAGGCTCCCAGGAGCACCCTGGCGCTGCGGACTGACGCGGCCAGGAAGGGGAAGCCGGCCGCACCGAGCCCTCCTCCCACCAGCAGCCACCGGTCGGCCGAGGTTTCGTATCCCCGGCCCAGCGGACCCATGACGCGGCAGGAGCGCCCGGGGGCGGAGGAGGCGAGAGAGGACGTGCCGGGACCCTTCACCTCGAACACTATCTCGAAGATGCCCTTCGATTTCGAGACGCTGCTCAGTGTGAAGGGACGCCTGGCCGCGGGGAGAGGTCCGTCGGACACCTCCACCATGACGAACTGCCCGGGGCCGGCCTCTTCCACGAGGGCCGGGCAGGAGAAGCCGATCCTGCAGATGCCGGGGCACTCGAACGAGCAGCTCTCGACGCGGCAGTCGCGGTCCTTCACCTCACTCCTCCTCCCCGCCTTCATAGCTGCCGAGCCTCTCGGACGCCGCTGCGCCCTCCGCCGTGCCGGGGTACCGCAGGACGAGCTCCTGGAGATAGCCTTCGACGAGATCGTCCTCCAGCGAGGCTCCTTCGGCAGCGGCGCAGGCGGCCCAGAGGAGCTCCGGCCGCAGATCGTCGCTCCAGCGGGTTCCGAGTGCCCCCGCGAGCAGGGTCCAGGCTTCCGGATAATCCGCCTCGTCCATCATCCTCCAGGCCCTGTCCAGGACGACCGAGGGCCTGGACTGCCATCCGCGGCCCCTGGGGAGCCCGAGGGCATCCTCGATCGAGGTGGCGAGATCGCCGGAATCCGCCAGCGCCGCGGCCCTCACCAGGAGCGCATGCGAGCTGTCGGCGTCCATGCCGGGGAAAGCGGCGAGCCTCGCCATCGACATCGCCCTCACCCTGTCACCGGCCGAGGAGGCCAGCTCACGGAGTGCGGCGAGGGCCTGCAGGTCGGCTCCATAGAGATCGATCCTCTTCTCCGCCACCAGAAGGGCGAGGATGTCCTCCGACCCTTCCGCGCCGGCCTCGAGGCTGTCCGAATACTGCAGGAGGAGCGCCAGATCTCCGGCACGGTCGGCCGCCAGCCTCGTCCAGAGCAGATCCTGGCTCCTGCCGCTCAGCTCCTGGAGATCTCCCAGGGCGCCCCGGAGGTCGCCCTCATCCTCCAGCATCCCGGCCCTCCGATAGAGGGCTTCCGCGCCGAATTCGCCCGACCGGTCGAGATCGGCGGCGTCGCGATATGCGGCCAGGGCTTCGTCGCGCATCCCTGCGGCCTCCCCGGCGCGCCCGGTCAGCAGGGAGATGTCCGCCATCTCCCTGTCCGACCTGTAGGTGGCTCTGAGATCCTGGAGGACCGAGGCGGCGTCGGAGGGCCTTCCGGCCTCCACCATGGCTCCCGCGGCCGCGATCATGGCCCTGTAGTTGCCCTGGCCCCTCCCGAACTCCCGGGCTGCCTCCATGTCCACCGTCGCCGCGCTGTCCGGCATCCCGAGGGCCAGCAGGACGGCACCTCCTGCGAGGAGAACCTCCCCCCGGAGGCTGTCTCCGGGTATCCTCACCGACGCCGAGTCGAGCGCCGCCATGGCATCCCCCGCCCTGCGCTCGAGCAGGAGCGCCTGGGACAGGTGGATCCTCGAGATCACGTAGAGCCTCCTGTCGCCGGTCGTCACGGACTCGAAGGAGGCGGCCGCGTCTCCGGGTCTGCCCAGCCTCATGGCCGCGAGCCCCATGCCGAGCGATGCCCTGTCGCGCATCTCCTGGTCGTCGCTCACCATGATCGCGGCTGCGTAGGCTCTCATGGCCTCCTCGAGGTTGGAGGTCCCGCTGCCCGAAGTGGTCCGGGTTCCGAGGAGGTACAGCGCATCGGCGACGAGCAGTTGCGCATCGTCCGCCCATCTGCTGCCGGGGTAGAACGACAGCACCTTTCCGGCCCCCTCGATCGCCGACCTGAGCGAGGTCGCCTCGGCCTCGGAGGGATTGTCCGGATTGGCGGCGATGCTCCTGAGGGCATCGTCGTAGCTCCTCCTGGCGTTGTAGAAGGTGTTGAAATAGGCGCACCCCGTCACGAGCAGGGCGAATGGCAGCAGCACGAGCAATCTACGCAAAGCCGTCCTCCGAATAGACCAGATCCCTCATCCAGACCTTCCTGACCCTGCCTCGGAGCTCCCTGTCGAGGAAGGGCGTGTTCGACGACTTCGAGAACCGGCGGGCGGAACGGAGCGTGTAGATCATCCCGGGATCGAAGAGCACCATCTCGGCCGGAGCGCCTTCCCCGAGCGAGGGGGGTTCCATGCCGAGAACCTCCGACGGCCCGGTCACGAGGAGCCCGAGGGCTTCCAGCGGGGAGAGCCCGCCGTCGCCGCAGAGGGCCTCGAGCGTGAGGGGAAGCAGAGTCTCCAGCCCGGTGATCCCGAATGCGGCCGACAGCAGCCCGCCCTGTTTCGCAGCCGCTTCGTGCGGCGCATGGTCGCTCGCAACCGCCGCCGCGGCGCC
>DIAQ01000068.1:3522-16635 GCA_002414865.1 candidate division Hyd24-12 bacterium UBA5074 | reverse complement strand
ACGCGCGTGGAGTCGCCGGGGTGAGCCGTCATCTCCATCGAGGCGCCGGCGGAGATCGAAGGTCCGAAGAAGCCCTCCATGAAGCCGTGAGGGTTTCCCGTGACCACGAACGATGCGCCGGCCGACGCGCTCGTGAAGCCCGGATCCGCCGTGTCGCGCCCGGCGCCGGCCCCTATCGAGAACCTCCCTGCGGGGATGGCTCCGTACAGACCGAAGGTGGAGCCTGTTCCTGTGGAGTAGGCCGAGACGGCCGCCTGGGGTCCCTCGATGCGGGCCAGGCCCGCAGGCGATTCCGCCAGAGTCGTGCATGACCCGCCCCAGGAGACGGGGCTGGCGTGCAGGCAGAGCCCGGCGGCGTCGAATCCGATGACCGAGGCCGCGAGGAGCGCCGCGCTCAGCATGACAGGGCCCGGGTCACAGGGTCTCCGGGGAGTCTGCGAGCAGCTTGAGCACCTCTGCCGCCGTCATCTGGCCGACGCTTCCTCCCGTGAGCCTCACCACGCAGGAGCGGCCCGACTTCAACATGTGGCTGCGGAGCCTCCTGGCGACGACATCCGCCCGCTCCGGGGGAGTCAGGGGCAGGAGCACGACGACTGCCCCGTCCGAGACCACGCCGGAGGTGTCGGTCGACCTGATGAGATCTGCAACCTCCTCCGACAGGGCCCAGGCGCTCTCCTTCCAGCTGCCCTGGATGGAGATGAGGCTCATCTCGTTCCCTTCCCTCCCCGCCCGGCCGAGCTCGGCCCTGAGGATCCTGCTGAAGACCGAGGAGGTGCAGGCCTTGCCCGAGGAGGGTCCCGCCAGCAGCTCGGCCCTCAGCCGCATCTCCACCGGAGAGGAGGAGGCCAGCACCACATCCCCGGCGCCTGCCTGTATGGCGAGGATCGCCTCGGAGGGATCGTCGGCGATTGCGAGAAGCGGGACGAACGGATCGGGCACGATACCGGAAGGGTAGCCGGAACCCGGGATGCGCCTGACCACGAGCAGGGCTTCTGTCCCGCCGCCGGCGCCGTCCGGGGACACGGCCCTGAAGCCGCCCACCCCGTCGAACACTCGGCAGAGCGCCGCCGAGTCGGCTGCATCGGTGCCGGCAACTCTGATGATCATCGCCTCACACCCCTCCGCGGCTCAGGGCCGCGAGCAGGATCTGATAGAACTTCCGCCTGCTGGAGTCCTGTGAAACATAGACTCCCCCGGAGGGAGCGGCCTGCCTGGTCCCTCCACCCATGGGGAAGGAGGAGATGAAGTTGAAAACGCCCTCCATGAGGTCCCCCGGCTCCACCGCCTCCAGGACCCTGCTGTTGCCCAACGATATCGCAGTATAGCGCCCCGGAGGGAGTCCGCCGGGCAGGGAGCTCACCTCCGCCGGATCGACCCGGAGCGTGATACCGCCCTCGGGATCGAGACAGCTCCCGAAATCAGCCTCCGCGAGCCTGCGGATGGCCGCGACGATCTGGTCCGGCGTTGCGCTGACGGAAAATACCCCGTCCCCGTGCAGGATCTCGAGACCCCTGCCGAGAGTCGTCTTGAGATCGCCCGAAGCCTTCCTGAGGCACTCCACGACATCGAGCGGCGCCGGAGGCCCCCCATTCCCCGCCTCGATCGCCTTCCCGGAGGGAGCGGTGTCGATCGAGCCGCCGTCCTGTCCGCCATCCGGTTTCGCTCCGGACCTGCCGGACGGGCGGGAGGAGGGAGCTTCTCCGCGGCTTTCGAGTCCGGGATGATCGGTGATGAAGACGACCGCACCCACCGCGGTTCCGTCCGCCGATCTGAGGGCAGCCGCGGAGGCCTTCCAGGCCATGTCCCCTTCGACGATGCCCGAGGTGGCCGGAACCCTGGTCCGCATGGAGAGCGCCGCCGGACAGCCCTGGCAGAAGCTGTCGCGCATCGCAAGGAGCCTGTAGCAGAGGCGCCCGACCAGGGAGTGAGGGCGCTCTCCGAGCAGCCTTGCCGCCGTCGAGTTCGCCCAGAGGATCCTGTAGTCCCTGTCGATGCAGATAAGGGGGCAGGGTGCGGCTTCCACGAGGGCCCTCCGCTGCTCCTCGGACTCGCTCAGCGCCTTGTCCCTGTCCCTGGACTCGGTGGAGTCGCGGATCGAGAGCACCACGACGCCTCCCGGCAGCCCTGCGGCCCTGATGCGCACGGGGACGTACAGGGGGCCAGGCAGGATGACCTCCCAGTCGAAGCTGCGGATGTCCCCGGGAGCGAGTCTTCCGAGCGAGGAGTGCAGACCCGTGCGGCTGCCGAGGTCCATGGGGATGACCTCCTCCAGCCTGCGGCCTTCGAGGTCCTGCCCGGGACGGACGCCGAGCATCCTCCTGGCCTCCTCGTTCGCGGCCAGCAGATGGCTCTCCCTGACGGCGATCATGGCCTCCGGAGCCTTGTCGAAGAAGATCTTGAAGGTCTCCTTCTCCATCAGCAGGCCTCTTCGCAGGTCGGTGCGGCGGCAGCGGCGCGGAGTGGCATTGCGCAGTCGAGCATCAGGAAATGGATGCGGATGCGTCGGAAGTCGAACTCGAGATTCTCATGCAGCGGGAAATCCTTTCGCTCCGTCATCTGCCGGAGCCCTGCTACGCCGGGTCCGTGGTCCGGTCCGCGTCCCTGCAGGCCCGGCGGGCCCGCGACGATGAAGAGCCCTTCCGGACCCTGTCCTGCGGGGCTCGTGCTGCCGGCCAATACATTGAAAAGCTGCGGCGGCTCGTCCAGACTGGCCGCCCCGGAGACCGGTCCCGGGACCGCAGGCTGAGCGCTCGGCGTCCGGTCAGCTCTTCCTGCCGGCGCGAACATCATCCTCCGGTCTGGCAAGCCCCTCGAGGGCCCCTGACACGAGGGCGGCCGCGCGCACGAATGCGAAGGCCGGTATGTAGGGCAGCGTCTCCGGGTCGGTGGCGATCGAGGCGACCGCCAGCGGGCCGCACGAGACGAGGAAGAGCGCAGCCCATGCTGCGGCGGTGACAGGCAACGCGATCGACGCTGCAGCGACAGCGGGAAGAAGGCCGGCGAGGATCATCTGCAGCTTCAGCGTGCGCGGCGTGTAGCTGTCTGATACCGCCTTCCTCGGGAACCTCCGGATCACTTCCATCCGCCACTTCCCCCGCGAGCGCTTCAGACAGAAATAGCCTGCCCAGCTCCCGCGGTGGTCGTGCTCCACCCTGGCGCCGGGAACGAAAACGAGCCTGTGTCCGGCCCTGAGAAGGCGATAGGAGAGGTCCACGTCCTCGGAGTTGGCCGCGGTGTAGGATTCGTCGAACCCGCTGACCTGCTCGAGAGCCTCCCTCCGAAAGCCTCCGGCATAGGTATCGACCATGTCCAGGACGGGAGCCTTCGCCAGCATCCTGTAGCGCTGCTCGAACTCGACCTGGGCGAGCCTCTGGATCATCGCCCTCCCGCCGGAGGAGTAGACCCCCTTGGCACCCGAAGCCCCGGCTTCGAGAGCTGCGACAAGGCTTCCCGCCCATCCCGGCTGAGGCACGCAGTCCGAATCCGTGAACAGGATGAAGCGGCCGGAGGAGGCTCGCCAGCCGCGGTTCCTGGCTCCGGCGGGGCCTGTCGAGGGGCCTGTGACCACCAGGTCGGCCAGAGATGCGATGCCCGCAGGCAGTGGAACATCGCCGTCCAGGCTCAGGACCACCTCGACGGGAACGCCCATCCCTGACTCCCGGAGCGCCGTCAGGCAGGCCTCGAGCCGCGGGATCATCCTGTGGACGGGTATGACGACGCTGGCAACCGCGCTCATGGTCACCCGCGCTTTCGCCGGGGGAGCAGATGATGTCTGAAGCTCTTGAATGCCATCATAGTGCGTCTTCTTTCATCGCGGTCGGCCAGGCTGCGGAAGGCCTTCCTCGCGATGTAGCCCGGTCTCAGGTAGAACTTCCGCCGCGCCCTGTCGCAGAACTCGGCGATCTCCGCCCCCGAGAGCGAGTCGGTCCTGATCACGCAGTTGTGGAGCCCCTCGGGACCCAGCCAGTCCCTCCAGCAGGCCTGCGAGAGGTGCCCCGCGGCTTCCGCCTCCCTGTAGGCCTCGGTGCCCGGATAGACCATCAGGGGATAGAACTGCGCGGTGTCCGGGTCAAGTTCCAGAGCGAACCGCAGAGTCTGCTCCATCGTCTCCGCCGTCTCCCCCTCGATTCCGAACAGGAAGCAGCCGTGGACCAGCACCCCCGCGCGCCTGGCGTCGGCGGTGAACCGCCTCATGGTGTCGATGTCCACGCCCTTCCGCATCCGGCCCAGGAGCCCGGGCACTCCGCTCTCGAACCCGGTGCAGACCGATCTGAGCCCGGCCTTCCTGCAGGCCGCCAGGGTCTCGTAGTCGACGTTCGCCCTCATGTTGGCCGTCCAGGAGATGCTCACGCCAGCCTCCGCGATGGCCCCGGCCAGGGCGCGCAGCCTGTCCGTGTCGGCGGAGAGAGTGTCGTCCTCGAAGAAGACGGCCTTCACCCCGGGCATGTTCTCCTCGATCCAGCGCATCTCCGCGACGATGTTGGAGATGCTTCTCATCCTCACGGTCCTGCCCGTGAGGGTCTGCGGGAAGACGCAGAAGGAGCAGTAGTTGGGACATCCCCTTCCACCGAGGATCATGACCTGCGGGTGCAGCGCGTTGGGATTGTTGTAGCTGCGGATGGGCAGGTGCCTGGCGTACACCCCGCTCACGAACGCGAGGCTGTCCAGGTCCTCGACCTTTCGGCCCGGCCCGGTGGAGACGAAGCCTCCGGGCCTCCTCAGGTGCAATCCCGGGACGGATTCCAGCTCCGAGCCCTCCTGCAGCGCGGCTGCCGCCCCGACGAGCGGCATCTCGTACTCCCCCACCACCAGCCCCGAGAACCTCGCGCCCATCGCCAGCGTCTCTTCAGGCAGGGCGGAGGGATGCGTGCCCACGAGGAAGGTCGGGATGCCCCTGCCTTCGAGCTCGTCCGCAGCATCCACGTCGTTCCTGATGGAGGGCGTGGATGTCTCGACGACAGCCATCTCCGGGGAGAATGCCTCCACCCGGCGGAGGACCTCCTCCAGGTCGATGCACTCCGCGGGGGCGTCCAGATACAGCACTTCGTGCCCGGCCTGCTCCAGGGCACCCACGGCGTACGACAGCCAGATGGGGTAGTACAGCGTGCCGCTGCGGGTGACAGCCGGGCTTCGCTGGCCGCGGCTGAACCTCGGCAGAAAGGGCGGGTTAAGCGCCAGTATGCGCATTCAGAACTTGCTCCAGACTCTCCCAGGCTTCATCGGTTTGAATGTTTAACATACAGGAGGATCCGCCTGTTCGGCAGCCCGGGAAGACCTCGTTCGCATAGCATGGCGCGCAGGGGCTGGTTGTCCGAACGACCTTCACGAGACCGGGGGCGTACAGGGCGTCAGGGTCCGTGGGTCCGAAGAGGACCACGGCGTCCGTTCCCACCGCTGTGGCGAGATGCGCTGCTCCCGAGTCGACCCCCAGGAACGCGCCGCAGCGCGCGAGAAGAGCTGCCGTCAGGCCCCATCCGGCCTTTCCCGCCATGTTCAGAGAGCCTTCGGGCACGGCCAGTGCGGTCAGCGCAGCTGCGACCTCGTCTCCGCGGCCGCCGACCACCAGTATCCTCCAACCCCCCGATGACGCCCTCCTCGCGATCCCGGCAAACCTGTCGGCCGGCCACTGCTTCACCGTGGCGACGTCCCTCGGGTTGCGCCCGCCGCCCGGGGCTATCGCCAGCCATCTGCCGCCGCCGATCAGCTCCGCCGCCCTGCGGGCCTCATCAGGGCTCACCTCGAAGAGCGGCCTCGGATCTCCGGACGGCACCCCGGCGATCCGCGCATACGAGTCCGACGCCAGGGCGCCGGTATCGAAGCCGCGCGCGTCCTCCCACCGGCCGAGAGGGACCGAGCCTCCGCTGCTCATGCCGCAATGCGTGAGGAACCTGATCCAGCGCCTCACCGACGGCGAGGCATGGAAGACGACGCTGTGCTCCACTCCCTCGAACAGGTGCCTGCCTGCGGCGGTCCAGGCCATCAGACGGATCATCCCCCCCGCACCTTCGGGCGGGAACGGGGCGCAGATCACCCTTGCGATCCCCTTCTGCCTTCTCCACACCTCCACGGAGGCGGGGCCTGCCAGAGCGGTCCAGCTCCCCCCGGCCGCGGTGAGGGCCGAGACCGCAGGCGTCGCCAGCAGGGCGTCGCCGAAGGCGTGGGTCTTCACTATGAGCTTCAGGCTCCGAGCCTCCTGCGGGCGCCGCGCAGCCGGCCCGCGATCCAGGTCAGGGCGGCGGTGGTGAAGATCGCGACGGGATAGTCCGCCGCGACCCTCTGAGGCGTCCCCGATGCCGTCGCAATGTGCATCAGCATATAGGCGGCGACCAGCGTGACGAGATAGACCGCGCACGTGTTCCGCGTGCGGACGAGAAGAGCCATGCCGCCTCCGGCGAAGAGGAGCATGACACCGAACGTGGCCGCTCCGGCGAGGAGGTAGACCAGCGGGTACGGATTGAGCGGAAAAGGCTTGATGAAATCGACGAAGCGCAGGAGAGGCAGTCGCAGCAGCAGGACGGGGTTCGCCCTCAGGAACTCGGCGGTCCTCTCGTTCAGGATGTCGTCCCTGACGTACTCGGGCTCGTCGGTGAAGGCCGGGAACTCGGCCAGCCCGGGGGAGGCCAGCCTGCCCAGGTACTCCTGTCTGAGCGGCTCGTAGAGCAGGGTCGCACCTTCCAGCTCGTCGGTGAAGTATCTCGAGAATATCCTGCCGTTGAACTCCCACATGTTCACTCCGCCCTGCGTGGGAGTGATGCGCCACTGCCCCGTGAGGTCGTGGAGCCTCATCACCCATGGCAGGAGGATCACGGCGAACGCCCCGGCCGAGGCTGCCAGGCGCATCGCCTTCCTCCCCGCCGGCGCCCGGGCCAGAGCGATGAATACGAACAGGATCCCTGCGCCCGCCGCGGCGGCGGGCCTGACCAGGTACGCCATCCCCCACACCGCGCCGGCCAGCGCCGCCGGGAGCGCGCCGGGGCGCTCCAAAGCCCTCAGGGAAGCGAGGATCCCGAGAAGGAAGAGGACCATGAAGAGGGCCTGCGTCGCCGGGACAGCCTCGTAGTAGATCGTGAAGGGATCGAGAGCCATCAACAGGCCGGCCAGGGCCAGCTGCCAGCCCTTCAGGAAGCGACGGGCGATCGAGAGCCCTGCCGCCACCGACAGGGTGCCCAGGAGCACGAGCTGCACCACGCGCACCGCGGCGAGGTTGCCCACGCCCGCCAGGAGGAAGATGCCGGCCTCGAAGAGGATGTACCCGGGCACGAAGAACGTGGTCTCCACGCCGGGTCTGAGCACTCCGTAGAAGCCGTCGACGCGCCGGTAGAACTCGAAGGCGGCCGAGTGCATCCCGCTGTGGCGGACATTGTCCTCCCTTTCGGGGAAGAGCATCTCCGGGGACAGCATGAACCCGCGGCCGGTCGCCAGGTTGGAGGCCACGTCGGCCAGGACGCGGCCTTCTCCGACCAGGAATTCGTGGTTTGTCACATGGATCGCCATCACCAGCCTGACGAGCAGGGCCAGCGCGATTATCCGGCCGGGCTTGGGGATCAGGAGCCGCTTTTCCATTCCCTGAACCAATCGGATGTCAGGAGATCCAGCTCGGCGGGCTGTCCGGGAGACCAGATCGCCACTGCGGACGGGTGAGCGACGAGCTCCACGATGCCCTCGGGAAGCCTGAGGCGCTCGAGATACTCCCGCGATAGCCTTCCTGCCGCTCCGAAACCCGCCATCGCGACGGGAGATTCCAGCCCCGCCCCTGACGCCAATTTCCGCAGCCGCCTCCCCAGGGCGTCCAGGACCAGGCCTGATGGGAACCTGCTGAGGCGGTCGGGGAGGACGGCCGTCCTCATCCTCCCGATCCCGTACTCCTTCGCGAGCCTGATGGACAGCCCTGCCAGCCCGGGAAGGTGGTGGAGGTGCCGGTGGCTGTCGATGCCAGAGGGTTTCGCGCCCAGCGCGGTCAGCCGCTCGATCTGCAGCCTCCACTCCCGCTCGATGGCCGGGAGGTACCGGGATGGAGCCAGGGCGATCGACGAGGCCCGCGGGAACTCGCGGCAGGAGAGGAAGGGGGGCTCGGCGCAGTTGAGGTGCACGGAGACGGAGAGGCCGGAGCACGCTGCCAGCTCGCACGCCTCCGCCGCGAAAGGCCCTGCCGCGAGGATGCTGACGCCGTCGACCGCCGGCCCGGCGGCCAGGATGCGGGAGATCGCGCTCAGTCCGGCCCGGTCCGAGCCCGCATCGTCGATCTCGAGGAAGATCCTGCGGCTCACACCCGTCTTGCCTTCAGCAGGGTCCTGGCGATGTTCCTGGGTCCCAGCACGGTGGCGGCCGTGCGGAGGATCCTGGAGGGATGGAGGTAGAATCGCCAGAACGCCTTTTTCTTGAGCGACTCGATCTGTCCGGGGGCTATGCCAGGCAGGTCGTACACGCTGTTGTGGAAGCAGTCGAAGTCGGCGTAGTCGCGGCTGATCAGGTGCCTCGACCTGTTCCAGAGCTCGGTGTGCGGGAACGGGGTCGTGATGTCGAAGAGCGCATCGTCGAACGGGCTCCGCACGGCGAAGTCGATGGTCTGCTGCATCTCCTCGAGCGTCTCTCCGGGCGCCCCCAGCATGAAGTAGCCCTGGACCGCAATGCCCATGTCCCTGGCCATCCCCAGGGCCCTGGTCACCCCCTCGACGGTGATCCCCTTCTCGTAGATCGAGTCCAGCACCCGCTGCGAGGCAGATTCCACGCCCATGTTGATCTTCGCGAGACCAGCCTGCTTCATGTGGGCCAGCAGGTCCTCCTCGAGGAGGTCGGCCCTCACGTTGCAGCACCAGCTCAGGTTCAGCTTCCTGGCGACGAGCTCGTCGCATATCGCGTGCACCCAGGGCGCATCGACCACGAATGTCGAGTCTTCGAACATGAAGGCGCCGATGCCGTAGATCCTCTTGAGATGATCGAGCTCGTCGGCGACCGAGGCCGGGGACCTCTTCCGGATGCGCCTGCCGAAGATCTCGGACAGCGTGGGCTGGCAGAAGGTGCAGGAGAACGGGCAGCCGCGCGTTGCCATGACGGATGTGCCCTTCAGCCTCGGGTCGACCCTGTCCATGGAGTACCAGTGCCTGAAGTACTTCTCCATGTCGAAGAGGCTCCTGTCGGGGATCGGCAGCTGATCGAGGTCCTCCACCAGGAGCATGCCGGGGATCCTGACTGTCTCCTTGCCGCGCCTGAAGCAGGCCCCCGGGATCGTGGCCGCGGGCTCTCCCCCGGCGAACCTGAGGAACCCCCTCTCGCCCTCTCCGCAGTAGACCAGGTCGGCACCCGTGCGCTCCAGGGTGTCCTCGGGCAGGACGGTTGCATGCGGACCGCCCACCGCTATCACCGAGCCCGGACATGCGCGCCTGGCCAGCCTGCAGGTCTCGATGGCGGCCGACAGCTGCGGCGTGAGCACAGAAACCGCGACGAGGTCGGGCTTGTAGTATGAGAGCCGTTTCGAGAGAGCCTCGAAGGGCCTTCTCTCGAACGACATGTCGCACATGGATGTGTCCGGGTGGAGCTCACGCCTCAGGTATGCGCTCAGGGAGGCCGCTCCGAGGGGCGGCTGCCCGGACGGGTAGCGCGTCTCCGGGAAGACGAAGAGTATCTTCGAGTAGCTCATACCTTCCTCCACCTCGCCGCCGTGGAGGCCGCGAGGCAGATGAGGAGGCTGTCCACGGGCAGCCTGTACCTCATTCCTCCGTGAGCCGCGGCGTGCATCCCGAGATAGAGCAGGAAGAACGCGGCGGAGATCAGCACAGCCCGGCTCCTCCTCCCCAGGATGACCCCCGGAATCGCCAGGATGAGGATGGGCAGGTAGATGAGGAAGCCATGCACGGCGGCGCGCGGCCCCCTCTCGCTCTCCGGCATCGGGGACATGAACGACAGGGCTCTCTCGAGCGTCAGCCAGCCCATCAGCCCGGGATTGCGGACCATGAACGCGGAGGCTCTTCGACCGAGCTCTCCGCTCCTCTCGAGCTCCGTCTCGAACCCGGGGCCCGATGGGTACAGGAGAAGCTCCCTGCCCCGGACCGACCGCATTATCTCGGGCGGCACGCGGATGCCCTCGGTCTCCAGCGCCGCCGGGTTGTTCCTCATCCACATGTTCAGTGCGCCCTTCGTGGGCAGCAGCAGCGGCCTCCCCATCTCGACCCAGTTCCTGCCGACCCATGGCGCCGCAAGCAGCGCAAAGCCGGCCATGAGAAGCAGGGCCTGCCTGAATCTCCTCCCCGCGAGCAGGAAGGCGGCTTCGACGGGAACCAGGAAGAGCGCGGTGCTCCTCACGAGGAAGAGGGCCCCGGTCGTGGCGCCAGCTGCAAATCCTCCCCGCCCCTCGTCGACCGCCTTCGCCGTGAGCAGCACGATCAGCGGGATCATCGCGATGTGAACCGCTTCGGTCATGGCGACGGTCGTGTAGAGCACGAACGTGGGATACAGGGCGAAGCCCAGACCCGCGAGAAGCCCTGCCCTGCGCCCGGCCATCCTGTCGGCGAGCAGGAAGGCCGCGGCGGTCCCGCCGAGCTGCGCGAGCAGGTTGAGCAGGAAGACCGCCCCCGTGCAGCGGCCGAAGATAGTGAAGAAGAGGGCCAGTAGGATGGGATATCCCGGCTCGATGGTCGCCGTAGGAGTTTCCACCCGGGCGATGCCGAAGACGTATCCGGGGTCGCTCGTCCACGCAGCACCCAGGGCTCCCGCCCCCGATGCATCCGCATTCTTGAGCAGCCCGATCTCCCTCTCGAACGACAGGCCATGGCCGTCCTGCAGCCTGCCCGCCATGCGCAGGTAGATCTCCTGGTCGCGCCCCGGGAGCGAAAGCCCGCCGGCGAGGCAGAGCATCGCCCCGAACCTGGCCACCGCAGCCGTGAGCATGGCCGCGAGGATCAGCGACGAACGGTCCAGGTCGCCTCCTCCAGCCGCAACGGCGGCTCCTTCCTGCCTCCCAGCAGCAGGATGGGGTAGAACCAGTCCTGCCAGTGGTAATCACGGTTCCTCGCAGGATCGGTCAGTGCGAGCCCCAGGAGATAGCTTCCGGGCTCCAGCATCTCCAGGTCGATCGCCACATCCGCTTCGGCCCGGCCCTCGAAGCTGATCAGGGGCTGGTTCAGCTCCAGGTTGTTGACCCCTATCACCTGCTCGCCGTCCGGCCTGCAGATGGAGAATCCGAAGACGAGTCCGTCGACGCCCCCGGGGATGCGGGTGGTCAGGACCGCCCTGACGAGCATCCTCTGACCCTGGCGGAAGGTGTTGGACGGCGTGCCGCGCTCGTCGGCCAGGATCACGCTCTCGAATTCGACCTCGCGTGTACCCCATTCCCGGGGCGAGACGGCCGCGGGCACGTGCTTCGCCGAGGCGTCGGAGAGGTACTCGGAGAGGACCATGGCTGTGGGGCCGTCCCTGCGCACCCGCCCGGCGTCAAGCCAGAGAGCCCTTTCACAGAGGCGGAGCACCGCGTCGCTGTCGTGCGACACGAAGACGATCGTCCTCCCGGTGCCCTTGAAGCCGTAGATCCTGTCGTAGCACTTCTTCTGGAAGGCTGCGTCGCCGACGGCGAGTACCTCGTCGATCAGCAGTATGTCCGGATCGCATGCCGTGGCCAGGCTGAACCCCAGCCTCATGAACATCCCGGAGGAATAGAACTTGACCGGCGTGTCCAGGAACCTCTCGAGCCCCGCGAACTCCGCTATGCCCGGGATCAGGGAATTCATCTGTGCCCTGTCCAGACCCAGGATGGCCCCGTTGAGATAGAGGTTCTCGGCCCCTGTCAGCTCGGGGTGGAAACCCACTCCGAGGTCGAGCAGGGAGGCTATCCTCCCGGATGTCTCGACGCTGCCGGCCGAAGGCGAATAGATGCCCGCCAGCAGCTTGAGTGACGAGGACTTCCCCGCCCCGTTGGGTCCCACGAGAGCCACCGATTCGCCCGGGGCGATGGAGAAGCTCACACCATCGAGCGCCCTCAGGCGCTCCACCCTCGTCCTCCGCCCGAAGACGCTCATCATCGTCTCGAACATCGTCACCGAGCGGTCGTGGAACAGCCTGTAGTCGAGCGCCACGCCCCTGAATGCCACGGTTCCGGCCGGCAGTTTCACAGCTCTTTCACCACGGCGGGCTCGGCATGCCTGAAGACCAGCATCCCCAGCACGGGAAGCGCCACCGCCCAGGCGGCGAGCGATATCCAGGCCCAGGCCGGAGGTGTCCTCCCGTAATAGAGGAGGCTCTGCACTATCTCGAGGATGCCGGAGACCGGGTTGAGCCTGATGGCTGTGGAGATGGCGCCGGGGAGGAGTCCGGAGTCGGCCGGGTATATGACCGGCGAGGCGTAGAACCAGGCCTGCAGGAGGACCTCCAGGAAGAGCGCGACGTCGCGGTAGTAGACGTTCCAGACCGCCAGCATGAGGCTCAGCCCCGTGGTGATCGCGAGGAACAGCACCAGCGCGGGCAGGAGCAGCGGGACGGCCGGCGACGGGAAGTGCCCGAACGCCAGGAGCAGCGCCTCGAGGACGACCATCGCGAGGAGGAGGTGAACCGAGTTCGCGATCACGCTGGAAACCGGCAGCGCAGCCCTGGGGAACCTGGCGCTCCTTATCAGCCGGACGTTGTCGAGGAGGCTCGTGGAGGCGGCCGAGAGCGAGGAGGAGAAGCAGTTCCATACCAGGAGGCCCGGGAGGAGGAAGAGCGGGTAGTGCCTAATCTCTCCGCCGAACCTGAGTATCCTGGTGAAGACCACCGAGAGGACCGCGGTGAGGAAGAGAGGCTTCAGCAGGAACCACGAGAAGCCGAGGACGGATCGCTTGTACCTGACCTTCAGCTCCTTGGACGCGAGGCTCGAGACGAGCAAGACGGCGCTCCTCAATTCCCGCCCCCCCTCCTCAGCCTTCCCTCGGAGCCCGACAGGAGCCTTGCGATGTTGCTCCGGTGTCTTGCGAGGATGATGGCGGCCAGCAGCGTGCACACGGCGGGGACGACGATCCCGTCATCCCCTCCGGAAAGGAGCCAGGAGGCCGGCACCAGGGCTGAGGCGGCCAGTATCGACGAGAGGGAGACTATCCTCGAGATGGCGAAAGACACGAGGAACACCGCCAGGGCCGTCAGCACCGGCAG
>DIAQ01000068.1:0-3189 GCA_002414865.1 candidate division Hyd24-12 bacterium UBA5074 | reverse complement strand
AAGACATGGCCGGCGACCGCGGCGAGGGCAGTGAGCGCCGTGACGGGCGTTCCGAGCTCCAGCACGACCGCTGCGAGCACGGGCAGCGCGCCCTTCGCCACGTCGAGAAGGAGCCCGAGTATCCCCGCCAGCCTGCCGCAGGCGCGGAACAGGTTGGTGGCTCCTATGTTGCCGGATCCTACCTTCCTGAGGTCAACCCCTCGGGACTTCGCGATGACATGGGACCACGGCACGGAGCCCGACAGGAAGGCTGCGACAGGCACCAGAACGGCGTACAAGGACTAGTGCTCCCGCCGCCTGAAGGATATCGAGATGGGGACGCCCTTCAGGCCGAGCAGCTCCCTCATGCTGTTCTCCAGATACTTCCGGTAGTTGTCGGGGATCTCCTCGGGCCTGTTGGCGAAGATAAGGAGCCTCGGCGGCCGCATGCCGGTCTGGGTGGCGTAGAAGAACTTGAGGGGCTTGCCGCCTGGCGACGGCGGCTGCACGTCCTGCACCGCCTTCTGCAGCCTGTCGTTTATCTCGGAGGTCGGGAGATCGGCGGAGCGGGACTCCGCGGTCTGCCAGACTATCGGGAGGATGCGCCCGACCCCGTTGCCCTGGAGGGCGGACAGGAAGAGCACCTGTATCCACTTCGCGGGATGGAAGCTCTCGAGGAGGAGGTCCAGCCAGACCTTCCTGTCGAATCCCAGATCGACCTTGTTCGCTCCGATGATCAGGCCCTTCCCGAGCTCCCATGCCCTGCCGGCGATGCGGATGTCCTGCTGGGAAGGAGGCTCGGAGCCATCCATGAGGACCAGTACCACGTCTGCCCGGTCCACGCTGCGCCAGGAGCGCAGAGTGCTGTAGTACTCGAGGTCGTCCATGCGGCGCGACCTGCGTCTGAGGCCGGCCGTGTCGACCAGCCTGAAGCGGTGCTCCTGCCAGGTCACCATGGTGTCGGTGGAGTCCCTGGTCGTGCCCGGGACGGAGTCGACTATGCTTCGCTCGAAACCACATATCCTGTTTACAAGAGAGCTCTTACCCACATTGGGCCTGCCCACCACGGCAAGCGATACGGCTTCCTCGTCCGAATGCTCGGCGGATGGCAGCACCGAGACCAGCGCATCGAGGAGCTCGCCCGTCCCGGTGCCGTGCAGAGCGCTCACCGGATAGGGGAAGCCCAGCCCGAGGGAGAAGAACTCGGCGGCTGCGGGATCGCGTGAGATGTTGTCGGCCTTGTTGGCTGCGATGAAGGCGGGGACGCCCGAGCGCCTCACCAGGTCGGCCGCCACCTGGTCGAACGGGTGGAGGCCGTCGAGGATGTCGACCACGAGTATGACGGCATCGGCCTCCTCCAGGGCCAGGCCCACCTGGCGCTCTATGGAGGTCTGCACGGGGTCCTCGCTCCCGGGAACAAGTCCGCCTGTATCCACTACATGGAAATCGTGGCCGGACCAGTTGCCGATGCCGAGGTTCCGGTCCCTGGTGACGCCGGGGGTGCCGTCGACGATGGCTCTGCTGCCGCCGACGAGCCTGTTGAAGAGCGCAGACTTGCCGACATTGACCCGGCCGATTATCGCAACTGTTGGCAGT
Source organism: candidate division Hyd24-12 bacterium UBA5074 (assembly GCA_002414865.1). Taxonomy (GTDB): domain Bacteria; phylum Fermentibacterota; class Fermentibacteria; order Fermentibacterales; family Fermentibacteraceae; genus UBA5938. Next base: position 1,614 of record DIAQ01000068.1, on the reverse strand, counting down.
GACAAGGTTCTCCCCCCGAATGTCAGACCGGGATTATATCAAACGCAGGTCTTCCTGCACGACGAACCCGGTTTTCCCGGTGTCCGCCGAAACACCTGGAGGTGCAGATTTGCTCCTTACGTCCCTTTCTCTCGCCATGGCTCTCGCCGCTCCACACGGCGCCGGCATGTCGCCCCAGGAGGCCGTGAGGGCCTTCCTGACAGCCGTGGCTTCCGCCGACACGACCTCCGCCCTCGACCTCCTCGCACCAGAAGCCTGCGAGCATGTCGAGAACATGATCGAGGAGCGCCCGGCCCTCCTGTGCTCGCTCGCAGCCGGCTTCGGCGTCCAGCTGCGCCCGGATCAGGTCGCGGAGATGGGCGGGCGCGAGTTCCTGCGCGCCATGGTCGCCTCCCCCGCCCTGGGCGGGATGCTCATCTTCGCCAGATACGATCTCGGCACGCCCGAGCTTGAGGATGACAGAGCCCTCGTCCCCGTGGCCTACAGGTTCATGGGCATGAGCGACACTCTGGTGATCGAGCTGCTCCGAGGCCGGGGAGGCTGGGAGCTCTCCGACTACTACGGGAGGATGCCCGCTCCGGGGAGGGACTAGGGCTGCTCAGCTCCACATCTCTTCGCGAGCAAAGCCTTCGAAGGGTATCCTCGGGGGTCTCCTCGACTCGTCCTCGATCTGGTGCGGCGACAGGATCGGGCTGAGAGTCTGAGCCTTGCGCCCCACGGCGATGATGGTCACGAGGATGGCCTCCCCTGGCACGCCGAGGGCCTTTGCAGCAGCCTCTTCGTCGAATCCGGCAATGGGATGCGCTATCAGCCCCATCTCCGTGGCGCGCAGGAGCATCATGCCTACCGCCATGCCTGTGTCGAACTGGCAGTATTCCCTGCGCCCCACCACGCAGTCGAGCTCCTTCGCCGTGAAGACCCCCACGACGAGCGATGCCGCCTTGAACCAGTCGTTTCCCCGGGACAGGCTGGCGAACACCCTGTCCAGGCCTTCGCGAGACCTCACGAACACGAATCGCCAGGGCTGTTTGTTGAAGCACGAAGGGCTCAACGAAGCCGCACCGGCCAATTCATCAATCATGTCCCTGGTGATCTCCACGCTTTCCAGGGATCTCAGTGATCTTCTCTCTTCAGAAGCTTTCTTGACATCCATCAGGATACTCCTTCCTGGTCGAGCGTGTGTAATCTACTTTCATTTTATATCAATGTCCCGCACTGCTGTCCCGTTTCGCGACAACACCTGGGGAACCAGTGCGAGAAGAGGCAGCACAGCGGTCACGGCCAGCGCGCCCGCAGCCCCGATTGCCGGGAATAGGAACATCGGGTAGAGGAGAGCCCCGGCCGCGCCTGCCGAGGAGGCGGCGGCACCCACCCGGGCTGCCGCCGAAGGCGAGCCGCCCATGGCGCCGACGCTTGCCGGGAAGGCGCTTCCGGAAGCCAAGCCCAGGATCGCCACGCAGGCGCCGGAAAGAATGACGAGGGCCGTGCCCGACAGCCAGGAGGCTGAATAGAGGATGCACACGGCCGAGAGGCAGATGAGCGCGAGCGAGCCCGCAAGGGCGTTGGCGAAGGCTGCGCGGCCCCTGGAGCGCCATGAACCCAGGGAATAGCCTG
>DIAQ01000050.1 GCA_002414865.1 candidate division Hyd24-12 bacterium UBA5074 | reverse complement strand
CCGCGACCCCGGAAGGCGAGGATGTAGAGCGTCCGCAGAACGCCTCGATGGACCTGAAGGACCTGTTCATCGCCGGCGGTATCTTCATGTGGCCTCTTCTCCTCTCCGCGATCCTCGGTATCGCGTTCAGCATCGAGCGCTTCATCACGCTCGGCAAGTGCCGTATCGACACGGGCACATTCCTCGAGCAGATCGGCGGCTACATCCGCAAGGGTGACGCCAAGGGCGCCGAGGATCTCTGCGAGCGCACCCGCGGCCCCGTCGCCTCCATCATGAGGGCGGGACTGCTCAGGCGCGAGAAGGGCATCGAGTCCGTATCCAACGGCATCGAGACCGCGGCAGGCGTCGAGGTGAACTTCCTCGAGCGCGGCCTCATCGTCCTCGCTTCCGTGGTCAGCATCGCGCCGATGCTCGGCTTCCTCGGAACCGTCTCGGGCATGATCAACGCGTTTGGCGCCATCGCCGCCGCGAAGAACGTCGAGGCGAGCCTGGTTGCCAGCGGTATCCAGGAAGCCCTGATCACGACCGCTGCCGGTCTCATGATCGCAATCCCTGTGCAGGTCTGCTACAACTGGTTCCTCGCGCAGATCGCACGGTTCGTGATCGAGATGGAGGAGGCTTCGGGCTTCCTGATCGATACGATCACGGACATGGAGCACCTGAAGAAGCTGTAAGGAGTTCGCATGCGGTTGATCAAAAAGTCAGGCGCCAATGCGGAGATCCCGGAAGCTTCAATGGCTGATATAGGGTTCCTTCTGATGATCTTCTTCCTGGTCACGACGACCTTCGAAGTGCAGAAGGGCATCTCTTATCGCCTGCCGAAGCGGGCTGACCAGCAGACCCAGGAGGTCGTGGTCGACGAGAGCAATAGGCTTGTCATGACCGTGAAGCAGTGGGGTCAGAACGAGTTCGTTGCCCTGATCGACCAGGCGCCTGCCGGTGGACCGCTGCAGAGAGCCCGCGCCGGAGAGGACGTGAGCCTCCAGGACACGACTCTCATGGCAGGCATCCGCTCGCTCGCGGAGGACAGGGCCGAGCCCCTGTCCGCAGCGAGGACGAGGCTTCTGACCAATCTCGAGTCTTCCCGCAGCCTGCAGGCCGGGACCTACAGCTCCCTCGAGAGGGCCATCCAGGGCGAGAACATCGTGCCCATGGTCCATCCCGGGATAATGAGGGCGCTGCTCGGATCCGAGATCAGCATGGACGAAGACCCGATCTTCGGTCAGGTGGCTTTCGGTGACACGCTGGTGCTTTCGGACCCCGTGAGCGGGGTCATTGCCTCGGTGGTCAGGGAGAGCGAGCTCGTCGTCATCCTCAAGTTCTTCCCCGACTGCGATTACGACGGGATGATCCAGGCGATCGACGTGTTGCGCCGCAACGGCGTCAGCCGCACAGGGATCACGATCCAGGAGAGGACGGGGGGTGGCGCGGTATGATCGTGAAGCGCAGAACCTCCCCCAGCAACAAGATACCTACCGCCAGCACGGCCGATCTGATGTTCATCATGCTGATCTTCTTCATGAGCACCACGCTGTTCAAGGAGGAGGGAGGCCTGAGCATACGGTTCCCGCAGGCGCACCCCGAGATCATGAGCGATCCCGGGAGGCAGTCCATGACCCTGCGGGTGTGGATCAAGCAGATGGAGCCGGGCGACGATCAGAGCGAAGTGGTAGCCAGGATCGGGGACTTCGACGTCCCCGTGTCGGATGTTCCCGAGCAGCTCCGCCTGCTCAGCGAGAAGCTCTGGCGCGAGCAGAACAAGAGCGTTGACGCGATCATCCTCAATGTCGACCAGAGGGTCCCGATGAGGACGATGGTGGAGCTCTTCAACTCCATGAGGTACGAAGAGCTCTACAGCGTGATGTTCAACGCTGACGAGCTGTAGGGTGACTGGGGGGATGAGATGAGTTCACACGCAAATACACTGCTCAAGGAGAGCTCTACCCTCTGGTACGACTGGGGAATGGTGAGTGCCCTGGTTGCCGTGATCGTCCTTTTCGAGCTGATCCCGCCCAGTGAGATGGGGAGCATCTCCACGAAGACGAGTGATAACGAGATGCAGGCCGTGGAAGCCGATCTCGCCTTCGACGACACGGTGCAGGAGCAGCAGGAGGAGGTCCAGCAGCAGCAGGAGGACATGCAGCAGGCGGCTGACGACGTCATGCAGGAGCTCCAGGCGGATGTGACGATATCGCTGAGCGGCGATACCATCGGCCTGTCCAGCGTGCAGACCGTCTCTCAGACGATCGAGAACGTGGGTAGCGGGGAGGATATGGGTCCGCCCAGATTCATGCCCGTCGAGGTCTTCCCGAGCTGCACGTTCCAGCCAACTCCCGATTATCCCAGCATGGCCCGCCAAGCCGGCGTCGAGGGTACCGTCACGCTGTGGGTGTTCGTGAAGCCGGACGGCACGGTGGGTGACGTCCAGGTCTACAACTCCAGCGGAGTCGCCTCGCTCGACGACGCGGCCGTCACCGCAGCGCACAGGACGCGCTGGGTGCCGGCGCAGAACAACGGAAGCGCTGTGGGCGTCTGGACTACGCTCCAGTACCGCTTCCAGCTCACCGACTGATATGGGTTGTTTGAAGAGTGTGGTTCGTTTCGCACAATCCGCGGAGGCGCCCTCACGCAGTGGGGGCTCCCTCCGGGAGCTGCCAGGGATGAATTGGAGGTGAAGGAGGGTATGAGGAACTCCAGTTACAGACGCGGGCTCCTTCTGGTCACCGCAATCGCGCTGGCGATCCTCGCCGGCAACGCTGCGGCAGCAGAGCTGCGCGAAGTGCCGACGCCCGAGAGTACCGATGCCAGGCCGCCTCTGGTGTGGACTCTCCACAACCTGGGCAATACTTGGAGTGCATTCCTGAACCTGGGAATGTACGGCGACCCTTGGCTGGTGTACCCCTCGTGCGAATGGCCGGGAGGCGCTGACAACAGCTACCTCTGGGGCGGCGACTACTGGTCCGCCTGCTACGGCCCCGTGACCATCTGGGGCGACTCCGCCGCCAAGTGGTCGAGCTGCAGCGATTACGGCAACTGGGAGCTCTACGCCAGTGAAGGCTTCCCCCTCGAGAAGCTGAGCCCGGGACCCACCGCTCTCGAGGAGACCCACTACGGCTATGACGACTGGCTGCCCAGCTACAACACCGATCCCTACGGCATGCTGGTCTACGAGGAGAACTATTCCTGGGGAACCCCGGGATACAATGAGTTCATCGTCAACAATCTGGTGATCACCCACCAGAGCGCGCACGGCAATCCCGGCGTGCCTCTGGACGCCTTCGTCTGCGCCACTCGCGGAGACTGCGACATCGCCGACGGCGATGTGACCGAGTGCAACCTCGACGACATGGTGTACTACGACGGTCACGCGATCTGGAGCAACGATCCGGCCGCGACCTTCGAGTACCTGTTCGACGACGGCACTCCGGCCAGCCAGGCCGACTTCTTCACCTACCAGCAGAACCCCGATGCCACCTACGAGGACGAAGACGACAACATCTACTACTACTACAACTACCTCGGCAGTGACGGCATCGTCGACGCCGACGTGGACGGCAACGGCATCAGCGATCACTACACCATCCTGGCCAGGGTCTTCGGCGGGGACACCCTGTTCACCACCGAGCCCAGCACGGGCATGATCCTGTTCTCCACGGGCATGCCCCCGTCCTGGTTCTCCGTCTCGGCCAACGACACCACCTATCTCGTGGTGCCCCGCAACATGAGCTACATGTGGGACAGCGACGGCACGAGTTCCTCGAACGACGACTCGGGCGAGTACGACAATGTCCCCATCTGCAACGGCTTCATCGGCTGGCGCATGCTCGACTTCTGGATCAGGAAGGCCGACGGGACCATCGAGAGGCCGGGAGATGTCAACGGCATCCCGATCCCGCTGTCCCACTCCTGGTGGAACTGGTCGAGCGATCCGGGTACCGATGCCGAGAAGTACGACTTCATGTGGGGCGCGAACCCCGATCTGAGCGGCCGCACGAGCGCTCCGGCCTACCTGGCCGGCTGGGTGGGCAATCCCAACGCCCCGGAGGCGTTCGAGTGCACCAACCCGGGACCGTGGCCGATCGTGGACGACATCCCGTTCGCGCAGGGTTACCCCGTGTTCGACTACAGGTTCCTCATCACCATGCCCCCTGTCAATCTCGCTGACGGAGACAGCCTCCATGTAATAGGGGCATGGGTCGTCTCCCGCGGGCTCGACGGCCTCAGGCAGGCTTCCGATGTCCTGCTCGACGCCTACTACCGCGATGGCGGCTGGGGCGTCCCCCAGCTCCCGCCCTCGCCCATCCTCTTCTACGAGGCGCAGGACCACAATGTCCACCTCGAATGGGGCGCCAACTCCGAAGTCTACGATCCGTTCGGAGGCTACAGGATCTACCGCGCCACATACGAGACCACCAACTGGCAGCTCGTGGCCGACATCCCGGGCGGCGGCACCTATTCGTATGACGACGGCGACGTGACCAACGGCTTCCCCTACTACTACGTCGTCTGCGCATATGATGCCGAGACCGGTGTCGAGAGCACGAAATCCAACTACAAGCAGACCATCCAGGGTTCCCCGGTCGCGGTGATCCCGTCCTGGGACGCCAGCGCCGACTGGAAGAACCAGGTCGCCGTGGTGCCCAATCCCTACCGCGGATCAGCGGAGTGGGAGCAGACCTACTTCGACAAGATCGCGTTCATCAACCTGCCGGCGATGTGCGACATCTACATCTACACGCTGGGCGGAGACCACGTGATCACCCTCGAGCACCGCGGATGGACGGGAGACGAGGGCACGGAGTACTGGGATCTCATCAGCCGTAATGATCAGGAAATCGTGTCGGGGCTCTACTTCTACAGGATCGAGACCGAGGACGACTCCCTGATCGGCAAATTCGCCGTCATCAAGTAGAACAGGGAGGAGGAGCCAATGAAACTGACTGGTAGAATCCTGACCGTCGCGGCTGCCGTCCTCCTGCTCTTCCCGGCTGTGTCCGAAGCCGGCTTCGCCAAGGTGGGAACGGCTGGAGCCCAGTTCCTGAAGATAGGTCTGGGCACCCGCGGCGCTGCGATGGGCGGGGCTTTCATAGCCACCGCCGACGATCCCAGCGCGGCATGGTGGAACCCCGCGTGCCTGGTGCGAGTGCCCGGCACGCAGGTCCAGCTCACTCACACGGAGTGGTTCGAGGATGTCCGCTACGAGGCGGGTGTCGCCACTCGCGAATTCCCCGGTATCGGCACATTCGCCCTGCAGTTCGGCCTGCTGAACTCGGGCGACATGGACGTGACGACTGTCGAGCACCCGGAAGGCACCGGCGAGACCTTCACCTGCAGCGACATGGTTGCAGGGCTGACCTTCGCCCGCATGCTGACCGACCGCTTCAGCACAGGCGTGACCCTGAAGTACGTCCGTGAAGAGTGGGACGATGTTGCTGCCCAGGGCGTCTCGGTCGACCTCGGAACCCTGTACAACACGGGTTTCCGCACGCTCAGGATCGGAATGGCGATCCAGCACTTCGGCGGAGAGCTCACTCCCGATGGCGAATATTCCACCTGGTTCAGCGGATCCGATTCGCTGAAGCCGTACATGGCCTATTCGCTTCCCATGACGTTCAAGATCGGCGTGGCCATGGACGTCATCGACCGCGGGCCGCACTTCCTCACCGTCGAGGTAGACGGCATCCATCCCAATGACAACGTCGAGCAGATCGGCATCGGAGCCGAGTACTGGTTCAACGGCCTCGTCGCCATCCGCGGCGGCTACCGCGTGAACACCGACGAAGAGGGCCTCACGGCGGGCGCCGGATTCCGGATTCCCATCGGGGGCAACACTCTCAGCCTCGACTACGCGTACAGTGATTTCAACAGGCTGGAGATGGTCCACAGGGCTAGCCTAGGCTACGCCTTCTAGAGAACGAACCCGGAGGGAGGGGGATGTCCCCCTCCCCTCGGTCGAGGGAGCTGAATGGTGCCTCAGGCTTTGATCCTCAGCGCGATGATCGGGTTCTCGACCTCCTGGAGCGTGACTCCGGCGGGGCCCGAATACGGCGGCACGGTTCTCGTGACCGCACACATCGAGGAGGATGACTTCGTCTTCGTGCGAGAGGACGGGCGCGAATCGGCCTCCTACGAGATCCTCGCGTCGCTGGACGACGGAGCCTACTCGCGCGCCGGGGGCACTCTGGACAAGGGCAGTCTTCCCTTCGACTCGATCCTCGAACTGTCCGGCATCGAGCCGGGCAGCCACAGGCTGATCGTGGTGCTCCGCGATCTTGAATCGGGCAGGAGGCGGACCTCGGAATCCACGGTGGAGGTCCCGCAGCTCAATCCCGATTCATGGTCGGCAGGAGGGTTGTCTCTCGATGACGGCCCTTCGAACAGGATCTCCGGAAGGGTGGCGGCCAGATGGCAGGTTTTCCCGCCTACGCTGGCCGACACCGATCCGGACAGCATCGAAGTTGCATACCTCCTTCGCAGTGAAAGCGGAGTGGTGGCATCCGAGGGGTGGATGACGGGCGACGGGAACGGTCTCTACAGCGCCGACATAGCGCTGGGCGGCCTCGAGCCGGGCAGCTACGAGCTGCTCGCCGCGGCCGTTCTCGGGGACGCTGTCGTGGCGGCTTCCGGTTCCAGCCTGGACGTCAGGTCCGACTGGGATGTCTGGGGTCGTGACGCCGGTGTCACGAGGATGTTGATCAGGCCCATAGCCACATCCTCCGAGCTGCACGCCCTGGACGAGGCAGGAAGCGAGAGCGAGAGATTTGCCGCGATGTCCGAGTTCTGGCAGGAGCGCGACCCGAACCCCCTCACGGAGACGAACGAGTACATGCAGTCCTACCTTGCGAGGCTGGATCTGATCATGGACAGATTCACCGTGGCGGGGGTGGTTCAGGGCATCGCCACCGACATGGGGCGGGTCTATGCGCTTCTGGGAGAGCCCGACATCGTGGAGGACATGCCTTTCGAGCTCGGGTCGATACCTTATCAGATCTGGACCTACTTCTCGCCGTCACTCACCGTTGTCTTCGTCGACGACGACGGCTACGGCATGTACGAGATGACGACCTCATGGGACGATGTGAGGAGGGCGCATGAGCATTAGGCTTGCAGCCACGCTGCTCGTTGCCGCCCCGGCAATGGCGATGGCGTCAGGCCTCGCCTCGGTCAGCAGCGGCGATATCGGATTCAGCATCGACACGGCCGTGTTCCGGCTGGGTGCGGGTGATTCCGTTCTCGTCGAGGTCTACCAGAGCGTGCCGATCGACCAGTTCTCACGGGATGACCAGGGCTTCGTGGAGTTCGAGACGGATGTCGTCCTCCTGGGCCCCGCCGCCGACACGCTTGCCGTGCGACAGTGGGTCTCCAGGGTGGAAGCCACCGAGGGAAGATCCATCGTCAACGGCGCCATGTTGCTGGCTTCGACCGGCAACCATACGGTGTGCGTGACGGTGACCGACCTGGCGAACGGCCGCATCGGAGCGGTCGAGAGGGCTCTCGAGCTGGCCATCCCTGTGGGTCTGAGCGATCTGGAGGTCGCCAACGCGGTCATCCCGGCCCAGGAAGAGTCCGAGAACCCGCTCCGCAAGGGCGGGCTCATCGTCTTCCCCGCCGCGGACGGGCGCTTCGATCTCCCTGGTGAGAGCACGGCGTACCTGTACGTGGAGATCTATGGCCATGGCGGGGGAACGGTTTCCCGTCAGAGCCGGCTGGTCTCGGCGCAGGACGAGGTGCTCTTCGCCAGGCCCTGGGGAGCAGTCGAGATACCGGAAGGCATGGAAGCCGCCGGCGTCCTCGACAGCCTGGACCTCGGTGCGGCGCGGACCTCCGGCCTCCACTATCTCGACTTCTCGATCGCCACGGGAACCGACACCCTGACGATCAGGAAGCCGATCATGATAGCGCGGGCGGAGGAGACGGCGTCCATTCCGCTGTTCCCGGTCGGAGGCGACGGGCGGGAGCGGTTCCTCGCCCAGCTCAGGTTGCTCCTCACGTCCGAGGAGCAGGATCTCTATGACGATCTGACGGACGACGAGGCGAGGGCCAGATACTACGACTCCTACTGGGAGTCGCGGCCCGGGGGAAGGGAAGAGTTCGAGAGAAACTGCCTTGGCAGCGCCCAGTTCGCCACTGCCTTCAGGGAGGGATGGCGGACGGACCGGGGGAGGGTGTTCATCACCTACGGCCAGCCGGATGAAATCGAGAGGACCCCGTTCCAGGTCGAGGGCTTCCCCTACGAGGTCTGGTATTACTACGAGCCGGGGGACGACACCTTCGTATTCGTGGACCGGGACGGGAGCGGGAACTACCTTCAGATCTACTCCACCCTGGAGGGTGAGGTGAGCTATCCGAACTGGCAGCAGATGCTCCAGCCGGTGCGCACCACCACATCCACGGTGGACGACGAAGGAATTGGCGGATGTCGCACGGCCACGCAGCACTGAAGAGAGGCGGCGTGGTATCGAATTCCGGCAGCGGGCGACCGTTGCCGTCGATCCTGAGGAGGTTGAGTATGAGAGCTATGACGGGATCCCGCCGGGCAGGCCTCCTGTCCACTCTGGCGGTGTTCCTGTTGCCGGCCCTCGGAGTCGGGACTGCAGCGGCCCTGGACGTCGGAGACACGATGTTCTTCACAGTCCCGGACCTCTCCGAATTCCCGGAGGCCGAGGAGTCGCATCAGTTCACCTGCGTGGCGGTGACCGACCATGCCTACTGGATGGTCCAGGACACCTGCTCCATTTCCTACGACGCCTCGGAGGGTACGCTTATCTGGGGCAACTGGGTGAACCAGGCAGAGATCGACAGCCTCACCGTCAATTTCGAGGGGGGCGGCGGCGAGTACAGCGTCTATGACACCGTCACCCAGGCCCTCGTCACCCCGGCGGACACCGACGGCGATCCCCGGATCTACATCCTGTTCGCCTCCATCCCCGACAAGTACGAGGACAGCAATGCGCCCAAGCGCACACTCCTCGTGTATGTCGACCCGCGCGACCTGATACCCGATGGCGGGCTGAACCAGCACGACATCATCTATCACAACGTGCACTCCTACTACACGGCCCCCGCGGTCTCCAGGCCGCTGCGCCAGTTCAACACGGCCAACGGCCTCGGCATGCTGGCGAGGCTGTCCAACAGGCCCGACGAGGATCCTCTCAACTACAGGGCCCTCGGCCAGGTGGCGATCTACGACTGCTTCGGGATCGCCTCCACTCCTCCTCCGGGCAACCTCGGCCTCAAGAAGCACCTGCTCGAGTTCGAGAAAGCGCCGTACGGCGACCTCTCGTACTGGGCCACCGGCGACTATCAGCTCGACTACGCCCAGAACCTGGGCCAGAGCTTCCTGTGGCTGATGTATCTCGAGCAGCGCGCGGGTGAAGGCACGATCCAGGCTATCGCCCAGTCCGACACCACCGGCATGCTGGCCATGGC
>DIAQ01000111.1:2332-27831 GCA_002414865.1 candidate division Hyd24-12 bacterium UBA5074 | reverse complement strand
GCCTCCTTCCGCAGGATCGATGCCGGCGGCCGCGAGGTGATCTGCATCTACAACTTCACCCCGGTGCCCAGGCAGGGCTACAGGATAGGCGTCCCCGAACCGGGACGATATCTCGAGCTCCTCAATACGGACGCGGGGATCTACGGCGGGACCGGCAAGGGGAACCTCGGGGCGGTCCTCGCGGAGCAGGATCCCTGTCACGGGCTGCCCTGCTCGGTCGCGCTGACGCTGCCTCCCCTTGCGGCTGTCTTCCTGCGCAGGGAGTGACGGATTGGCCCGCGAGAGGTCCGCAGCTTCGGGAGCGCCGCGCCTGCACGGAGGCGTGCTGATGGCCGACATCCTGTTCCCGGGCTGCACCACGCTCAAGGACAGGAGGGGGCATCTTCGCTCCATGATCGCCAGGCTCAGGAACGCTGGCTTCTCGGCGGCCCAGACAGGCCCGGCGGACATTCCCGGAAGGGCCTGGATCGCCGCCGCATGTGCGTGTTCGTCAGAGAGCGCTGCCGGAAGGCTGCTCGAGGAGGCCGGGCGAATCCTCGACGATCCGTCATGGACGCTGTCCTCGGTGAAAAGCAGGCTGTTCGTCTTCGACCCGGAGGGCTGACATGAAGAACGAAGCCGCTCATCCCTCCTTCTGCTTCCTGTCCGGAATGCTGCGGCGGCGACTCCGTACGCCGGACGGAGGGCCGCTGGGGATCCTGGCCGATCTGAAGGCCGCCTTGTCCGAGAGGTATCCCGAAGTCCAGAGCATCGTCGTCGCAGCAGGCCGGAACAGGCTGGAGATACCTGCGACGTCGGCCAACGTGGCTTCCCTTGCTGGTGGCTCCGGGATCATGCAGGACTTCGAGGGCACGCCCGTGACGCTCGGGGCCAGCCAGTTCCTGGTCAGGGAGACGCTGCTCGACCGGCAGGTCGTCGATGTCCACGGCGCCAAGGTAGTGAGGGTCAACGATGTCCAGCTACTCTGCCACGGCGGCCGGCTCCATGTCGTGCATGTCGACATCGGACTGCCGGGCCTCGCGAGGCGGCTCGGATTCGAGAAGGGCATTCGCTCGCTGGCGTCGCTCATGAGGAAGAAGCCCAAGGACGAGCTCGTCTCATGGAAGTACGTGCAGCCCCTCAACGAGACAGGCGCCGGTCCAGTGAGGATCTCGCTCCGCCAGGAGCAGATCAGGATGCTGCATCCGGGAGAGCTTGCCGACATCATCGAAGAGCTCGATCCCGAGGAGCGCCTCGCCCTCGTCAGATCCATCGATGCCGCCCAGGTGGCCGAGGCCATCGAGGAGACGGACGGGTCGGTGCAGGCCGCGATCATTCGCGACCTCGACTCCGAGCTCGCGGCGGACATCCTCGAGGAGATGGAGCCGGCTGCCGCCGTCGACGTGGTCGAGATGCTCTCGGAGGAGACCCAGCAGTCGATCATGGCCGCCATGGAGGAGGACGAGCGCGAGCAGATAGAGATACTCTCGAGAGCCGAGGAGGACACGGCCGCGACGGTCATGACCCTCGACTTCCTGAGCATCCCCGAGGACTCGACCGCCGGCGGGGCGCTGGCCCTGGTCCGTGAGAAGGCAGACCAGGTGGAGTTCATACACTACCTGTACTGCCTCGACCCGTCGGGAAGGCTCTCGGGCGTGGTCTCCCTGCGCAATCTCATCCTCGCGGGAAACGGCGAGCCCATCTCGTCGCTCATGCACTCCAGGCTCACGACCGTGCACCCCGACGATCCGCTCGAGGATCTCGCCGACGCATTCCTCAAGTTCAGGTTCCAGGCCCTTCCCGTTGTGGATGAAGAGGGTGTCCTCGAAGGGGTGGTAACCTTCCAGCACTCCTTCGACGAGCTGCTCCCGTTCTATGGCAGGGCGTCGGGATGATTTCCGCAGGCTCCCGCCCGCGCGGACTGCTCAGGAGGATCGGCCTCTTCCTCGCGGTCATGGGGCCGGGCATCATCACGGCCAACGTGGACAACGACGCGGGGGGACTCACCACCTACAGCCAGGCGGGGGCCAACTTCGGCCTGGGTCTCCTCTGGATAATGATACCGGTCACTCTCCTTCTCATCCTCGTGCAGGAGATGGTCAACAGGATGGGCGTCGTCACGGGGCGCGGCCTCTCCGACATGATCCGCGAACGGTTCGGCGTACGGCTCACATTCGGGCTCATGTTCCTCCTGCTCCTCACCAACTTCGGCAACGTCATGGCGGAGTTCGCGGGAATCGCTGCCGCGGGACAGATATTCGGCCTGCCGCCTCTGCTGACGGTTCCCGTCTGCGCCACCCTTGTCTGGCTGCTCGTTACGCGGGGCACCTACCGATCCGTGGAGAAGGTGTTCCTCGTGGCCTGCATCTTCTATGTGGCCTATCCCCTCTCGGTGCTGATGATCGCGCCTCCGGCGGCCGGGGTCGCGGCTGCGTTCGTCAGACCCGAGTTCGATCCGTCGGCGGGCTACATCGTGATGGCGCTTGGAATAGTGGGCACCACCATCGCGCCCTGGATGCAGTTCTACCAGCAGGCTTCGGTAGCCGAGAAGAACATCTCCCTGAAGGACTACGGGCTTTCGCGCCTCGATACGGTAGCAGGAGGCTTCGTCGTCAGCCTGGTCGCATCCAGCATCATCATCGCATGCGCATTCACCCTGCATCTGCAGGGCGTGCGCGTGGAGACGGCCGCTGATGCCGCCAGGGCTCTCCAGCCGCTGGTCGGGAGGGCGAGCTCGTGGCTGTTCGCCTTCGGGCTGTTCAACGCGTCTCTCTTCGCCGCGAGCATCCTGCCCCTCTCCACCTCCTATACCCTGTGCGAAGCCTTCGGCTGGGAGTCGGGCATCAACAAGGACTTCGAGACCGCCCCGCACTTCTACATCCTCTACACCGCCCTGATCGCCCTGGGAGCTGTCACCGCCCTGATCCCGGGAATGCCCCTGGTGAAGGTGATGTTCTGGTCGCAGGTGATCAACGGGCTGCTGCTGCCGGTCGTCCTCGTATTCATCCTCCTGCTGGTCAACGACAGCAGGGAGATGGGCAGCCATGTCAACGGCAGGTTCTACAACATCGTCTGCTGGGCCGCCGCCGCCATTCTCGTGCTGATAAGCTGCGGGTGCGTCGTTTCCTGGCTCAGGGGTTCCTGAGGAAGAGAGGCGGATGCTCCCGACGCAGGCTCCTCCGCATGCGGTCGAAGGAGCGCCAGCGGCTCCTGAAGCCTGCTGGCAGTTGCCCGCATGCTCCGCATGCGGGTGGGCTGGAACAACGGGGTGGGGCTTCGGTATAATGCCTGTAGGGCAGTTCATCATACCGGAGGTGCCATAGTGGCCGTCAGACTGGTTCGCGGCAGAAGGGCTCAACCCGACAGCAGGGACGACGCCGAGCTCATGACCGCGCTCTGTCAGGGCGACGAAGCCGCCTTCACCGAGATAATCCGCAGGTTCCAGGGGCCCGTGTATTCCCTGCTCATCCGCATGCTGGGAAACGAAGACGAAGCCGAGGAACTCCTCCAGGTGACCTTCTGCCGGGTGCACAAATACCGCGAGCACTACGATACCTCGCGCCCGCTCGTCACCTGGATCTTCACCATAGCCAGCAACCTCGCGAAGAAGGAATGGCGAAGGAGATCCCGCTGGGTGCAGGTCCCGCTCGACAGCGTCAACCTGGCCGGAGGCCTCTCCACGGCGCCTCATTACGAAGCCGGCAGGCGCGAGCTGAAGGCATCCCTCGAGGAGGCCATCGACAAGCTCCCGCCACATTACAGGGAGCCGTTCCTGCTCAGGGAGGACCAGCAGCTGGCCTACGAAGAGATAGCTGAAGTCCTCCACGTGAGGATCGGAACAGTCAAATCCCGCATCAACAGGGCGAGGGCGCTGCTCAGGGAATCCCTGAGCGAAGCCTGGGAGCGTTGGAAATGAACTGCAGCAGAGCAACCGGCCTGATGAGCTCCGTTCTCGACGGCGAGGCCACCCGCGAGGAGCAGCAGATGCTCCACTTCCACCTCTCCGGCTGTGCGCGGTGCCGGAAGGCCATGGCCATGAGCCGCGACCTGCAGTCGGTCCTTCGCCAGATTTCCAGGCCCGAGCCCCCTCAGGATCTCGAAGCGAAGATCCGCCGGCGACTCGCAGCCGAGCCCCTCGAGAAGATCCACAGACCCGTGCGCTGGCACCGCCTCGCCATAGCGATCCCCTTCGTCGCCGCGGTCATGATAGTCATAGGAATCGCCGCGGGAACCGGGCATCAGCCCGCGCCAGCCGTCCGGCAGGCCGCCGACAAGGTCATCTTCGCAGCCGAAGGATCCCTCAAGTACACGGTCACAACAGCCCCCCTGGCGGCCTATGCCAGGCCGGCAAGCCTGATCAGCTTCTAGGGTGATGCTCTCCGTCTGGATGGCAATCGCGGCGCTCCTTGCCGCGGGAGACGGGTCCTCCGTCGTGACGATCCGCCGCGAAGGCTCTCCGGGCGTGACGGAGCTGTCGGCCGGCGTGGCCATCTCGAGCAGGCACGTCGTGACGCTGAGCGCTTTCGCCGGCCCCGAGGCCCCGCCCATCGTGGAAATCGACGGAGATCTCCTCGAGCCCGATACGATCTTCTTCAGCGACGACCTGGGTCTGGCCATCCTGGCCTTTTCCGGGCATCCCTTCGACTCCTGGTCCCCCCCCTCCGGAGTATTCCCGGAAGAGGATTCGCCCATCCGTCTCGTTGGACAGGGGGTCACGGGCGCGGTCTCGATAGGAGGACGGATCATCCGTCAGTACGGAGACGGGGCCGTGCTCATCGCGGCGCCCAGCATGGACGGCCTGATGGGTGCAGCCGCCTTCGACTCGGATGGCAACCTCCTCGGCCTCATCCGGGGCATCGTGAGCTGCAGCATGGAGAACCGCCCCGGCACGAGCGTCGACTACCTGGCGATGATCCCGTCGTCCATGTGGGCGGTGTGGGCCGATCTGACCACGAGGAACAGGTGGCGGGCCGAGACCTCCTTCGGCGTCACGGCCACCTCCTTCTCCTCGATCAACGACGGCGAGCGACCCTCCGGGATCCTCATAGTGGCCGTCGACGACGGCAGCGTGGCATGCGAATGCGGCCTGAGACCCGGCGACCTCGTGACGGAGGTCGACAGCTTCCGGGTCTATCATCCGGAAACGCTCAGAGGGCTTCTGATCTCCGCCGTGGACAGCCTCGAAGCGCTCGTCTGGTCACGGGGCGAAACCAGGACGCTCCGGCTCCCTCCTCTCCGCTGACCGCCCGCCGGCGGTCCTTCGACGAATACATTCCTCCCCTATCCCGGATTCGAGGAATCGGCCCGATGCCTCGACAGCCGAAGGCTTGGCAAGCAGCGCGTCGAGGCCCTCCAGATATTGAACGCGCTCGCACGCGGATCCGGAGGATGGGTCCATCATCCCGCCGTCCTGATGTGGAGGGGCAGCGAAGGGGCTCTGCGGCTCTATATGAACGCCTGCATCCGGGAGTGGAGGAATCGCGGATTCGTCAACCGCATGCCCCTGGCCCGCGCGGTCCGTCCGGTCCGGATGCCGCCCTGGCTGGGCGAACCGGCCTTCCACGCCTCTCACAGATCGAACCTGCTGAGGAAGGATCCCGCGTTCTACGGGAAGTATGGCTGGAGGGAGCCGGATGACCTGCCTTACGTCTGGCCCGAGGGTCTGCAGCCGGAGTCGCGGTCCGGGGTCAGGCCCTGACTTCCCACTCCTCCGGAGCCAGCTCGACCAGGCCTATCCCGCCGTCCAGAAGGGCATCCCTCAGTCGCTTGACCGTCTTGTCGAAGCCTCCCAGCAGCGCCTCTCCGCCGTCCGTCGACTTCAGGAGGGTCATCTTCGAGTTGCGGCCGTATCTCCCCCGCGATATCCTCAGGCTCCCCAGCGGCATCTCCCGGAGCCTGCCCTTCATGAGGAGCATCGGGAGGAGCCCCATCTGCGACCGCAGGAATGCCCACTTCCCGAAGTCCTCGTAGACGACCCGTCTGCTCGTCAGGTACAATGGAGCCGACACCGGTATCTGGATCTTCACTCCGCCCTGCGGCATCATGAAGGAGCTCTTCAACAGCAGCCTTTCGTTCATCTCGGGTACGAACCTCGCCATGCTCTCTCCCTCCGATTGTCTCCCGCAGCTCCCATGAAGGTCGTAAGATAGCCCCCCGGGCTCAGGCGCACACTCCCGCCCCCGCTGGAGCGTCGATATGTTCCATGCGTGCCACAGGTCTTGACCGGTATCTGGAAAGCGAAGGGAGGGCTCGCTTGAACAGAGGCTGCTGGGTATTCCTTCTCCTCCTGCTCCTGTCGCCCCCGCTGTCGGCCGACTGGGAGTCGGTGGGCCCGGAAGGCGGCCAGATCTCGTACCTGGCCCAATCCACGGTCGATCCGGATGTGATCTTTGCGCTTTCCGGATCATCGCCCGCAAAGGTCATGCGGTCGGATGATCTCGGTCTCACATGGAACATGGCCGGCACCTTCAACGGCTCCCCCTATTCTCTCGCCATGAACCCGAGCGGCACCCTCATGTGCGGAGCATCCAGCTACTTCTACTACTCCACGAACGGAGGGGCTTCCTGGAGCTCGGTCTACCAGGCCAACACCATCTTCAACGACATAGCGCCGCATCCCACCAACCCCCAGACAGTCTATGCCGCCGCGTACAGGTACAACGGCACGAACTGGCAGATGACCTTCTGCAAGAGCACGGACGGCGGGGCCAGCTGGACATATCTCCCTCTGATCAACACATCCGACACTTCCTACGGATACGGGATCGCGGTCAGCGAATCCAATCCCCAGACGATCTATGTCTGCGGCTACCTCTACAGCTCCTCCACATATGCCCCGAAACTGTTCAGATCCACCGACGGAGGGGTCAGCTTCACCGAGGTCACCCCCTCCGGATGCTCGTCCGAGTACTACGCCTATTCGGTGGCGGTCCATCCCACCAATCCATCCATCGTCCTCCTGGGAACGCTGTATGGCATCTGGCGCTCCACGGATGGCGGCACCAGCTGGAGCGACGTCTCCAGCACCGTCTACAACTACAGCCTGACCTTCTCGCCGGCCAACTCCGACATCGTCATCGCCGGCGGATACAACGGCGTGCACCGCAGCACGAACGCAGGCGCCTCCTGGACGACATCCACCTCCGGAATCACCGGCACCGGGCTGTGCGACGTGGTCGCCCATTCGGGAGATCAGACGAAAGCCTTCACCGGCAGCACAGCCGGATTCTTCAGGAGCGTCAACACCGCCTCGAGCTGGACTCTGTCTAACAGCGGTCTCGTGGTTGGCAGGGATATGGCCATCGCGGTGGCCCCCTCGCAGCAGTCCCTGGTCTTCAAGCAGATGCAGGGGGCCGGCGTGTGGAAGTCCACCAACTACGGAGCCGCCTGGACTCCCCTGACGATGCCCCTCTCCTGCGGGGACTTCTGCGGCATCGTATTCGACCCGGCGAATCCCGCCACCATCCTGGCGCTCGAAGGATCCGGTTGAGGAAACGCCGAGCTCTTCAGGAGCACAGACGGAGGTTCCGTCTGGACACAGATCGACACGTACTATGCCGACGGTGCCGGAATCGTTGCGGACCCCTCCACCGCCAACTGCTACTGGACGGCGGGGCCCCTCTACCTTTCGAGCAGCTCGCAGTACCGGATGGCTGTTTCCCGTTCGACCGACGGGGGGACGACCTGGGCTCGGGACACCCTGGGGACCTCGTCCTCCTATGTCTACAGCCTTGCCCTGAGCCCTGGCGCTCCGGGTACGGCGTATGTCGGCGGCTACGAGAACAGCCAGCCCGCCATCTACAGGACGACCGACTCCGGGGTCACCTGGACGAAGCTCACGGCTGCCGGGCTAGTCAACTGGCCGTACTCCATCGCAGTCCGGCCCGACAATCCGGCGGTCATCTTCGCGGGTACGGGCAGCGGCATCTTCAGATCGACAGACTCCGGAGCATCCTTCACGAAGGTCTCCAGCTCGATCGGCTATGTGAAGAGCGTGCTTGTCGACCCTTCATCCCCCTCCACCGTCTACCTCGGGACAGGATCGCAGGGGGTCTACAGGAGCACCGATGGAGGCTCCGGCTGGTCAGCCTTCAACACCGGGCTCCCCGAGACCTGCGTGAACTGTCTTGCCATCAGTAATTCGCAGTTCATCTACGCCGGCACCAATGGAGGCGCCACCTACCGGTGGTACTACGGAGTCGGAGTGGGAGGGTCCGAAGTCGAGCCCATCGCGACCGACGGAATCTCGATCTGGCCCTGCCCCGCCTTCTCGGGCGTCTCGATCGCCTTCGAAACCGCCTCTGCCGGAGAGGTATCGGTCAGGGTGTACGACATCCAGGGCCGCCTCGTGGCAACCCCGGCATCAGGCAGCTTCTCTCCGGGCGGACACGAAGTGGCATGGGACGGCATCTTCGAAGGAGCACCCGCTCCTGCGGGGGTCTATTTCGTGACCGTCTCCGACTCGGACGGAGTCAGGACCGGCAGGCTGGTCCTCGTGCGCTGACGGAACCTGCAGGGCCCTCCCCGGGGGGGAGGGCCCGCGCAGCCCGCACAAACCCTCCTGAAGGAGGTTCCCATGTTTCTCCTGATAATCGGCATCGTCCTGCTCCTGTTCGGCCTGGGGTGGGTCGGGTCGGCCAGGAAGAGGCACGACGATGACGGCAACGTAATAAAGGCGTATGGGTACGGTCGCTCGACACGACGCATCCTGTCACCTCTGTTCATCGTTGCAGGCGCCGTGTTCCTCTTCATGTCATGCCTCGTCATCGTCCCTCCCGGACACGTCGCCGTGATGACGATCATGGGCAAGGTGCTTGACGAGCCGATAGCGGAAGGCCTACACACCAAGCTGCCATGGGCCGACGCGCACATGATGTCGGTCCGGCGTCAGGCCGAGCGGATGGCGATGAACGCCTCCACATCGACGGGCGTGACGGTCGACCTCTCGATGAGCCTCGTGTTCAGGCTCGAGCCCTCGATGGCCCCCCACGTCTACCAGACCGTGGGACCGGACTACTACAACATCCTCATCGAGCCCTACATCAACAGGACGACGAAGGATATCCTCGTGCTGTACGATGCCGAAGCCCTCTATACAATGAGCCGCGGCCTGGTGAACACCCAGGTGGAGGACAGCCTCAGATCGAGACTCGCCCCTCTCGGGATCATCCTGGAGCAGGCTCCCATCGAGAACATCGACCTTCCGCAGACACTCCGCGACGTGATCGTGGCCAAGCAGGAGGCCGAGCAGGAGGCCCTGCGCATGGAGTATGTCCTCCAGTCGCAGGAGCTGGAATCCGAGCGGATGCGCATCGAGGCAAGAGGCGTGGCCGACTACCAGCAGATCGTCTCCCAGGGGATCTCCGAGCAGCTCCTGGCATGGAAGGCGATCGAGGTTACCGCGCAGCTCGCACAATCAGACAACACCACATTCGTGATCATCGGCAACACGGAGAACGGTCTGCCGATGATCTACCAGAGCCAGGAATAGGGCGAACGCCCGGCGTGAAGAGGGCCTCCACGACGGAGGCCCTCTTCACGCTCTCTCATCCCGGGATGCCCCGGTCACAGGCTATTCGATGACCGCGAAGGTCCTTTCGAGCTGCAGCCCGCCTGCGGACATCCTGCAGAAGTAGATCCCCGGCGCAAGACCGTCGATCTTCAACTCGTGGAGACCCTCCCCGAACATCCCCGTCGAGCCGGGGACTGCCAGCATCCTGCCGGCGCAGTCGAAGACCGAGACCGTCACCTCCATCGGGGAGGGAAGGCCGAACGTGATGGTCGTCGAACCCCTCGAAGGATTGGGGAACACCGCTGCGAGTTCGGGCGTCTCCGGTGCGGTCGCCCCGCCCTCTACGCCCAGCGGGTCCCAGGTCACGGTGAGATCCAGGAGAGATGGAGTGGACAGGGGGTTCGTCGTCATGAGGGTGACCTTGTACTGGAAGAAGCGGTCACCGTCGTCCAGGATGCCCTGGAGCGAGGATGGCGCCAGGATTGTATCGGACCAGTCGCCCATCGCCGCATAGTTGTCCGAGGAGCGCATCCTCATCCCGATCACCGTGCCGGACGGCAGGTACGAGGCCCAGAGGATGACACCCCAGTCGGGGTCGCATTGCGTGTCGAGGATGCTCGACTCCAGGTAGCCTGCCGAGTAGAAGTTATCGAGGTTCCACCACTTCAGGTACCCTGATCCGGTATAGGAGCCGGAGACTGCGTCCAGGTCACCGGTGCCGTTCAACTGGGCGACCGCTACCGCATAGGCGCTTGCGAACCCGGTGTCGAGAGGATGGTCGGCCCAGAGGGAGCCCGAGCCGGAGCTCGCATTCTCCCACCAGGCGACATCCCCGGCAGTCGTCGCGGCGCCCAGGACATCAATGTCGCCGTCACCGTCGAGGTCACCGACAGCAACGCTCTGCGCGCCGTCGAAGCTGCCGTCGATCGTGTTCTCGACCCAGGTGAGGCCGCCGCCGCCGTTCTGCCACCACGCTATGTCGTCGTCGATCTGGGCGGCTCCCACGGCATCCAGGTCTCCGTCACCGTCCAGGTCGGCTGCGGTCACGCTGCAGGCCCCGTTGAAGCGCGAGTCGATGGTATGCTCGGTCCAGGCGGTGCCAGTTCCGTTCAGGTTGTCCCACCATGCAACCTGCTTGGCCCATGTTCCGTTGCCGGCTGCGAGAATGTCCATCGAGCCGTCGCCGTCGATATCGAAGCAGGTTGCACAGAGGGCACCCTCGAAGTTCACGTCGACCGTATGCTTGATCCAGGCGGTGCCTCCCCCGCCGACATTCTCCCACCAGGCTATGTCCGAAACGCTGTTTCCCGAGGATGTGACGTCAACGTCGCCGTCTCCGTCCATGTCAGCGCCACGGATCGATGACGCCCCTCCGAAGTCCGTGTCGATTCCGTGAGGGATCCATGCGGTGCCCTGACCCGTGGAATTCTCCCACCAGCCGATGTCGTTCAGAGTCTTGGCCGCCTCGAGGATATCTGCATCTCCGTCACCGTCGACGTCGATGCAGTGGAAGGAGCGGATGCCTCCTGACGTGGTGCTGATGGAGTGCCAGAGGTAGCGCTGGCCTGTTCCATAGAGGTTCTCGAACCAGCCCGTGGCTCCCGAGGCCGCAGCGGCGATGTCCATGTCGCCATCGGAATCGAGGTCGGCACAGCTGATCGACGTAGCGTTCGAGAGGCTTCCGATGTCCAGACCCAGGCCGGACGACAGGATGACCTGCCCGGGGACGAGGGACCAGTTGGCATTGGTATCTGCGAGGAATCTGTCGCCCCAGGAGGCCCCGGGGCCGAGCAGCCCGGGTCCGCCCGTCCAGTCCGACTGGTAGGCGGAATTCGCCAGGGCCGCCTGCACGCCACAAAGCACAAGGACAATGGCAATTCGCATGAAACCACCTCCCAGGCTCAACGAGACCGCATGCGCCGCCCGCCGCCCGCCTTTCTTCCCAACCTGAACCTCCAGGCTACTCGACTACCGCGAAACGCTCCACCGCCTGGTAGTCCCCTGCCGTCATCCTGCAGAAGTGCACGCCTGCGGACAATCCGTCGAAGAGCAGCTCGCTCCGACCCTCATCGAATGTCGTAGCCGGGATCGATGCCTCCAGCCTGCCGCAGATGTCGAACACCGCGATCTCGACCGCACCCGGTGCCGCGAGCTCGAAGCGGATGGAGACCGATGAGCCCGACGGATTGGGGCTGACAGGCATGAGGACCGCCGGTTCCGATGCTGTCCCGCCCCCGGCTCCCAGAGGGTTCCAGGTCACGGTCATGTCCAGCAGCGTAGGTGTGACCGCCGAGTTGGAGGACTTGAGGATGATCCTGTACTGGAAGAATCTCGTCCCGTCGGCCAGCAAGTCCCCGAGGGAGCCGGGCACGAACAGGGTGTCCGACCATGCGCCCATCGATGATGCATTGTCGGACGCTCTCACCTGATAGCAGAGGTTGGTTCCCGAAGGGGTCTGTGACGTCCAGAGTATGACGCCCCACAGAGGGTCGCAGCCCGTGTCGAGGATGCTCGACTCGAGATAGCCGTCGTCAGGGAACCCGTTCATGTTGCTCCAGCCCACGTCGTCGGCTATCTCACCGGTCCAGGCGATATCCATCGCCCCGTCGGAATCCAGGTCCCCGGGAACAGTGGAGAGAGCGCCGTCGAGGCCGGTCACCACGTTGTGCCTCGTCCAGGAGATTCCGCCACCGTCCGCATTCCTCCACCAGTAGACCGCATCGTTGCCGTACGAGGCTCCGATGATGTCCATGTCCCCGTCGCTATCCAGGTCGCAGACCACCGCCGAGGACGCACCGGGCACGGTTGTGTCCACGATGTGCTCGGTCCAGGTCGGCAAGGGCTCGCCGCTGTTGGCCCACCAGGTGAGGAGACTCGCGTCTCCCGACGTGCCCACCACGTCAATGTCGCCATCACCTTCCACGTCGGCGACAGACACACCCGAGGCGTACGGGAAGGAATAGTCGATCTCGTGCTCGACCCAGGTCGTGCCGATCCCGTTGGAATTAGCCCACCACGCGATGTCGCTGGCGTTGTAGCCCGCTGCGACGACATCCTTGTCCCCGTCGCCGTCCAGGTCTGCTGCACCGACCGATATCGCTCCGTCGAAGCTCCCGTCGATCACGTGCGCCACCCAGGACGTTCCGAGGCCGTTGGCATTGGCCCACCAGGTTATGTCGTCACCGCTGTATGCGGCTCCGACAACATCCTGGTCGCCGTCTCCATCCATGTCCACGGCACATGCCGAGCGCGCCCCGTTGAATACTCCGTTGACGGTCCGCTGGGTCCATGTGCTTCCCGTGCCGTTGTTCTCCCACCAGTAGACATCGTCGCCGCTCGAAGATGTGGCGAGGACATCCGGGTAGCCGTCGCCGTCCATGTCACAGGTGCGCACGGAGCGGACGGTTCCGAAGCTGCCGTTGATGATGTGCAGGACGAACCGCTCACCGTTGCCGGTCTCGTTCTCGTACCAGACTATGTCGTTGGCGTATCTGGAGCCCGCGAAGAGGTCGAGATCGCCGTCTCCGTCGATATCGGCCACATCGACGCAATTTGCCCCGTCGACCGCCCCGTCGATCACCTCGTAGATGCCGGGCAGCAGCTGCAGGGAACCCGGAGTCAGAGCCCACGAGGTTCCTGAATCGACCGAGAAGCTATCGCCCCAGGAGCTGAACGGGCCGGGGGATCCCGGCCCTCCGGACCAGTCCGACTGGTATGCGGAGCTCGCGAATGCGACTGGAGCGAGGAGAACGAAAACGAGACTTGCTGCCCTCATATGCACCTTCCTGCAGTTTGGTGGAACCGCTGAGGAAACAGAGGGACATATCGTCCGGCCCGGTATGGATTATGCAACAGCGCAGCGCGAGTGCCACATCTCCGGTCGACGGCGATCCTCCTCACCGGCGCTGCCGGACCGGGAAACCAGATCCTGCCGTCAGTCGAGGACCGCAAACAGGCTCGATCCGGCGAAGTCCCCCGAAGTCATCCTGAGGAGATAGATTCCTGCAGGGAGAAACGGCAGAGCTTCCGTGTGGACTCCGGCACCTGCTGCATCGACATCCCTGCTGACCACGCACCTTCCCGACATGTCGAACACCGAGAGCGTGACGAGGGCCGCTCCCGGCGTAGCGAAGCGAGCCACCGAGGCTCCGCCGGAGGACGGATTGGGTGACACCGGGAGGAGCAGCAGGGACTCAGGCTCCCCTCCGCCAGCGCCTTCGGGCGTCCAGGATACGGTCAGGTCCTGAAGCACGGGGGTGGCCTCGATCATGCTCGACAAGAGGTTGATCCTGTACTGGAGATATCTCTCGCCGTCCCCGAGCACCCCATGGAGCGAGCATGGCGCGGAGATCGAGTCGGACCACTCGCCCATGTCGGCCGGATCCGGAGAAGAGCGCACCTGCAGGGTGACGATGGTGCCCGTCGGGATGGATGCCGACCAGAGCAGCGTCCCCCAGACCGGGTTCACGCCCGTGTCCAGAACGCTCGACTCGATCCATCCCGCCGGCTGGAAGGAAATCGCGTCCCACCAGGACAGCCCGTCCCCGAGAAGCGAGGCGGCTGCGATCTCAGGCCTTCCATCGCCATCGACATCGTTGCAGTCGACCCACCTGGCCCCGTCGAAGGAGTCGTCGAGGGTGTGCTGGATCCATGAGATCCCCGCTCCGTCGACATTCTCGCACCACGCCACCTTGTCGGCGCCATAGGCGGCCATGGTGATGTCCATGTCCCCGTCGCCATCGAGATCGCCGGCTTCTGCGTTCTGCGCCCTGGTGAATCCTGTGCATATCGCGTGCCCGGTCCATCTGGAGCCTGTGCCGTCGTTCTCCCACCAGGAAACGCAGTCGCCGGACTCGGAGGCCGCGATCGCGTCGATATCGCCGTCTCCGTCGAGATCGTGTGCGGAGGCCGCGGATGCATGTCCGAACGAGTCGCTGATCATCCTCTCCGTCCAGGCCGATCCCGCCCCGTCGGTGTTCTCGAACCACAGCACGCTGTTCTGCAGGTAGGCGGCGCAGAGGATGTCCGGATCGCCGTCGCCGTCCATGTCCGCCACGACCGCGGTCCTCACGCCGTTGCAGCTGATCGCGACCTGGTGGAGCGACCATGCGGTACCTGCGCCGTCGCCGTTCTCCCACCAGTACACCTCGTCGGAGCCGTATGCGGCCCCGAGGATGTCGAGATCGCCGTCCTCGTCGATGTCGGAGGCACAGGTGCTCCTCGCGCCGTTGAACGAATCGGAGACCTGATGTGCCACCCAGCTCCCGCCTGCCCCGTCGACGTTCTCCCACCACACGATCTCGTCCCCCAGATAGGCTGCGCCTGTCGCGTCGATATCCCCGTCACCGTCGATGTCGCCGGGGGAGACACAGAAGGCCCCGTCGAAGCCCGATGCAAGAGCGTGTTCGGTCCATGCTCCGCCATGGCCGCCGGAGTTCTCCCACCACACGACCTCGTCCCCGCTGAACGAGGCGCCGAGGATGTCCAGGTCTCCGTCGCCGTCGAAATCGGCTCCACAAAGAGAGTTCGCGCTCTCGAAGTCCTGGCTGATGGCATGGGGTCCGAAAGCCTCCAGGCTGAGGAAGCCGGGCTGACCCGACCAGTCGGAAGCGCTGCCCTTCTGGAACACAGTGCCCCACGAGGCCACGGGGCCGGGAAAGCCAGGCCCTCCGGACCAGTCGCTCTGTGAAGCTGTGGATGAGAGGGCTGGAAGTGATGATGCAACCAAGATCAAGGCGGCCAGTTTCATATCAACCACCCTCGTCAACTAGAGACCGGAATGGTCCGGCTGTCAAGCCCTTCCTCGCCTTGCCAGGGCTGCGTCTCCCCCGTTTCCCTATGATTCCGGGATGAAACGGCTCACCATCAATCCCGTCCCCTGCACCGGATGCCTCTCGTGCGAGAGCGCCTGCGCCCTGGCTCACTCCGGCCCCCATGCTGGAGGAACTGCGCTCATCAGGGTGGTCCTGGACGTGTTCGGGGGACGCCACAGCCACCTCTACTGCAGACAGTGCGAGCAGGCCGCCTGCGCCTCCGCCTGCCCGGCCGGCGCCATCTCCCGCTCCCCCGACACGTGCGCGCTGCTCGTGTCGGAATCCGTCTGCACTGGTTGTGGAGAGTGCATCCGCGCATGTCCGTACTCGGCGATGCTCCCCGATACGGCTCATGGTGCGCCGCTGAAATGCGACCTCTGCGGGGGCGCTCCCGTTTGCGCCGAAGCCTGCAGGTTCGGCGCCATACATTTTCTCGAGCAGGACGATCCAGCCTTCGGTGAAGTCGGGATGCCCGGGTCCGAGCAGGATCCGTCGCTCGGCCGCAGCCGGAAGGGCGGCACGCCGTGAGGAACGCGATGGGAGGTTATACGGGAAGGCTCCTGAGGGTGGACCTCGGAAAGCGCACGGTCCATCAGCAGGATACCGACGACTACCTTCCGGAGTGGTACGGAGGAAGGGCGCTAGGCGCGAAGATCGCATGGGACGAGATACCACCCGGCATGGGCGCCTTCGATCCGTCCTCGCCACTCATGATCCTCGCGGGGCCGCTGGCCGGCACGGCTGCGCCGTTCTCCGGCAGGACGACCATCTGCGGCCTGTCGGCGCAGGGGTATCCGCATGAAGTCTACACGAGGTCGTCCTTCGGAGGGCACTGGGGTCCGACTCTCAAACGGGCCGGCTTCGACGGCATGGTGATCACCGGGCGGGCCGACCGCCCGGTCTGGCTGGACATCCGTGACGGGAGATGCACCATCGAGGATGCCTCGCACCTCCAGGGCCTCGGAATCTACCGGACACAGGAGCTGCTCATGGATGCCTCCGGCCCGCCACGGCGCGTTCTCGCCATCGGACCAGCCGGTGAAAACCTCTCCAGGATCGCGGTTGCCGCCACCGAGACGGAGAGCGCCGCCGGACAGGGGGGATTCGGCGGCGTGATGGGTTCGAAGAACCTGAAGGCCGTCTCGGTCATGGGGTCCACCCCCGTTCCAGTGTCAGACCCCGTGAGGTTCGCGAGTGTCTGCGCCCTGATCCGGGAGGAGGCGCACGGATCCCACGGCTGGCCCCACGAGCCGAAACTGGATCCTGAAAAGGTATGCAGATACGGGCAGCGATTCCAGGCCTGCACGGAGGGCTGCTCCGTCCGCTGCTTCGACGCCCGTTTCTACACGACGGTACCGGCTGTCCTGCAGAGGGGGAAGATCCTGTCCGGGCAGATGGACTGCATCGCCGGCCTCTTCCCCGGGCTCGAGGGCAGTTTCTACGACTGGAGGCTCGGCTTCGAGGCAGGTTTCGAGATCGGCAGGATTGCCAACGACGAAGGGCTGAATCACTGGGAGCTCCTGGTCGGGATGATCCCCTGGCTGCGCGACCTGTCGAGCGAAGGGGTCATGCAGGAGATCGACGGAGTACGCATCGACTTCGACGATCCCGGGTTCTGGCAGCATCTGCTGATGGGGATCTCCCGCAGGGAGGGGTCGGTCAGGAGCGCCCTGGCCGAGGGCACGGTCCGGGCCTCGGAGATACTCGGTCTGGGTGGCGAACAGCTTCGCAGATACTTCCCGGCCTGGGGGTATGCAGGCCACTGGGACGGCCATGGGGACAGGATCAACTACGTCTTCTTCCCCTACTGGATTGTGAGCGCGGTGCAGTGGGCGGTCGACACCAGGGATCCCATCTCCAGCGCGCATGGATATGCCCAGAACATCATGGGATGGAGCAGGATATGCTCTCCGGACTTCGGGATGGACTGGGACGGGATCATGGATGTCTCATCTCGCGTATACGGCAGCAGGATCTGCGCCGACCCCAGGAGCGGATACGAGGAGAAGGCCTTCCCTGCCTGGTGGGAAGGCAACCGCTCCGTCATGAAGGACTCCCTCCCGGTCGGCGACCAGGTCTTCCCGCGCATCTACTCCAGGAAGACCGAGGACGGATTTGCGCGCGCCGGGGACATGGAGGGCCCCTCTTTCGAGAGGCACATGTTCACCTCCCTGACAGGAATCGGCTGGAGCGACAGGGAGATGGAAAGGGCATCGGAGAGGGTGATCCAGCTCGAGAGAGCTCTGCTGGTGCGCAACTGGAACCGGGGAAGGGCCGATGACGAGTCACTGATACCCTATTACGAGAAGCCCGAGCACCTCGTGAACCCCTTCATCGGCTCCCCGGTATCGATGGATGCCTCCAGATTCGGAGCGGTGATGGACGAGTACTACGGGCTGCGCGGATGGGATCCGGCGGATGGCCGTCCCACTCGCAGGACGCTGGAGGATTTCGGGCTCTCCGGGGCGGCCCGGGCGCTGTACGGCGCCTCCGGGGAGCGCTGAACAGCCTCATGCCGAGCTGTCCATTCCGCGGCACTGGAGAGGACGCCGGCCGGTCATGCTCCAGAGGCGCTTCAGGCCTCCGCCGACACTGGACCGACGGGGCGCTCTCGACCCTGGGGCTCCTCCTCGTCCTGTCGCCGTTTCTCACGGCGGCTCTCGTCGTAGTTGTCGGCGGGGTGCCCGACTACCCCGTCGTGGGCGACATCGCGCTGCTCGAGGTGATGACGCGGAGTACCGAGGCAGGGCACACGCTCACCGGACCATACTCCCGTCTGGAGTTCTTCCATCCCGGTCCGATGTACTTCTACCTCAGGATCCCCCTCTACTACCTGACAGGCATGGCCGCCTCGAGCTCCATCCTCACGGTCTGCGCGATAGCTGTCCTGAGCATCCTCGCCATGCATGCCGCAGTCAGGAGGCACGGGCCTCCAGGGATGCATCTCCTGCTCTGCATGCTGCTGGCGGCCTACATCAGGGCGATCAATCCCATCCTGTTCCTGAGCGACTGGAACCCCTTCGTGCTGGTGCTCCCGATGCTGGCGATGCTCATCTCGCTCGGAGCCTTCCTCGCGGGCGGGACTCCCATCTGGCTGGCAGCCGCCGTAGCATTCGGATCGTTTTCCGCGCAAAGCCATGTCGGGACTGTGCCCACCGTCATCTCCGCATTCATCGTGGCGGGTGCGGCAGCAATCGTGATGCGGAGGAGGATCGACGGCCGCTCCATCGGGGCGGCATCCGCGGTTTTCGCTGTGCTGTGGCTGCCCGTCGTCATCCAGGAAGTGACGACGCCTGGCGGGGGCAACATCTCGCAGCTCCTGTCCTATTTCACGACCTCGGAGCCGACTGTCGATCCGCTCGATGGGTACAGGGAGTGGTCTGCTGCGGTGGTAAACATCGAGAGCCTTCCCCTGGCATCCTCGTTGATGAGGAGAATGCACCTCCTCTGGCAGTCTTTTGCGCTGACGATCCTGGTCCGGGCGGCGGTCCTGACCGCCTGCCTCCTGCTTCTCAGGAAGCTGCGCAGGAGTACGCTCCTCATCGCGATATGCGTTCTCTCCCTCGCGGTGCATCTCACCACTCTGATTTCCGCGCTGCAGATTCGCGAAGGCCTCCACCCGCACCTCTTCCTCTGGTTCTCCATTCTCGCCCCGCTCTCATGGCTTGCCATCGGCGGCACTCTCCTGCTCGTGACAGGCCTGGGACGGGCACGATTGTTCCTGGGACCTGCCGTCCTCGCCCTGACCGCACTCGCATCCGTCTCTGGAATCAAGGCCGGGCTGAATGCTCTCACTCTCGAGGAGAGAGACGGGAGAGCATGGCTGTTCGCGTCCGAGATCCACGGGCTCGAAGCGGTTCAGGAAGGCGGACCCGTCTGCATGAGGCTCGAAGACCACGAGCTCTGGCCCCTGATGGACGGAATCGTCAACACGCTGCAGAAGAGGGGTGTGCAGGCCTGCCTCGATCCGCGATACGGCCAGGGGCAGCCCGGGGTGCCTGCCGGCTGCGAAGAGGTCGTCCTGACATCCGATTCACTCATCCCTGATGGCTTCGAGGTCCTCGTTCGCAGCGCAGGAGCCGCAATCTGCATCCCGGCGCGATGAACAGAGTCAGACTCTTCGTTCCGGGCAGGCTCTGCATCGTCGGCGAGCATTCCGACTGGGCTGGCGGATACAGGAAATCAGGGCTCGAAGTCGATCCGGGCCTCTGCATGATCACAGGAACCGATCAGGGCATCTTCGCGGAAGCCGGAGGTTCCGATGGGTCGTTCGTGCTGGAGCAGATCGACGTCTCTGGCCGTGCGGCAGGACCGGTGCAGTATGCGGTGGATCCCCGCCTGTTGTGCGAGGTGGCGGCCTCCGGTTCGTTCGACTCGTACTCTGCGGGAACTGCTGCGGTCCTGCTCGAGCGGTTTCCCGGGCTCGGGCTGGAGCTGCACATACTCCGCCGGACCCTGCCCCTTCGAAAAGGTCTGTCCTCGTCGGCCGCGATCTGCGTGCTCACCGCCCGGGCCTTCAACATCGTCCACGGCCTCGGCCTCTCCGTCGAGGAAGAGATGGATCTGGCCTACCGGGGCGAGCTGCTGGCTGGCTCCGCATGCGGCAGGATGGACCAGGCATGCGCTTTCGGCGGGGTTCCCGTGGTTCTCGAGATGGACGGGGATTCCCTGGGCGTGCGGAAGCTCCACCCGGCAGCCGAGCTTCACATGCTCATCGTAGATCTCCGCGCAGGAAAGGACACCCGGCGCATCCTCGCAGACCTCAACAGCGCATTCCTTGCGGGCGAGAGAGGCATACGCGATGCCCTCGGTCCCTCTAACAGGAGGATACTCTCCCTCGCTTCCGAGGCTGTCGAGTCGGGGGACCTGCCTGCCCTCGGTGCGGCCATGAAGGAGGCCCAGGGCATATTCGACCGGCAGGTCGCCCCCTGCTGCCCCTCACAGCTGACGGCCCCCGTCCTGCACCGTGTACTGGCCTGCCCGGCCGCCTCCGAGTACGCCCATGGAGGCAAGGGCGTGGGCTCGCAGGGCGACGGCACCGCTCAGTTCCTGTGCCGGGACGCAACTTCGAGAGTTCTCCTCGCAGAGGAGCTCGAGAGGTCGTTCGGAGTCTCCTGCCTGGACCTCACGATCGCAGCATCGCAGTGACGAGTCCCGGTCCAGCGTCATGCCGCCCGCGGCGTCCTCCCTCCTATTCTGCATCCCACAATGTCTTGAGAGAGCCCCAGGTGCACTGCTCCAGACCCAGCATCGGCGTGCCGTGGACTCGAATGAAATAGTCGCCCAGCTCCATCTGCTCCCAGACGATGAAGTCCTCGCTGTAGAAGCTGTGGGGCGAGCCGGTGAAGTTCGGCGAATTGTCGGCGAGCAGAGAAGGCCAGCCTCCGGCCGACATCTCCGAGTTCAGAATCACCCAGAACTGCACTGGAAGGTATATCGGAGGATAGTAGCTGCCCACGCTGGGTGACATGTGGCTGGCTGTCACCGACTCCTGGGACAGCAGGGTCCCCGGAGCCGCCTCCGTCCCACTGTAGAGCTCGGCATAGAAGCTGGCGGTATCCCAGGGGTAGCTCGCGTGATGGTAGAACCAGAACTCGACGGAGTCGGCCCAGAAGCCTGTGGGATCCCCGTAGAAGTCTCCCAGGTCGAAGAAGACGCCACGGTAGAGGCCGCCCCATGAGAGCCAGTAGGCCGTTCCGTCATCGTACTGGAGAACGTCCCTGTCGGAAGGGCACACCACCGGTCTGTCCAGGAGCAGATTCCCTCCGGCAGCGAGAGAGCCGAGGATCAGCAGAGCGATCGCGTTCATGAAACCTCCCTTGCAGATGTCCTCCAATATCGTAAGCAAGCGAAGTTCCAGTTTGTATTCAATTGCTGTTTAACAACTTGTGTTCTAGCGCCAAAGCCTCGGAACACTGTTTCGGGGATGTCTTACTGCATGCAGGGATTATTTCCCCATGCGATGCGGCACCTGCCAGGATGTCTTGCCTTCGCCGACCTCCCGCACCTCATCCCGCGGTCATGTGTCAATCATCCCATCGAGAGAGGCCCTGCGACTGGTTCCATGGCCGGGAGGTCGGGAGCCCGACCCGGGGCGGGTCCTACAGACGAAGAGGCCCCGCCTGAGCGGGGCCTCATGTCACTCGAACAGCGCCTGCTATCTCCCGTGAGACTCCAGGACGATCTTGCGCGTGTAGGGAATCAGCCCGCCAGCGTCGATGATCGCCTGACGGGCCTTCGGCATGGGATCGATCTCGAAGGAGCGGCCCGTGGTGAGGTTCTTCACGACGCCACCCTCGACGATCAGGTCATCCCCCTCCGAAGCTTCTATGCCCGGGCAGATCACCATGTCGAGACCCAGATTGATGGCGTTCTGCATGAAGATCCGCGCGAAGTTCTTCGCGATGACCTTCAAGTCATGTCCCTTTATGCAGGAGGCGGCCTGTTCGCGGGAGGAGCCGCAACCGAAGTTCTTGTCGGCGACTATGACCGATCCCGCGAGTATCTCCCTGGCTCTGAGCTTCGCGTTGAACTCCGTCATGTCCGCAAAGCAGAACTGCGGTGTCTCCGTAGGGAGTACGGTAGCCATGAACCTGCCGGGGTAGATGATGTCCGTGGAGATATCGGCACCGAGCTTCAGCACGACCCTGGACATCGCGTCACCTCGCCTTCTCTTCAGGCGCAGGCCCGGCCTGCAGCTTCCGCGGATCGGTTATCTCGCCCGTGATGGCGCTGGCAGCCGCGACTGCCGGCGAGCACAGATAGACCTCTGCGCCGGGATTGCCCATCCTGCCCTTGAAGTTGCGGTTCGTCGTGGCGAGTGCCTTGTCGCCGTCGGCAAGCGCACCCTGATGGACACCCAGGCAGGGCCCGCATCCGGGGTTCATCACGACGGCTCCGGCCGAAATCAATGTGCCGATGTATCCCCTGTCCAGAGCTGCGGCATAGATGCGGAACGAGGCCGGGAAAACCAGCATCCTCACGCTTCTGGCCACCTTGCGGCCCTTCAGGATGCCTGCGGCTGTCGCAAGGTCGTCGAGTCTCCCGTTCGTGCACGATCCTATCACGATCTGCTGCACCTTTATGCCGACCGCTTCGCCAATCGGCTTCACATTGTCCACGGTATGGGGGAACGCGATCTGCGGCTCGAGGGTCGAGGCGTCGATCTCCACGACTCTGTCATAGACTGCGTCGGCATCGGGGCTGCAGATCTCCGGTGCCTCTGCGACGCCGGCTTCCTCGCGCAGATAACGGAGGGTTTCCTCGTCGGGAGGGACTATGCCGCTGGTGGCGCCGGCCTCCACCGACATGTTGCACAGCACGAGCCTTCCCGATGTGGACATGTTGCGGATGGTCCCGCCATGGAATTCGATCACCCTGAAATTCGCGCCTTCTGCCGTGAGCATGCCGATGAGCTTCAGGATTATGTCCTTGGGCTCGACGAACCTGGGCAGAATGCCGTTCACGACCACCTTGATGGTCGCCGGGACTTCGACGTTGAGCACCCTGCCGAGGGTCCACACGGAGGCCATCTCGGTCGCGCCGATGCCGAACGCGAAGGTGCCCAGCGCCCCGTGGCTCGTGGTGTGGCTGTCGGTCCCCACGACGACGCTGCCCGGGATCACGTAGCCGTTCTCGGGGAGGATCTGGTGGCAGATGCCGCCCTCGTCGCCCCTGATGTCATGAAACTTCGAGATGCCCTGCTTCGCCACGAAATCGCGGATCTTCTTCTGGTTCGTAGCGGTCTTGGAGCTCTCGGCCGGCACGCGGTGATCGAAGATGATGGCGATCTTCGAGGGATCCCACACCTTCGCATCTATCCCGGTGTCCTTGTAGATCTCGGCGAACTGGTTGATCACCAGTGCGCCGTTCTCGTGCGACATGGCCAGGTCCACACGGGGCTCCACCACGTCGCCCACGGCCACCGAAGACTGTCCTGACGCCCGCGCCAGGATCTTCTGGACCATCGTCATACCCATCGACTGCACTCCTTTGAGTCGTGCCGGGGCGGTGCCGGAGGGGCGGCGCCCCTCCGGCTGCGACGCATCCTACTGCTTGCCCTCGCCCTCCACGATCTTGCCCTTGCCCTGGTACTTCTCGTCGAGACGGCCCTTGGGCAGATACCTGTCCTCCATCTGCCTGTAGTCCTTGAGACCCACGAAGTCGGTGTAGTCCTCGAAGTTGGAGACCCACTGGAACTGGCCTGGAAGAGTGCCAGTCGGGGAGGCCTTGAGGGCGGTGAAGAAGCTCATGAGAGCCTTGTGGACAACCATGATGGAGGCAACGGGGATCGATACCCTCCCGACGCCCATCTTCGCGAGCTCGGGGATGGGGATGAGCTCGGTCTTCATGCCGGAGATGGCATCCATGAGATTTACTGACAGGGGACCCTTGACCTCTCTGACCGCACGCTCGACATCGGCGCGGGTCTTGATGCCATCGATGAACGCCAGGTCGGCTCCGGCCTGCAGGTACAGGTTGGAGCGGCGGATGGCCTCATCCAGGCCCATGGAGGCAAAGCAGTCCGTCCTGGCGTTGATGATGAAGTCCTTGTCGAGCCTGTCACGCACGGCTGCGCACGCCGTGATCTTGCCGGCCATCTCCTCGGCCGAGATGACTTCCTTGCCGCTCATATGGCCGCAGCGCTTGGGGAAGATCTGGTCCTCGATGTTCATGCCGGCCAGGCCCATCATGATGGTGCGCTCTGTGTTGTATGCGGCGTTGACGGCGTTGCCTCCCCCGGTGTCCAGGTCGATCATCACGGGGATCTCGACTGAGGCGGCGATGTTCCATGCGGTGTCGAGGACATCCTTCATCTGGACCAGACCGACATCGGGCTTGCCCAGGAAGGAGCCGGCCACGCCGTAGCCGGATATCTGGATCGCCTCGAATCCGCATTTCTCGATAACCTTGGCGCTCATCGCATCGTGCGCGCCGGGGCACACGAGAGCACGGCGCTCCATGATGCCCTGCCTGAGGACGGTCGTCTTCTTCATGCCTGAGTGCTTCCCTTCCCTGGTTGAAAAGCTTGACCGATGCACTGAAATACCTGAAGCCACCTTCCGGTGTCCGTGATATATAGCTCGGCGCCGATCCGCAGGGCCATTCCAGAGCCCTATTTATATACATCGTATTAGCTTGCCAAGGTCGGACTGGCCTGGTCCCCTTCGGCCTCCGGCTGCAGCCTGATGCCTTCTCCCGCGACGATTTCGAGGACACCCGGGGGTGTCAGCAGGCCATCCCCCCTCGTCCTCGGTGCCGACCCCCGACCCGCCCCGCAGTATTCTGGCGGGGAAGGTCTTCGGCGATCCGGAGTCCGGGCGCTGGTGGAGGTGAGCAGGCTGGGTGAGCTTTCGAGATCACTGCAGTGTGCAAGTCCGGCACGCGGAGGCAGGTCACTCGAGGCGTAAGCTTACTGCATGTGCGACCCCGGGCGCGGCTCCGCTCTCAGGCGCCGTCCTGAGCCTGGCCCTGCACCTCGCGGATCATCACTAGAAGCATCTTGAATGGCGTCCGGGCGAAGACCGCATGCGGGACACCGGCGGGCATGAGCACCGACTGGCCTGCTCCCGCCGTCACCCTCCTGCCACCGATCGTCAGCTCGGCCTTTCCATCGAGGACCAGCACCACGGCGTCGAACGGTGCGGTGTGCTCGGAGAGCCCCTCGAAGGAGTCGAATGCGAAAAGGGTGACCGTGCCGCCGTTCTTCTTCAACAGGGTGCGGCTCACCACGGATCCGCCCTGATAGGACACCAGCCCGGCCAGATCGAGAGGCTGGGCCGCCGGCATCGCGCTCTGGGCCGCGGACATGCTCGAGTCGCTCATCTCCCCTCCCTCCCACGCCTTTCGGGCGCTCAGATGACCCTTCTCGCGCAGGTGAAGCGTCTAGAATAATTCTCCTGCGCAAGGGGAGTTATGACTACACCCCTCCCCTGCCACGACGAGGAGTGGATGAACTGCCCGTCACCTATGAAGATGCCCACATGCCTCGGGTTGTCGAAGATCAGGAGATCTCCCGGCAACAGACTATCCACCGCCACTTCGCTGCCCAGCTCCATCATCCCGGTCACGGTCCGGGGCAGGGTGACACCGTTGTCCGAGAAGACCCGGCAGACCAGGCCGCTGCAGTCGAAGCCGGAGGGGCCGGTGCCTCCATATACGTACGGCGTGCCCACCCATGTCATCGCATCGCTGAC
>DIAQ01000111.1:0-2011 GCA_002414865.1 candidate division Hyd24-12 bacterium UBA5074 | reverse complement strand
GCCTGATCCGCCTGCCCGGCGATGCCGATCATCATTGCGGCGGCGATCACCGACATGCATTGGATCATGATCATCTGCAGTCCTCCGCTGTGCCGAGAGCCTCGGGCTGACCGTTCCGGTTGTGCTATACTTGGTTGTTATACGCGAAAGCCCGTCGGGGTTCCACGAGGTGATCCGCAGGGCGCCGGCAGGAACCTTCAGGAGGATCATGAAACGTCTTCTTCCCCTGCTCCCCGTCTGTCTCCTTGCCGCATCGGCCGCAGGAACATCCGTCCCGGTGCCCGTCACCTCCTCCAGGTACGACTACGGCATCTTCTCCCCGGGCACGACTGTCGTGGGCAGGGTTGCAGCGCTGCTTGCCGGGCCGTCGATCGGAGCCGTGACGACAGCGTGCGTTCCGCGCGGGACCTTTCTCGATATAACAGGCCCGCCGGTGAACGCCGACGGAGAGGGATCCGACCCGATCCTGTACCCCGTCTCATCCCCATCGACAGGAACAGGTTGGATACAGGGCACCGATCTTGCGATGGCTTTCATCCGAATTGGCGCTGCGGACAATCTCCTCATCCTGCTCGAGGACGGCGGAGCCGCAGGCGAACCCAGATTCGGGGGCTCGGCCGTCGTGCTCGACGAGCAGGGAGCGTTGCTCGACTCGATCCCCATCCAGCTCCCGGCAGTGTTCGACGAAGACCCCGGAACGAGAACCTGGCGATACTGCGTCGACCTCATGCCGGCTGTCGCGGACGGCCTCGGAGGCGTGACAGATGCCGTGAAGCTGGCGCTGAGGTACGAGGCCTGCGGCTATCTGAACAGCGACCAGCTCATCGTCTGGGATGGCGAGAGGCTCGTCCCCGGCCCGGCCGCCGACTTCGTCTCCGAGGCAGGACTCTTCCATTTCGAGGAGACCATGATCCTGCCTTCAGATCCGGGTGGAGCGCCTAACAGCGTCATCATCACATCCACGCTCGGCGAGTGGGACGACGCGCGCGGAGGCTATGTCACCACCGAGGAGGATTCCAGGACCTTCTCATGGAGTGGGACGGGCTTCGTGGAGGAGTAGCCTGTCCGTCCTGGATGGTCAGGTCTTCAGAGTCTTCTACTTCCTCTTCAGCATCTGCAGGGCCTTTCCTGCTCTGATCTCGCGGGTTGCAGCCTGCCTGGCGCCACCGACCCAGTCGCAATAGCCTCGCCTGTACCCGTCAGAAAGGCTCTCGAAGAACTCTCTTGCTTCGTGCTCTCCACAAAGGGCGGCTTCCAGTTCATCAGGCACTTCGATCCTGCCGCTGCCAGTCTCCATGACCCTCCCCTGCGAAGAGAAGCCTGCCGGACGGACCCCGGCCTTTCCCGGAATGTCATCCTTCGCTTGCTCATCTGGTACCTTGAGCCGTGGGGCTTCTTGATGCGGACGGCACGGAAGTGCGCGTCAGGGCTTCGCGCAGAGTGCCTGACCCATGAGAGCCGCCGCCATCAAGCAAATGGCGATCGCTATGAGGACGCTGGTTCTTGCCTTCTGAGGCGACGGCGAAGATCCTGTCAGCTTTGTTCCGCAGGCCGGGCATGCGCTGCTCCTGGGAGCGACCATCCCGCACACCGGGCAGACCGCTGATCCTTCCGGGATCCCGGACTGCGATCCCGCCGGACGGCCGCAGTTCAGGCAGAATGGAGTCTGATCGTCAACTTCCTTGCCACAGCCGGAGCATGTGCTCGGGGCCATTCGACAAACCTCCGATACTTCTTGGCTTCTCGCGATGAGGAGAATGGCACCTCCGCAGTATTCCCGAAGCTGCCTTCCGGGTCAAGTGAGTGCTGTTCGACTGCCGCCGTGCCTTCGGGAGAGGAAGCGACATGCCTCATGCCAAGACGCCAAGACCGCCAAGTTTATGCCAGGAACAGCCGTCAACCCTGACGGCAATTCAGCACGACACAGGGGACTGGCCCTGATCTTCGGACCGGTCCCGTCCTAAGTAAAAAAAGCCGCCGGACCTTCGATCCGGCGGCAATAAGTGGTACC
>DIAQ01000117.1:2769-6338 GCA_002414865.1 candidate division Hyd24-12 bacterium UBA5074 | reverse complement strand
AGGTGCCCCGCCGACAGCGCGGTCCGGGTCCAGGCGAGAGCCTCCACGGCCATCTTCCGCCAGTGGAGGTTGACGAATTCGTCGCCCGGGTCGTTCCTGCCTCTTGCCACGGCCCTGTCGCAGTTGCCCTGGACGCATTCGACGGAATGATCCCGCAGGAACTCGATGCACTCGGCCGGGAAGGGCCCGTACTGGACGGCGTCGCCCGCGAAGGCGAAGATGTCCGCTCCGGCGGAGGACAGGGCCTTCCAGACAGCCTCCAGGCAGGGCAGGTTCCCGTGAACGTCGGCGAAGAGACCTATCCTCAAGAGACGAAGCTCCTCTCGTAGACGAGCGCCCCGGCCTCGGCGCCGGGATGCCCGGAGGGCGGCGAGGCGAGCCCGAGCAGGAGGGCGTCGTCATGAGCTTCGACGGCCTCCCGCAGCGCGGGGCTCCCCGTCAGGATGTCGATCGGCATCCGGTCATATACGTATTCGTAAGGGGGCTGCCTCCAGGCCGTGCCGCCCTGGCGGAAGCACTCCGAGAGGATTCCCGAGGCGGCTCTCAGGGCTCTGAAGGAACTCCTGTCGGTCACGTGTATCTGGGCTCCCCCGCACAGGAGCCCCGCGTGCTTGCCGAAGGTCGGCACGAACCTGTGGGGCCTCAGCGCAGCCCCCTCCAGGAAGGGGCTGCCCGCCAGCGCGCCGCAGAGCCTCTCGGGGTTGATCCAGGGGGCTCCGAAAACCTCGAAGGGCCTGCACGTGCCCCGTCCTTCGGAGAGATTGGTGCCCTCGAGGAGGCACATCCCCGGGTAGACGAGGGCCGTGCCGGGCGTGGGCATGTTGGGAGAGGGCGCGACCCAGGGCATGTCGTCGGGGTAGCCCGCCGGATCGTCGATCTCCGCCTCTTCGACAGAGGGTGGCGGATTGCCGTCCATGGCGCAGAAGAGGCGAGCGAGCTCACCGATGGTCATGGCGTGCCTGGCCGGGATCGGGTAGAGGCCCACATAGGAGAGGAAGCCTTCCTGCTGCGGAGAGCCCTCCACGATCGAGAGCCCTGCGGGATTCGGCCTGTCGAGGACGACCGCAGGCATCCCGAGGCGGGCGGCGAGCCTCAGCGCATAGGCCATGGCGTATGCATACGTGTAGTACCGGGAGCCCACGTCCTGCAGGTCGACCAGCAGGCAGTCGGCCCCGTCCAGCATGTCGGAGGTCGGCTCCCTGGACTCGCCGTAGAGGCTGTGGACAGGAACTCCTAGGACCGGATGCAGATATCCGCTCCACTCGATCATGTTGTCCTGCGTCTCGCCCCAGAATCCGTGCTGAGGGCCCAGGATGCAGCGCAGCTCCAGCCTCCCGGAGGAGGCCACCACCTCCGCAGCGGAGCGGAAGGAGGAGTCCACTGCGGCGTAATGGCTGAGCAGGGCTATCCTCCTCCCAGGCAGATCCGTCTCCCCGAGCCTGTCCAGGGCCGGCCTCGAGCGAGGCGCGGGGAATGCGCACGGATTGCCGGACCCTCCGGTCGACTGGGTGCTGACGGGCTTCATGAGCGGCTCAGAACAGGAGCCTGTCTCCTCTCATCAGGAGGACGGCCCTGTCGCTGAAGCGCCTGGCCAGGTCACGGTCTATCTCCTGCCGGAACCAGGGCTTGAGGTGGAAGGCGTACACGGGCACCTGGACGCCTTCGAGGAGGGACAGCTCGTGCGCAAGCATCTCCGGCGTCAGGTGGTCGCTCGCGATGGCGACGTCCTGCATCCTGTCGGGGAAGGAGACCTCGGCCACGATGAACTTCAGGTCGGGCAGCTTCGACGCCTGCTCCCAGAGCCGAGTGGTGGGGCCCGTGTCACCGGTGTAGATCGCACTGCCGGTTTCGGACCGGAGGAGGAACCCCCTCGCGCCCGCGCCGTGGTTCACCGGCACCGGCATGACGGCCACCCCTCCGGGGAGCGGAAGCCACCGCTCGTCCTCGAGCTCCTCGTAGACTATCGCAAATCCCGTCGATGTCCGTATCCTCGCGAAGTCGGGCCATACGAGGTCGTTCATGTAGTGGGTCCTGATGGCCTCGAGGCAGGCGTGGCTCGCCGCGACCCTGATGGGCCGGTCGCGGAAGCTCACGGTGGCGTCGGCGATGAAGCCCAGCTCCACGATGTGGTCGAGATGGGCGTGCGTGATGAGGACCATCTCGATCTCCGCGAGCTCGGTGTCGCGGAGGCTGGAGCCCGATCCTGCGTCGATGAGGACGGATGGGCCGAGCCTCATCGAGACGAGATGGCTCCCCGGCTGCTTCCCGCCGTCGGACCCTATGACTTCGAGAAAGGCCATCTCAGTATCCTCCGACTCCTTCCGGCGCGGCGCCGCGGACCACCCTTCGCGGCAGCACCGGACTGATCCGGGACACGATCTCGTACGGAATCGTGCCCGCCCAGCCCGCGAGCGTCCCGGCCGTTATCTCCTCCTCGCCGCTCCTGCCGAGCAGCGTGACCTCCTCCTCCAGGGCCGGCGGCTCCATGTCGGTGAGGTCGACCATGGTCAGGTTCATGCAGATGCGACCCAGGACGGGCGCCCGCCTGCCCCTGACGAGGACATGGGCCGAGTTGCCCAGGGCGCGGTCGTACCCGTCGGCGTAGCCCACGGGCAGAACGCCGACGACGCTCCGCCTCGTGGTCCGGTACGTGCATCCGTAGCCGATGTAGCTTCCCTCCGGCAGCTCCTTCACCTGGACGATCCTGGTCTTCCAGGAGAGGACGGGCCGGAGCGCCGGCACAGGGTTTCCGCAGGACGCCGCGGAGACCCACGTCTCCCGCGAGGGCCAGAGCCCGTACAGGCCGATGCCTGCGCGAATCATGCCGAACCGCGTCTCGGGGAAGAGGATGGCTGCGGCGGTACAGGCCGCGTGGACCAGCGGCGGGTTCAGCCCGGCCTCCGAGAGGAGTCCGAGCGCCCTGCCGAAAACCTCCAGCTGATGCTGTGCATAGCTGTGGTCGAGAGTGTCCTCGATGTTCGCGAAATGAGTCGAGAGCCCTTCCACCTCGATGCCGGGGACGGCCGCCGCAGCCATCGCGAGGCTGACGGCCTCCTCCGGCGGCAGGCCCTGCCGGCCGGTCCCGGTCTCGACCTTCATGTGTATCCTGGCCGGGCGGGATGGCGATACGAGACGGCCGAGAGCCGCAACGGTCTCCCTGTTGTAGACGGTCAGCCTCAGGCCTGCTCCGAGGGCCTCCCCCAGCCTGTCGAGGGGGACGTGCCCCAGCACGAGGACCGGCCTTCCGACGCCCAGTCCCCTCAGCTCGAGGCCCTCCTCGAGAGAGTTGACCGCGAACCAGTCGGCCGAGGGAAGCAGTCCGACGATCTCCCTCGCTCCGTGGCCGTATGCGTTGCTCTTCACGACCGCGCACATCAGCGCCCCGCCTCCCGAGGCCCTGCGGAGCTCGCGCAGGTTGCCGTCGGGGGCGTCGGCGTCGATGTCGATCCAGACGAGGCTGCTCATGGGCGAAGAATACTCGCGTCGGGGAGGTGCTGCAACACGAGGTCTTGCGCCTTCCGCCGGATGCGCTATAAAACTGCGGAAAAGGAGGTTCCCATGGCAGAGGT
>DIAQ01000117.1:0-2377 GCA_002414865.1 candidate division Hyd24-12 bacterium UBA5074 | reverse complement strand
AACACGCGGTACATCCCGCCCTCGCTGATCGCGTCCGTGGTCGGCGGGCTCGGCCTGCCCCCCGGCCGGACCTTCCTGACGGACACGACCGTGCTGTACCGCGGGCGCAGGCTGACGGCGCCCGACTACCTTCTGCTCGCGATGGAACACGGCTTCGGCCCTCCGGCCACGCCGCCGTTCATCGTGGCGGACGGCCTGAGGGGCACCGACGAGCTGTCCGTGAAGCTGCCTTCCTGCTGCGGCACCCCGTCGGCCAGGATGGCCAGAGGTATCTGCGAATCGGATGCTATGGTGGTTGTCAGCCATTTCAAGGGGCATCTCCTGACGGGGTTCG
Source organism: candidate division Hyd24-12 bacterium UBA5074 (assembly GCA_002414865.1). Classification (GTDB taxonomy): domain Bacteria; phylum Fermentibacterota; class Fermentibacteria; order Fermentibacterales; family Fermentibacteraceae; genus UBA5938. The sequence continues at coordinate 2,043 of DIAQ01000117.1, read as the reverse complement.
GCGGCTCCATCAAGAACCTGGGCATGGGCTGCGCCTCGCGGGGCGGCAAGCTCTTCCAGCACTCGTCTGTGAAACCGACGGTGCGCACCGGCCGCTGCACAGCCTGCGGCGCGTGCGCAGCCCACTGCCCCGAGGGCGCGATCGGGCTCTCCCCCACCGCGTCCGTCTCCCAGTCGCGCTGCGTGGGCTGCGGCGAATGCATCGCGAGATGCCCTTCCGGGGCCATGGCGGTCGACTGGAACCAGGACCAGGGGGTCTTCACCAGGAGGCTGGCCGAGTATGCCGTGGCGGCTGCCTCGGTCACCCGCATTCCGGCATACGTCAGCTTCGTCGTCTCCGTGGTTCCCGACTGCGACTGCATGCAGGACACGGGCGGCCCGCTGGTGGACGACATCGGGGTTCTCGCCTCGAGCGATCCCGTCGCCCTCGATCAGGCTTGCCTCGACCTGGTCACCGCCGCGCCGGACGCTCCGGGGTCTCCCATCACGGCCGGTCCGGGCGCGGACAAGTTCAGGGCGTTCCGCCCGCAGGTGGACGACTGCGCACAGCTGGCCGAGGCCCAGGCGCTCGGGCTCGGATCCAGGAGCTACGATCTGGTGGAGGTCTGAGAGGGCGGCCCCTGCCGGCTACCCCGCCACGATCAGCCTGGCGCAGGCGAAGGCCCCGCCGCAGGAAACCCTGGCGAGATGCATCCCTTCATGCAGGGCTCCGGCGGGGAGCTGCAGGGTCTGCCACTCGCCGGCGGGGCAGGAGAACGAGATGCTCAGCTCGAGCCTGCCGTCCAGGGAGAAGATGTCCAGCGTGGCCTGGCCCGGCGTCGGGAGCATGACCGAGACCTCCGGGGACGGGGACGGGCTGCCGGAGATCCCGACCGAGGGGACGGGGGCCGTCTCCAGGCCGCCGATCCCCGTGGACGGGGTGAAGTAGATCCTCATCGAGTTCATGAAGGTGAGCAGCTCGCCGGCAGGCGAGGTCGGGAGCCCCGCGTCGAGGGTGCGATGCGGAGTGGGGGGGTAGAAGGCGCCCGCGTTGATGGTCCTGCCGTCCTCGCCCAGGTATCTGAATTCGATTATCAGATTGCTCGTGCCGTCGTATTCGAAGGGCCTGTCGAACACCAGCCCGTTCCAGCCAGGCGCCGTCCAGTCGATGGAGAGGGTATCAGTGGCGAAGACCTCGCACGGGGAGTTGCCTGCATAGTTGTCCTCGAACGAGGTGGTGAGCTCGCCCAGCGGAGTGGGGCACAGCAGGATCTGGTCGTTGCAGAAGACGCCCTCGCTGAAGGCGTCATGAGTTGCGTACAACTGCACCTCGGTGATCGCCGCCGGCCCGTTCATCTCACTCGACAGTACCAGGACCTGGTACCTTCTTCCGTAGTCGGGTCAAGAGCCGCAGTAGGGCCTGTTCGTCGTGACGGGCCAGCCCGTGCCCAGCTCTACGAAGTCGGCGAGGATCGCGGCTGCGAGGAGGACCGTCCCTGTCATCCTCTCATGCTCCCTTCCCGGGTTCCCGCTCAGTCATACCCGAACGGCGTCGCGGATTGCAGCAGAATCATCCTGACGGGCCTCCCTCCCTCCCCCTGGACGGACAGGCCCAGATGCACCCCCTGCGAGAGGTCGACCGTGAACGTCGTGTCTATGCCTTTCACACCCACCACCAGCTCGAACTCGACCAGCGTGGAGCGCCCCGTCAGATCCACGCTCCCGCAGAGCGTCACGACGGGGTCGGTCACCGGGGCGCCCGAGTAGACCAGCTCGCCCTCCTGGAAGAGGAAGGTCTTCCAGCCCTCGAACCCGCACTGGAAGTCCGCGTCGAGATGAAGGCCGTCGGTGGGCGCCACCGGGGCGCATCCGCAGACGGACTGCATCACCAGAAAGAGCAGGATTGTCAACGACGGACCTCCGCTGTGAAATTTTAATATGCCGGCCGCCGGAGCCGGGGGGAAGTGCGGAGCCTGACGGCCGGAGGGAGGGCGCGCCGGCGGCGCCCGGCATGTATGTTATTGCAATACGATTGACGCGATAAATCATAGGGAGCTATATGTAT
>DIAQ01000091.1:23806-24265 GCA_002414865.1 candidate division Hyd24-12 bacterium UBA5074 | reverse complement strand
TGATTCCATGTACCAGTACACCGACCTCGGTCCTGAGCTGGCAAAGGCACACTTGGAGCTTAGCAAGCTCTTCGCAAGAACATCATTACTGTCTGGATGCATCCTCAAGATCATCCGGACCGAGAGTCCTGTCCATCTGGACGAAATCGTGAGGAGGCTTCGGGAAAACTGCGATGGAGGCAGGCTCGGACAGAACATGCGCACCAAGTTCGAATGGGTTTTCAATCTGCTCCAAGATCGAAAGTTAGCTGTTCGAAGAGGCGACTTCTTCTGGGTTCCAGACATGGTTGAGCCTCCGGTCAGATCTCGATCAGGCTTTCCGACGACAGCAAAGAAGATCGAATACATTGCTCCCGAGGAAATTGCTGCGGCGATTACCTTGACTATAGAGCAGACTTGCGGAGCTACGAAAGAAGACGTCGCTTTCGAAGCCCTCAGGCTTCTCGGATTCAGTCGAAC
>DIAQ01000091.1:8633-23539 GCA_002414865.1 candidate division Hyd24-12 bacterium UBA5074 | reverse complement strand
GCGACCTTACTGCCACCACTACTCGATGCAGTCGACCATCTTGTCAGAACTGGGAGAATCGAGGAGAGGAGTGGTTTCATTGAGCGGGCAACAGGCGCATGAGAATACCGAAATCACCCAGATCGACTGGATGATACGCATGCCGATAGTTCCACTCAGTTGTCTGTGTAATGAATGAGCCACTCGACGATCTGCTGGTGAAGATCCGCGAGTTCGTCGGGGAAAGGGACTGGAGCCAGTACCANNCAGCCCCTCCTGCGTGAGCCCGGCCCTCTCGCGGAAATCCCGAAGCCTGTTCCTGGAAAGTCCCATCCTCCGACCTCCCCGTCTCTATGTAAAGCATACTTTACGACAAGCACACTTGTCAAATTGCAGTCGAGATTGTCCGTCAGGTCAGGGAACGACCTCGTTGACCTACATGAAAAGCTGCTTGATAATGCGGCTATGTGCTGCGGGAACGGCTCCTCAAGTCTGAACGACCTTCTCACGAAGATCCGCGAGTTCGTCAGGGAAAGGGACTGGAGCCAGTACCACTCGCCGAAGAACCTTTCGATGGCTTTGTCGGTCGAAGCTGCCGAACTGGTCGAGATCTTCCAGTGGCTTACAGAGGACCAGAGCCGCAATCTCACACCCGAGCAGAAAGCCCATGCCGCCGAGGAGATCGGTGATGTGCTGATCTACCTCGTCAACCTGGCGGACAAGCTCGGAATCGAGCCCATCGAGGCGGCATTTGCCAAGATGGAGAAGAACGCGACGAAGTACCCGGTGGAGAAGGCTCGTGGGAATGCAGCGAAGTATGACGAGCTGGGGAACGGCGCTTCCAGTGAGGGATAGAGGCTCCAACTCGAGATCACAAACTGTGACCTCAAGATGCCTTCTGCCCTATACAGGACTGTCTGATGACGAATAGCATGCAAAACCCGATCTCCTTGCCTGCGGTGAAGAAGTCGGCAGCCGCAGAGGCCGAATCATGCATCCGTGTGCTGAGAGGCGAGCGCGTGATATTGGACTCCGATCTGGCCGAGCTTTATGGCGTTGAAACCCGGGCACTTGTTCAGGCTGTGCGTAGGAACCTCGATCGGTTCCCTTCCGATTTCGCTTTCCAGTTGAGCAAGGAGGAGGTCGACAACTTGAGATCACAATCTGTGACCTCGAGTTGGGGAGGACGACGCTATCCCCCTTTCGCATTCACCGAGCAGGGTGTCGCAATGCTCTCGAGCGTCCTCAGGAGCGAGCGCGCGATAAACGTGAATATCGAGATCATGAGGGCCTTCGTGCGGCTCAGGTTGCTGCTGAGTGAGAATGCCTCCCTCTCCAGGAGATTGAACGACATCGAACGGAAGTACGACACACAGTTCAAGCTCGTCTTTGACGTCCTGAAGCAGCTGACCGCTCCGCAGCCCTCGAACAGGCCACCGCGAAGGATAGGCTTCACGCACGAGAAGAATCCAGACAAGTGAAGCTCTATGTCGGCCTCACCGACCAGCACTGGTTCGACTACCTGGCCGGGATGAATCCTCCTCCGGACGAGATCAACTTCTGGCGACCCGGCGGCGCCACGACCTTCAAGGCCATCGCCCCCGGAGCCCCGTTCCTCTTCAAACTGCACAGCCCCAACAATGTGATCGCGGGGTGGGGCTACTTCGTCTACCACCACTCGTTCCCTCTCTCCCTGGCCTGGAGTTCCTTCCAGCAGAAGAACGGCGCCCCGGATCACGCAAACCTCCTTCGCATGATCCAGCGCCTCAGGCGGACCGAGGAACGAGATCCCTGGATCGGCTGCACGATCCTCACGAGCCCTGTCTTCCTGCCCAGGGACGAATGGTTCCCTGTGCCGGTCGACTGGGCGTCGAACATCGTGAGCGGTCGGACCTACACCTCGGAGGATCCCATGGCGGCCGCGCTGTGGGAGGCCGTGCAGCAGAGGGAGAGGCTGGTCTCGCCCCTGGAGGGCCAGATGGAGATCTCCCTCGGAGAACCCCGCTACGGGGCGGAGTTCATCGCCAGGGCCAGGCTTGGCCAGGGCACTTTCCGGATCCTCGTCACCGACGCCTACAACCGCAGGTGCGCTATGACGGGCGAGAAGACCCTCCCCGTGCTGGAGGCCGCCCACATCAGGAGCTTCAGCGAGGGTGGGCCGAACCGCACCAGCAACGGCCTGCTACTGCGCTCGGACCTCCACACCCTCTTCGACTCGGGTTACATGACCGTGTCACCTGACTTCCGGATCGAAGTGAGCCCGAGGATTCACGAGGAGTTCGACAACGGCCGGGAGTACTACGCCCTCCACGGCAGACCCCTCACCATCCCGGAAAATCCCGCGGAGCGTCCGGCGAGAGATTTTCTGGAGTGGCACAATGCGAAGGTGTTCGGGGCATGAGCATTGACAGGAAAGCAGGCTGATGGATGCATTCCGGTTGAGGAAAGAGCTCATCGACGAGTACGCGTTCTACGTCTCCAGCTTCGTCAGCATCAACGATTCTCGGATTTCAAGGCAGGTTCTCGAAAGCATCAACGGCGGGGCGCTCTGGGCTGATCCGCTGATCCAGCTGAATCCCCAGTTCGAACCAGGTCACACGGTCGACGAACTCGTCCGCAGCAAGACGCTCCATCCCGAATGCGCCCGGATCTTCGCCCACAAGGGCAGTGGGCAACCGACACCGCTCAGACTGCACAAGCATCAGGAGCAGGCGATACAGGCCGCCCAGTCCCGTGTGAACTACGTACTCACAACCGGAACCGGTTCTGGGAAGAGCCTGGCGTTCTTCATTCCTATCGTCGATTCGGTTCTCAAGAACAGGGAAGCTGGCAAGGGCGTAAGCTTTCCAATTAAGAGTACACCTGAGGGTGACACTTCCCGGGTGATTCTCTCTCGATAGACCACCGGCGGCAAGCCGCCCAGGAAGTCATGAGGACGCAGTTCATTGTAGCTCTGCATCCGATCCCAGCGGATCTCCCTGACCTGATCCGGATCCCCGATTAGCAGCGCTTTGAAGCATCCCAGCCCATCGGAATCGACTCTATCCGGTGTCTGATGAGAGGGGAAGCCTGCGCACAGGCATGATGGCCGATGCAAGCTGCTCCCCCGCTTCTTCGAGGTCCTTTTCCAGATCGAACCAAAGGCTGCGCACGCGGATGTCTCCAACCAGGGAATCAAGAGGCATCGATAAAGGTGACGGATAGACAAGGATGGCATCCCTGCACTTGTTCGCCAGGGCATATGTGACTACTTGCGAAACATCATCTTGGCGCGGCTTGTCAGCATCCTTGTACTTCGTGTCCAGTACCGCCAAGGTTGCACCTTCCGAGTCCTTGATCAGGATATCCACCTTGAATTCCAGATGCTGCACGTTGAAAGAATACTGAGGATCAACCCTCATTCCCTCTCTCGGAAGTCTGTTCTGGAGCCATCTCGCAACGAAGGTCTCGAACAGCTTGTCGATGTTGAGAAGGAACGACCTGATCATGTGGTCGCCTGTGTCGAAAACGGGACCGCAGTTGGCGAGGAAGAACCAGCACAGGTGATGGAGGGGCTCGTACTTCAGATTGAGCCTGTTGTAGTCACGGTCCAGGCAGCATTCCAATGGCATCCTGACGAGTGCCACCTCCGATCTCAGCATTCCCAGCGCACGCAGTGCCAAAGAAGTCGTCTCGGATCTGAAGGGCATCGACGAGATCTGGCGCAGCGCCCAGGCCAGGATCCGGTTCTCAGCAATGTCAGGCGTGTGTTCTTCGAATCGGCAATCGAACTGCAACTTGTGAGGCCTCATTACCATACTTATCGGGTTGATACTTCCCCTGATGTACTTCAGCTCCTCCTGGCGGGCTGCATAGGTCCTGTACAAACCAGAACGGCAGATCTGCATCACCATTTTCGACAGGTGGCGGGCGAGCCTTTCGAAAACCTCGCTCAGGTCACCGACGAAGAAGCTACTGTCGAATACCTTCGCCTCGAATCCCGTGGCGACCTCAATCATCCGGAACAGGTTGCCGATGGGGACTTTCGGCTCTATGAGGAATCGGATTCTCTCGGAGACTGGAAGGTGACCGATATAGCCTCTGGGAGTGATCTTCCAACTCATTCCCTTGTCCTGGGCGGTCGAGCATTCGATGAACTTGCCGGCCTTGGCTAATACCTCTGAAATGTCTTCGTTGTTCAGCCCCAGTTCGGAAGCGGTCTCCCACTTCCTATCGGTGAGATGAAGCGTTGTCGGGGCGGTTGCCTGCATTTAACCGAACAGCTCTTTCCTGACCTCGGCCCAGCGGAAGGATCTCATCTTGCCGGGCTCATCGAAGAAGTACTCCTCGAGGTAGGGCTCGATCTCGCTCTGCCAGATCAGCTGTATCCGGCCATGCAGGTCCTTCTCCAGGAAGAATGTCACGCCGAGGTGGAATCCTTCCTCTTTGATCTCGCCGTTAATGAGTTTGATGAGTTTTATCAGCCTGTCCGCAGGGAAGTCCGGGCTGTCCGCTGCAAGTTTTCGCTGCAAAAGAGGCAGGTTGGGCTCGAGCCTGATGAATGCGAATCTGCGCCTCAAGGCGAAATCTACCAGGGCTATTGATCTGTCAGCAGTGTTCATCGTCCCGATGATCAGCACATTCGGAGGTATGCTGAAACGCTTGCCAGATGCCAACGGGATCGATTCGTTCCGATACTCGAGCAGGTACATCAGCTCGCCGAGCACCTTCGACAGGTTCGCCCTGTTTATCTCGTCAATGATCAGAACGCACGGTGCGCCATTCCGCTGTTCTGCCTCTTCACAGAACTCTAGGAATCTTCCGGGAATCATCCGGAACGAGAGCTTGCCGTCCTTTGTCTCAGGTCTCAGGCCCTGCATGAAGTCTTCGTAGGAGTAGCTGGGGTGGAACTGGATGAGATCGATCTTTCCTGTGGTTCCACCTACTATGTGATCAGCAAGCTTTCTGGCGATGAAGGTCTTCCCCGTACCCGGCGGGCCATAGAAGATCGCCTGCCGTTTCCGCAGAAGAGCCTTTGCCCACTGCTCGAACTCCTTCTGTGCGAACCCGGTTTCCTGCTCGGCGAGATACGCAGAATACTCTTCCTGTACCTTCAGATCGTTTTCGAATTCGATCTGCCCGGTCAGGGAAGACAGCGAAGATAGCCCTAACCCGCAGGAGAGCTGCACCAATGGGAATAGAGCTATGAATGCTTGACTTATGCTCTCGGACAGATCTTCACTCGTTAGGTTTAACAGCTCCGCCTTGGAGATGGACATTAGGACACGCGCACCGGAATCAGGCATGCCATCAAGCCATGTGGTCAGAGCCTCGGTAGTCCAGGGATACTCGTCTGATCGCGGATTTTTCCCTGTAGTATTCTTGCCGTACTTCCATTGCCCGTTTCCGAGAGACTCGCTAACCTCCTCAATAACCTGCATCCGGTTGGATTCGATCGCCGAGGCGAGCCTTTGTACGGCTTCCGTATCCATCGAAGCATCGAAGCCAATCCTCATTCCATCTTTACTGATCGTCGCATAGAGCTGTATCCCCCGGATTCTCTGCGAGCCTCGAGGATAAATTGCGCCCCAGAACCAAGGGTAAGCCCCTCCTCGCCCGTAATCGTTCTTCGGGAACCTAGAGAACAGATTATCCTCGGTCTCCATGAAGGACTTGATCTGTTCTGGAAGCCTTTGGACAGCTGCTCTGAAAGTTGCTTTGAAAGGCTGCTCGATGAATTGAATAAAGTCATCCCTGTGGTCAAGATAGTACTGCTTAGTCGGACTTTCGCAGATTCCATCGAGAAGCTCGAATGCTCGTAGAGTGAATGCAGCGTTCTGATCAGAAACGGGTGGGTCTCGATAGTCCTGTTCAGCATGAGCAGATGCAGTCAACTGATAGAACTTCTGGGGAGTGAGCCGGATCATGGTCCTGACCCATGAGGGTTCGTTGATCTCCTTCTGTGAGACGTCATCCCATTCTACAGGTATTCTATGACAATGCCTCACTCCCTCGACGAAGAAGGGTTCGCCAGTAACAGTGCCAACTCCGAGGATCAGGCGGATTCCCTGGTTGGCAATTATCTTGTCACCTGGCTTCAGATGCACGAATTCCCATAGATGTCGAAGATGTGCCTTTGTCCAACTCTTCTGCCCCGCCAACGATGGATCATTAGCGATGACTTCTTTGCGCCTAGCTTCGAAGGAGTCTTCATCAAGACCGATGACATTCCCTATCTCGTCCCAACCAACAGCAATGAAGCCGTTTTTCTTACACTCGTCCCATTGCCAAGCCTTTTCTCCCGGAGCGATCTTCCAATAGGAAATAGCACTTTCTGCAGAGAGCCGAATCTTTGACTCGGCATAAAGCAATGCATCCAGCATTCCGAGGTCTGTGATGCCAATCTGTCTTGCTGCCACGCGAGCTATGCGCATTGCGGCGGTATATGTGCCCTGTTTTGGCAAGCCGAGATCTCTGTACCTTTCGAGTACCGCACCGTTCAGAAGAGGGCAGATCCCGGGCTGCAGGTAATGAATCCATGGGCTGTAGATGCCGGGTTTTACTAGTGGGATGTCTTTATATTCAAATGCGGAGACTATCTGCTCGACTTCTTGGTAAGAACCTGCATTGGCAATATCAAGAAGGAATTGCCTGACGGTCTCGAGCTGATCAGCGGTTAGTCCGTTTATAAGGAATCTGCCCACTGCGGTGTAGCCACCCTCTCCTGGGTGAGTCATCATTTCGTCGTAGAACTCTGGGACTCCGCAGATTTCCAGGTTCCTTCGAATGTTGTCCTCGGTAGCAGCACCGTGTTTAAAAAGATGGATGAAGGAAGTGAGCTTCTCGTTTGTGAGGGGAATCTGCGAGAGCACTTGTCGAATCACCCTAGCAGCTAGTTCTGGGAAACCTGCCTTCTTCGCCCTTTCATCGAAGATGGAGGAATCTGCTGCTTGGATTTCGGTGAGCCGTTTCCGCAATGCCTGTGAAGCCCGGAATGCAGTCCAGACCATGCTTTGGACATCGATTAAATCCCTGACGCCCAAATCTCCAGTCAGATCAAGTATTTGAGTTGCGATTTGACGGAGTTCACCATAGATCTTGCCGGAGGGTTTTGCCCCCAGAGCAGTATCCCGACCTGCTTGTTCAAGAAGCCAGCTGGCAGCACCTGGCTTGATGAAGATGTCGGAGGAAGGTGCGGTAAGGAACATGAAGTAGGTCGGGGTTGTCCATTTGTTGTTGAGTGAACGCGAGTCCAGAAAGTCCGCCCACTTCTGAAGGCGTTCTGCCGATGAGCCCTCTCCATATAGCAGCGTCCTGAACTGACTAAACATGTCCAGGTCGACAACATCTGCATGAAATAGCGCAAGATCGCCTTGCAGCGGAACGTTGTTCCAGAGCAGGTTGGTCGCCCCGACCTTCAGAACTCGAGATTTAAGCTCGGCAATGTCACCTGAGTTGATCAGTCTTTGGAGTTCGGAGTCAGAGAGCAGTTCCCTGGCTTTATCTGATGCCTTGCGCTTGTATAGGATTTCATCCTTGACAAAGGCTGGGTCTTCAACGCTTGAGAAATCGTGGTAGATCATCCGGATTAGCGTGAGTAGATCATCGATCTGTTCCCTGGTCATACCCTCCACCTTCGGATCGGGACCAAGCAAGCTCGTAGACTCACTGGCGTTAACGATACGCCTGTCATGTCATCAGTGCCAGTCAGGCAATCTCTTAGCCAATCTCGTCGGAGGACTTCCCTTTCGATGATGGAAGGCAGTCTGAAGGTGACGATCCTTGATCGCATACCTGCGTTGATCCAGATGATAACCGCGCTCAATTATGTCTCTGCTGAATACTCGACGCTTCCTCTTCTTTGTGTTATCAGCCCAGGAGGCGAAGCCTTCGATAGAAGCGATATCCTGTTGGCAGGCGGTGTAGTTCAGAGTATAGAGAAGAGCGTTTACTTCGCCGTAATCAGCGAGAATCTACATAAGGACTTCAAGCATTATTGGAACCCCATGGCGAGTCTTGCCATGAGCCTCTCTTATAACTAAACGCAAGAAGCAATGAGCACTAAGTTCCGGTTCATCCGGCTCCAGATCAAAAACTGCAGCGTACCCATCTGGACCTGTTCGCGCTGGAACTCCGGGACGACCACCCGCCCGGACATGCAGTCTTCGTTGAGTTCTCTGATCTTGATCGCCTGGTGATCGAGCATGGGTTCTGGCATCACATCCTCCTGGTTAGGTCAGAGCTTGTCAGAAGCATGCCCTGTAGATCTTCGGCTCCAGCTTGCACCTCGAACTCAGAGGTGGGTTAAGGATGAACAGCCTCGGTTCCTTCGAGAACCTGAAGACCCGATAGAGCCTGTACTCGTCCCGATGATCCTCCGACGCACGCAGCTCGTTCGATGTAATGTAGAACGGCGCCCGGAGTCCCTGGTTGGTCGTCTTCACCTCTATGAGACGTTCGCTGTCCGTCCTCTCGTCGAACGAGACGATGTCGTAGCCCAGACCGTCCCCCCGGGTACTCGAGACCCAGTCGATCCTCCTCGCCAGGTCGTCGCGGCCGGCGTCCATCAGCTTCTGTCTCTCGAGATCCAGCACGAATCTCTCTCCCAGTTCACCAAGCCGGCGGTTACGGCGGTCGTTGTCGGCGAAGTCGACCCTCACCGCGTACTTGAGGGGAGCTCCGCGCATCGAATCCACCGCCCGGACCAGTTCGGGAGGATCGACAACGAATGATGCAGGTGAGAGCGCTGTCGCAGGGAGGAAGTCGGGAACCTCGTCGTTGATCTTCTGGAGGCGCGCGAGCAGATCAGGTCTGTCCACGATGAACCTGGCCACCTCGGTGGCGAGGAGGTGCTGGTAGTTGGCGAGAGGCTTGTACCCGTCTATCGGCGCGATGTTGAGTTCGATGAGAACAGCACTGATGTTCATGTGTTTGCGCTCGATGGCCCCCTTAGACCGGCCTTCGAGCCCAGCACCCAGCGCCCGGGAGTGATCGGCCTTGCTGTAGGGCTTCCCCTCGGCTTCGGCCAGAAGCATCTCGAAGTAGTCCTGGATCGTCAGGGTTACTTCGCGTTCGCTCCAGTCGCTCCCAACGCTCATGATTGCAGGAATATATCAAGGTCTCTCGCCAGGGTCAGGTAATCGCATGCCCTCGGGCGATCTGGCTCAACTTCATCAACGCCCGTCAGCATATACAACGCAGGGAATGAAATAAGCCATGACGACCGGGCCGAGGCTTCAGCCGATTCTCTTCCGGTCGCGCCTCGCGCGGGGCGCTGTTCTCGGGCTCGCGGAAAACGACCTGCCTGCCCTGAGTCCCTCCGGCCTGTTGAAGCACAGGCAGCCCGAGTAGAACCAGCTCATCTCCTGAAACCGACCTGAATCGGTAGTCGCCGCCGCCAAGTCATAATCGAACATCTGCAGTTTTCTGAAATACCTCAGGAAGCAGTTGTGGAGCCAGTCATACCTCTCGTTGATGCACTGCTCGTCCTCCTCGCGGTAGCAGTTCACCCTCGAGGAGACCAGCCCCCTGACCAGCAGAGGGTGGAGCATCTGCCTGATCGCTTCAGTGTTGTTGATCAATGCGTGTGGAACCATTACCACTAGGTTGCTCCGCAGGTTCGAGCCGGGGTCGATTCCACTGGACATAACGGTCTGAGCCATGCAGGCCGCGAGTTGCGCGAACCGGGTGTACCAGGGGAAGCCTGGTATCCCGTCAGGCGGCATGTCGTGGAGGTAGGCGTCGATCACCGTGAACGTCCGGCAGTCTGGCTTCAGACGGAGAGGCTCGCCGGGCTTCGCCGGAGGAATGAAGCTCCCGATGACCGCGCTGACGGTAGGGAACCGCTCGCCCAGGTGGTCGCCGGGATACCTGTACGCGAAGGGCGACTCCAGCGTGACGTCGCTCATCCATCCTGAGTCGGGAGTGATGTCGAGTGCGCCGCTCCCGTCGAGGCGGTAGTACTCGAATGCATCGAGGAGCGCCCTCAGGAGCCATCGGGTGTTGAAGACCTCATTGGGCAGGAAGCGCATCCCGCCCTTTGCCCACTCCTGCCTGCTCCTGATGGCCAGAGGCAGCAGCCTGTCGATGAGGAGCTCCTTACGGGGTGGCATCAGGTGCAGATCCTGCATCTGCGGCAGGACGTCCCTCGGGATGCACAAGGGGCAGCCCCATCCGCTCCCTCAGGTCGTTGTAGGCGGGGGTGCCGCGCTCCGACCTGGCACCTCTCAGCGCGAATGTGAAACCAGCCAGCGCCAGGAACTCGTAGCGGCTCTCCCCCTCGAGGTCCCACCGCGGATTCCCGGAAGTGATGTAGAGGATCCTCCTGGCAAGAGGCTTGATGCTCTCCGAGCCGAGCACGGAGGCGAGCTCGAGATCCCCCGCGTCGGGGTTTGTCCTCAGGAGCTTTTCCGCGAGCAGCCATACCAGCAGGTGCTCGAGCTTCTCTGGGATGACGACGCACGGCGCATCGAGGCGGCTGATCCTGACGAAATAGTCCTTGTCCATCGGCACCTCCTGCCGCGATTGAAGCAAGAACCTTTCCGAGTGAGCGGACCGGCATATCTCTTGCTCTGATGTTCATGAGGGCCATCGAGGTCCTTGGGCGACACCGAGCGCAGGAAGTGGAATGAATTCCCCGGGAATCCCGCAGCATGTCAGAGACAGGCGACCGGCCATCAGGATTTGCCTTTGCCGGTCAATTCCTGTAACTTCCGCCGAGAACAACTCCCGGAGGTGGCCCATGGCCGTCACAGTCGCCGTGATAGTGGACAACAGCCTCGACAGCGCCGCGGCGGGAGCAGCGGTTCTATTGAAGAATCCGGAAGCGCGCGTATTCATCTCCAGCGCCTGGAATCTGCCGTCGCGACTCGCTCATCTCCTCGAATGGGAGGAAGGCATAAGGACTGTCCACATCTGCGGGATCGGATGCAAGCGAGGCCCTGACGAACTCGTCGAGGGCATGAAAGTCCTCGAGTCCAGAGGCATCTCCATCGTCTGGCACCTCGCGGGATCAGCCGGTGCAGAGTGTGCGAGAAGAGCGGCAGACCACTGTACGATCAAGCGTGTGGAGGAGGCTTCCACCGTGGCGGAGGCAGTGGTCAGGACACTCAGGCTCGCCCGTCACGAAAGAACCGTTTTCCTGTTGTCGATCGCCTCTGCAGGGAGATGGGACAAGGTCAGGGAGCGCGAGGCCAGGAACATCGCCGAGCTGACCGCAGCATCCATGTACAGGTTCTTCCAGACTGGCGACCGGGAGGCGTATCCGACAGCCGTCAGGAAGATGGCCGGGCTGGAGCGGATGACCGAGGAGGACAGCGCTCTGATACGACGCCAGAAGGCGCTCGGGTTCATGCTGGGGCCTGACGGGTCGTCGCCCCAGATCAAGGAGCTCCGCAGGAAGGTCTCGCTCTACGCCAGGATCGACTCCCTGAACGTCCTGATCCTCGGCGAGACGGGAACTGGCAAGGAGAAGGTCGCCAGGCTCATGCACAGGGAGAGCCCGCGGAGCGAGAGGTCGTTCGTGCCCCTGAACTGCGCGAACCTCACGGGCTCCGAGATGCTCGAGTCGAAGCTCTTCGGCCACACGAAGGGCGCCTTCACGGACGCGAAGTCCGATCACGAGGGCTTCATCGAGACGGCAAACGGGGGCACTCTCTTCCTCGACGAGGTCGCCGAGATGCCGCTCGACACGCAGGCCAAGCTGCTCCGCGTTATAGAAGACGGGACCTATACCAGGCTGGGCTCAAGCCAGGAGCAGAGGGCTGACGTCAGGGTGATAGCCGCTACTAACAAGGAACTCTCGGCGCTCGTCAGTGACGGTCGTTTCAGGATCGATCTGTACTACAGGCTGCGCGAACTGGTGATCAGGGTGCCGCCGCTGCGGGACAGGCTCGAGGACATCGGGCAGATCGCAGGCTCCGTGAAGCGGATGCTCCAGGATGAGCAGGGCAAGCGGTTCCCAGACCTGACCGACGAGCAGATAGACATGTTGAAGACCTACAGCTGGCCCGGCAATGTCCGGCAGCTCCAAAGCGTGCTTCGGAGAGCCTTCCTCCTGGGGCTGGAGGCGAACCTCGGCCCGGCGCTGCGTGACGAGAAGGAGGAGAAGCTCGACCGTCTCCTGAACCTGCCGCCAAGGGAGGAGGGCTGGAGCTTCCCGTCGAAGGACGAGGATCGCGGAGTGCTCTATGTCACTCACGATCCCGCAACGACGGCGACGATCTCCAAGACCATGCGCGAGCAGCAGAGGGAGTTTGCCATGGCCAGGCTCAAGGCCTGCGGGAACAACATCTCCCGGGCTGCCAGGGAGCTGGACATCAGCGTGAACACCCTCAAGAAGCTGAGGAGCGAAGCCGAGGGGAAGTAGCGGGCGATGCCCCAAGGTCCCATCCGCATCCCGGGGAGCGGTGTCTCGGGGTCTTCGGTCTGACACAGGATGTTTTCAGGATACCCCGGCGCGGGTTCTCGTCCGCCTGTAGTCGGCCTTCAGTGTCTCCTGGTACTCGAGCAGGAAGAAGTTCAGGGCATTGCCCGGCTCGAAGAGCATCGTCTGCCTCGCGAGGAAGCGGCCACGCATCTCCATCTCGGCGGCGGTCTCCCCCGACCTGTGCGCCAGATCGCAGTGCGCGAGCAGACGGATGTCCTCCAGCCACGGGAAATCCTTCGCCTCCAGCATCACCGAATCGAGGAGCCGCGCGGCTTCCTCCCGATCCCCCGTCTCCCGGGAGAGCAGGATGCCCAGCCGCAGCGCCTGGCAGCCGAAGGGGTATCCCTTCCCCTTCGACTCGCGTATCGAATCCCGCAAGCACTTCTTCAGTGGCGCGAAGTCTCCATCGCGATACCCCAGGTGCTCGGCCCGCAGCAACCCGAAATCCAGCTCCGAGCACTCGGCCTCGACCCTTTCGGTGATGGCGTCCAGGTAAGAGATATTATCTTCCAGGAGCGAGAAAGCAGCCAGGATCGCCCACACCTCCTCGAAGAACGGAAGTCCCCTGAGATAGAGGAAGGTCGTGTCGAGGATCCTCAGGTCGAAGTAGATGGGGAGGAGCGGCTCGATATATGCCCGGCCCTTGTCGAAGCGGTTCCACAGGTAGGCGTATCTCGCCTGGGACAAGGCGTATTCTGCAGGTATGCCGGGGAACGGAGCCCTGTCGAAGCATTCCAGCATGCGGTCAGGATCGCCCCTGAACTCGTATTCCTGTCCGAGCGAGAACTGGATGGGACCCGAGGCCGGGTACTGATCGGCGGCTTCACCGAAACGCTCGAACGCCAGGGCGCGGTTGCCCCTCCGAAAAGGGACGATGCCGCGAAGGTGGTACCACCGCTCGCGCTCGGCGTCCCCCAGCGACGCCGGGTCGAGCTCCGCGAGCGCTGCCTCCAGCTTCTCGAGGCCGCCATCCTCCTGAAGAAGGCAGGCGAGGGCTTCGATCCGGTTCGCCGGGGCTCCCGAATGCATCGGCCCGGCCTTCTTCCACTGCATGGTCCGCCTCCGGTTCCGTCGCGATCCGTCTCCAGGCGATTATGCGGAGAAACGCTCGATGGGGATGATCCTCCCGCGCCGCGCCCAGGCTCTGTCGGACAGGGTGCCCGGAGTCTCCGCCTAAGATGCTTACCGGCAGCAGCATGCGCTGTCCTGGTTGTGGTTCGGGAACGCTCCCTGCCGCCCGAAACCCCGTTTCCGCCGGGAATTCCTGCATCACGGCGCGGAACCCGGGCGACAGCAGCAGATGACAGCTGGGCATCCCATTTCTGCATGTTCGCCGCATGAGCTCGAGCGCACGGACGGAATGACGGAAGCGAGCGAAGAGATGCCCGCCGGTCGTCCGGCATACCGAAGGGAGCCATGCATGAATCGTGTGCACCTGTGCTGCATCGCACTCTCACTTCTTATGGCAGGCTCGGCTGTAGCGACGTATCCGACCGCGCAGATACAGTATTCATGGCCCCTGAGGCTGGGCGGCGAGCTGGGGGCGACCTTCGTCGACTTCTTCGGCTTCCCGACTTCTGCGGGCCCGTTCGTCACGGCTTCCGCGGGGAGGGACGGGATCGGCCTGAACGCCGGGCTGAAAGGCGTCATCCAGATGATCATCCCGGCTGGAACAGCCAGCATCGGCGCTTCCGGGCTGTACCTCTGGGAGGGCGAGAATTCCGCCTACGCCGGCGCGAGGGCAAGCGCATCGTTCTCTCTGTTGACCGTATTCGGCGGTGTCTACAGGCGCGTCTCCGGCGACAGGGACGACGACTGGATGTTCAGCATCGGAACCGGGGTCGGGATGCCCTAGGGACGGACTGGCCAGGCCTTCGATTCCCCCATCGGGAGGGGCAGTCATGGGTGTACTCCTCTTTGCATGTCTAACCCTCGCCGCCTCATGGTTCCCCAATCCGGTCGGAGCCAGTTGCGCCGAGGTCCTCGGGACCCTCGCCCCACCCGTCGGGGTGAGAATTGCAGCTCCGCCTGCCGACGCCATGACGACGTGTCGAGCGACATCCCCGGGCTCCGTGGACGGCTGGCCGGTCTTCCTGAATCCGCCCGGGGGCGGCTTCTCGTACACGATCACCCTCTTCGACATCGACGGCGATGGGGCCGACGAGATCTTCTGCACGGGAGGCGAGACCTTCGGCCTGAGCGGAGACGGCTCGTTCCTGCCGGGCTGGCCCACCAGCGAGATGGCCTACATGGGATACGGCACGAACGACCAGAAGCCGGGGCCGTCATGCGCCGACCTCGAGGGCGACGGCATCTGCGAGATCCTCTGGTCGGAGCGTGACTGGTACGCGGGCAGCTCGCACATGTGGAGCTTCAACGGACGGCATGCGAACGGAAGCAACATGGAGGGGTTCCCTCAGGTCGCGCCGGACGACTACTCGAACGCGCTCGATTCGCCCTTCGTCCTGGGTGACGCCGATGGTGACGGAGACCTGGAGGCCTGGAGCGCCCACACGCTGGG
>DIAQ01000091.1:6343-8367 GCA_002414865.1 candidate division Hyd24-12 bacterium UBA5074 | reverse complement strand
AACAACTTCGTCTACTACCGCATCTCGGGATTCGACCATTCCGGTGACCGGCTCTTCACCACCGATCTCGAGCCCGCCGAGAACATCCTGGATGTCTATTTCGGCGACGTGGACGGGAACGGTCAGGAGGAGTTCTTCGCGGTGAGCCTGCTCAACGGGATGTACCGCCTTCATGCCTTCACACCGGGCGGCGGAGAGCAGGCCGGCTATCCCCATGACCTGTTCCAGCCCGCGGGCGGGAATCCGATGTTCGGCCGGCCGATTCCAGCGGATCTCGACGAGGACGGCGACCTCGAGATCATCATGGGCTACTACACCTCGAGCGCCATCGCCGAAGCGAGGCACCACGACGGCTCGCAGGCGGCCGGATTCCCCATCACCATCGCCTCGGGAGCCCAGCTCTTCTATCTCGGTCTCGGAGACCTGGACGACGACGGATATCCGGAACTCATAGCGACGGGGAAGATCCTTGCCGCAGGCACCTACGACATCTGGGCCATCGATCTGGCGACAGGTCCGCTGTCCGGGTGGCCCGTCGTGGTGCCGGGCTGGCCCTCGGGCTACCCTGCCGTTGTGGAAGTCGATGCCGACGGCCAGCAGGAGGTGTGCGTCGTGACGGACTCGGCCCAGCTCGTCGCCATCTCGGGCACGGGAGCGGTGGAGCCGGGCTATCCCAAGACCCTGAACGGACCCTCGTACTCGGGAGTCGCCGCCGGAGACATAGACGGAGATGGGCTGTACGAGCTGGTTGCCGCTTCCACGACCGGCTATGTGCACGCGTGGGACACCGAGGGGCCTGCAGCCCCGGGAAGCGCGGACTGGCCGATGCGAGGGGTGGACGAGAGGAACACCGGCGTCTTCCAGATTCCAGGCCCGACAGGGGTCGAGGGGGGAGAGCCTCAGCCACCTGAGGCGGGGATCGAGGTCCTCGGCAATCCCGCCCGGGGATGCGCGGTCTTCAGGGTCTCGGGCGACCTGTGCGGTGACATCGACATCTTTGACCTCGGCGGACGGAGGATCGACAGCGTGGAGGTCGGATCCGATGGCATGGCCGAGTGGATCCCAGGCTCCCGGGCCGCCTCGGGCCTGTATCTGGCTGCCCCATCCGCCGCCGGTCCAGGCGGAGAAGGCTGTGTGGATTTCGTGCTGCTCCGCTGATGCATACGGCTGCCGACCGGAGCTGGAAAGGAACGGTGTGAGGAAGATGGCTGATCGTCCGTTCACGATCGTCGCCCTCATGGGAAGCCCCCGGCGGAAGAACACCCTCCGGCTCGTGGAGATCATAGTGGACGAGATGAACAAGCTCGGTCCCGTGAATGTGGAGTACGTATTCCTGGCCGAGAGGCACATCGAGCCGTGCAGGGGCTGCATGCAGTGTCTGGCGAAGGGCTGGGACCACTGTCCGATCCAGGACGACATGTCCGGGATCATGACACGGATCGGGGAGGGCGACGGCGTGATCCTCGCCTCCCCGGTCTACGTCTACCACGTCACCGCGCAGACGAAGACCTTCCTCGACAGGCTGGCCTCCTTCTGCCACAGGCCCGCGTTCTTCATGAAGCACGCGATGGCGGTGGCCACCACCGGAGCCGTCGGCACGAGGCCGACCCTCAAGTACATGAAGAGCATCCTGGGCGTCCTGGGCTTCAGGACCGTCGTAGCAGTGGGCGGCGCGGGCCAGGACATGGAGGGGCGCATCCCGGCGAGGCTCGAGGAGAAGGCGCGAAAGGCCGCCCGGAGATTCCACGAGAACCTGGTGAAAGGCGCCTCCATCCAGCCCTCGCTCTCCAGCGTCATCCAGTTCAGGATGCAGAGGAGGGCCTTCACGACGAAGGATGCAGCGAAGATCTTCCCGAAGGACTTCGAGCACTACACGAGCCTGAAGGGCAGGCCCTATCCTGTCGAAGCCAGGATCAGCCTGTTGAAGCTCCTGGTCGCCGGACTCACCGAGAGGATCGTGGGCCGGTTCATAGGGCTCACATAGCCGGTTTCATTAAGGCCGGGCGGCAGGGGCAGGCCGGGGG
>DIAQ01000091.1:1079-6019 GCA_002414865.1 candidate division Hyd24-12 bacterium UBA5074 | reverse complement strand
GCAGCCATGAGCACGACATTCGAGAGGATCTCCGCGAAGGCAGCGGAGCTCGGCTGGAGGTGCCGGGCCGTCCCGTGGACCCGCGTCGAATACCTGCGCGAGGCCATCGAGGGGCGGTTCAGGGACGGCCTTCTGGACGAGAAGGCCCTCAGGGATTACCTGAGCTTCATCTATCAGGCGCCTGAGGGCTTCGAGCCGCGCTCGATAATCGTCGTCGCGTTCCAGGCCCTGCCGGGGCGCGTGAACTTCGGCTGGAGGGGCGGGCGGGTGACGGTCGTCATCCCACCCACCTATGTGGGCTTCATGAACAGGATCAGGACCGTGGTGGGGACCCTGGGCGACTGGCTGGAGCCGGAGGGCTTCAGGGTCGCCAGGCCACGCCTGCCCATAAAGACGCTGGCGGTCTGCAGTGGTCTGGCCGAGTACGGCCGCAACAACGTCTGCTACGTCGAGGGCCTGGGCAGCTACCTCCAGCTGGCCGTCGCCGCTTCCGACATGCCATGCGATTCCGATCCCTGGCGCGAGCCGAAGGCCCTCGACCGCTGCGCCGCATGCGGAGTGTGCGGTCGCATGTGCCCGACAGGCGCCATCTCCCCCAGGCGATTCCTGCTGCACGCCGAGCGGTGCCTGACCCTTCACAACGAGAGCGAGGAGGACTTCCCCGGCTGGATCGATCCCGCATGGCACAACAGCCTCATCGGCTGCATGAAATGCCAGGAGGCCTGCCCGGAGAACGCCACTCTGGCCGGGCGGTACGACGATCTCTGCTTCTTCTCCGAGATCGAGACCGGGCTGATCCTTGCAGGGACGCCGTTCGAGAAGCTCCCAGGCGAGGTCGCGTCCAGGATCGCGCTGATCGATTTCGCAGACGAAAACTACGGGCTCCTCCGCAGGAATCTCCAGGTGATCCTGGACAGGGCATTCACAACGCCATGAAGGCGGGATGCCCGACCTGATCCCGGGCCCGTGCACAGGCGGCAATCAGATGACGGCACCGGGCGGAGCGGTATCCGAACGGTTGTCCCCGCCGGCCTCCGTGCGGGGCTGAATCCGTGGCGATGCTCCGATCTAAGTAGCCGGAAGCGGTCAGCTTCGGAGGAGCATCTCCAGGGCGGTGGGTTCCTCCTGCAACAGCCCGCCAGTGTCGGCCGGAGGCAGGAAGATGGGCAGCCCCATCCTCTCCCGCAGGTCGTTGTAAGCCGGTGTGCCGGATGCAGACTGCACGCCCCGGAGGGCGAATGTGAAGCCCGCGAGCGCCAGGAACTCGTAACGGTTCTCGCCCTGCAGCTCCCATCTCGGATCGTCCGAGGTGATGCTCAGGATCCTCCGGGCAAGAGGTTTTATGCTGTCCGAGTTGAGCACTGATACGAGCTCGTTGTCGCCCGCGTCCGGGTTGATTCGCAGCAGCTTTTCAGCGAGCAGCCACACCATGAGGTGCTCGAGCTTTTCCGGGATCACGACGCATGGCGCATCCAGGCGGCTGATCCTCACGAAGTGAGCCTTCTCCACGCAGTCCTCCCGAGACCGATGACGCAGTGAGGACGGCGGCGGAGTCCGTCGTCCGAACCGGCCAATATACGCGTCCCTGGCATGGACCGTTCGCGTCGTGTGCACGAGCACCTGCCAGGAGTGGCAGCGTATGATCGAATCAGACGCAGTGAGTGGACATGTGGGCAGCCCCCGGCAGAGGCAGGGCAGGTCGAGCGTTCAAGGACGGAAGTTGATCAAACCATATATACTCATATATACATATCTAAATATATGCATATATTGATTTATCAATCCCATTCACGGGTCGATGATGGCTAGGTGAGCCTCCGCGCAGTGTCTGCCTCTGCGCCCGGGACATTCTGCGCGGCTCTCCCCGCCCTGCTCCCAGCCGTTCTGCCCGCAGGTCCCCGTGCGCCGGGCATCAGATCCGCCGGGATCGGCTCCGACCGCCTGAACAACCCTTCGCCGCCGAGGCTTTCCCTGCCTGCGGGATCCACAAGGGTGTCGAGCGCGTTGCCGGCCTTCCCTGTGACGAGGGCGGCCACGAGTGCTGCGCCTCCATAGAGAAGACCCTCTACCTGCTGCGAGGTGGACAGGCCGGTGGCGCACCAGAAGGCGAAGTGCTCGCAGTTCCGGATCGCGAGATTGTAGGAATGCTCGCCCAGCCGTGAGCGGGCGCGCCTCTGGATCTCAGCGGGGGTGAACAGGCCGTAGTTGTCGAGGATGGCGCTGACGGCCAGCGCCTTGACCGTGACGAGCCCGGCCAGGGCCAGGGCGCCGAGAGTTCCCTTCAGGCTCTGCGTCAGGGGCTCGGCGACATGATCGAATCTCCGCTCGAGGATCTTCCGGGCTTCGGCGGCGGTGGGGAAGCTCATCGTCCAGAAGCAGTCGGCGTCGCGCAGAAAGTGCTCGAAGGATGTCTTCCTGACCGCCATGTCGCCCATGATGTCCGAGTGTCCGGATGTGTAGTGGATCACCTGGCAGCCGCGCGTCAGAACGCCGTAGTGGTCGAAGGCGCCGCGATCGACTCCGACTACGGAGCCCGGCGCCGGCGGGCAGGTCGGCTCCCTCGTAGCCGGCAGCGCCTGTCCTCCGGTCAGGTCAGCCTCGTGGCGCCCCAGTTCGGCGCCATGTTGTCGAGCTCCTTCTCCACCGTGCCCCAGGAGATGATGAATGGGATCTTGTCGACGGTGATCGTGACCACATCGGCAGCTATGGTGTACCTGGCCTTTATCCCCAGGCCCTCGACCTTGCCGGACTTCTCGTCCCCCGTGGCATCCACCTTGTAGGACTGGGCTTCATGCTTGAGCCTGTCCACCAGCGTGCCTGCAGCGCCCCTGAACCTGTAGCGGTATGTCTTTGCCACGAGATGCTCCCTTTCCGGCCCGGCGACCGCGCAGTCCCGGGCGATCTCACATATCCGTGAGCCTTCCCTTCACCTGGCCCGAGAGCCTCTTGCCCAGCATGGCTTCGGCCTTGAGCGTGATGTTCCTGAGAGTGGCTATGACATCGCCCTCTCCGGCCCATTCCGCCCGGAGCACCTGCTCGTCGACATGGTTCAGCATGCCGCACAGGGCCCAGGCCGCCAGAGCGATGTCGTCGGCGTAGCCGAACGGGCCGACGATGGCTTCGGGCAGCAGATCGAGGGGGGAGATGTAATAGGCTATCACGCCGGCCAGCTTGATCTTCTGCGCCACCTGCACCTCGGGTCTCGCCATCAGCCTGATGAGCAGATGGAACACGTCGGGGGCCAGCATGATCACCGAGACCCAGGGGTTCTCACGCCCCCTGTCGCTGACAGCCCAGGCCCTGATCCTCCGCCTCAGCGACTTGTAGAAGCCCTCGTTCTCCATTGTCACCTCCGCCTCCGGTACTGTGATCCCAGTTGCATCGTCATCACTGCGCCCGGTCATGTCGTTGATATAAGGCCCGGAGGAACCGTGATCACTCCGGGACCCATGAGGTCATCCCGGGAAGACCACCAGGAGCAGGCATCCCGGCTGCCGGGGGAACCAGGCAGGACCACCGTCATCCGTTCCCGGCCCTCCGCTCTCCCGGGCGCCTGCGCTCCAGGACCCATATCAGAGCCATGACGAGCACGATCGGCAACGCGAACAGGCTGTCGATAAGCACCAGCCCGGCGATGCATCCCAGCACTCCCCCGAGGAACTCGATGCCGGCCAGGTTCTCGCTGGTCACCTTGTAGATAAGCCTCTCGAGCTGGTCGAGGTCCAGATCGTCCACCCGGTCCTCAACTATCGCGGCCACGGGTATCTGCGCGGCGAGCCTGCGCAGGAGCGGCGTCGCCTGTTCGCGGAAGGCCTGCGTCTCGAACTGCGAGGCGGCCCAGCCCACGAAGGCTGGAATGCCCCTGTCGACCTGTTTCTCGATGGCATCCCAGAACCGCTCGGAGTCAATCACCTCGAGCACCATCGCCTTCCCACGGACCAGACCCTCGGTCTCGAGCCACCCCGAAACCGCCTGCTTCTGCCTCTCGAAGTATGCCGAGGCAGCGCGCCTCAGCCGGGGGTTCTCCATCAGCCTCGAGGCCTCGGGCGCAAGGGATTCGATGGTCCTGAGCACGCCGGGGCCGAAGTCGGGCGATTCCACATGGGTGGTGATCTCCTCGAGGATCTTCTCCTCGCTGATTCCGAAAAGGGCCTTGCCGGCCTTCCTGAACATCTTCCGGCCCTTGTAGAAGACCTTCCTGATGCCCAGGAAGCCGCCGTCGACGTCGCTGAGGTCCTCCGCCTCTATGGACTCGTCGATCCGGTCGTTCACCCACTTCGCCGCGGCAGGCGAGTAATCCTCCGCCATCTGGAGCGCGATGCGTCCCAGGGCTTCGTGGACAGGGCCTCCGCTCAGCTGCTTCTCGATCTCTCCGCGGAGTGCGGGCCAGAGCCTCTGGAAAGAGAGCCTGTCGCCCGCGACCTCCCTCGTCTTCTCCATGGCTGCGGTCAGGAAGCCCTCGATGTTCTCCGTCGTGGCCTTCTGGAGCAGCCTGCCCGCCCTTTCCTTCAGCCACCGCCGGCTGGCCGGCCGGTCCAGCTCCTGGTGGGCGAGCTTGAGGGCTTCGGCACCGAGACGTTCGAGGAGGTTGTTCTTCTCGACGAAGGTGAAGATCTGGTCGGGCGCCAGCAGATCCTCGGCAACGGCCTGGCCGACGGCCGAGGCGAGCTTCTTCCTGTTTGCCGGGATGAGCCCCTGGATGCCGAAGAGCGTCCTCCGCCTGGGGCGGAAGAGCATCCTGATCGCGAAGTAGTTGGTCCAGATGCCGACAGTGCCGGACAGGGCGATCTTGAACAGCCAGTCCAGCGGCTTCGCCTGCGGGAACAGCCCGGACAGCACGGCGGATGCTGCGGCGAGTCCGGGCAGCGCCCGGAGGGAGATGTCGCGAAGCGCCTTGATCGCAGGCCGCCTGCCGCGATTATCTGCCGGTGCGACTCCGG
>DIAQ01000091.1:0-763 GCA_002414865.1 candidate division Hyd24-12 bacterium UBA5074 | reverse complement strand
GGCTGTGAAGCGTGGGTGGAGTGCGCCGGCGCCCGCGGGATGCCCGGGGTCTCCTGCTCGATCGATCTCCTCAGTTCTCATCGCGTGCCAATAGAAAAAGGCACTTCCGCCAAGTCAACCTGGATGCGGGCAGGTTCTGGCCCTCTGTTTCTTGACGGCTCGATCCGGCTCCCGTATCTGTCAAACGGGCCTGCCGCAGGTGAACCGGCTCCAGGAACGAGCGGGGCGGCGGCCTGCGAGATGCGCCGCCTCTCCGGGAGACACGAGAGGACAGGCTGGATGGCCGCTCGCCCGCGATGTCCGGACGCCGTTCCCCGAACGGCCGGAGGCCGCGATGGAAACAGAGTCCGAAAGGAAGGCCCCGCCCGGACCCGGAAGCTGGGGGACCACGCGGGTGGCGCTCGCCGGAGTCGGCGTGGCGCTGCTCCTCTATTCCATTGTCTTCTATTCGGGAAGCAGGGGCTTCATCCCCCCCGACCCTGTCGTGTCCGTCGACTCGGCGGCCGTGCTGGCGCCGATGGACAACCTGCTCAAGATCGCCACGGAGGAGACCATCTTCCAGGCGTATGCGGACATCGAGGTCACGGCCGACAAGCCTGCCTCGCCGGATGGGCACTACCTGCTGATCTCGCAGGCTGACTACCGTGTCCGCTTCGGGTTCGAGCCGGCCGGAAGTCGCTCCTTCTCAGCCGGCGCGAACGCGCCATGGGGTGAGAACTACGCCCTCGAGATAGTCATGCCCCATCGCTCCCTCCTTTGCCTC
>DIAQ01000085.1:5636-9009 GCA_002414865.1 candidate division Hyd24-12 bacterium UBA5074 | reverse complement strand
GGCTGCCTCCCGCGGGAGAGCTTGAATGCAGCCGTGCGACAGCCCCTCCCCGCCAGCTCCCGAACGAGGGAACAGGCCAGGAGCGTCTTGCCTGACTTCCTGCAGGCTCCTGCGATGACCGCGTTCTTCATGCGCTCGCTCCGACGGCGATATTCCCGCAGACCTGCCATATGTCAAGAAGCCCGTTGTTGGCACATGCCCATTCGCGTATCTTGGCGGCGGGAGGTGTCGGAGACATGAAGTGGATTCTGCTCGCGCTCTGCTCTTCGGCAGCCCTCCTCTGCAGCTGCGGCGGCGGGCGGGTTCATTCCGCTGCACTGCCCAACGGCCACATCACCGTGGACAGCCTGACCGTGGAGCTGGGAGGCTCCCGGGGCTCCGTGCTCAACACGCCCAGGTCGGTCTGCTGGGCAGGCATCGCGATGCCGGCCCTTGCCCGGGTGGAGATCTACGACTCGGCCGTGCCGGTCGACGAGCTCGGCATACCTGCGCCTGGGACGACTCCTTCGGTGGCTGTCACCCTGGCGGCCGGACCCGACGGCAACTTCTTCGCAGGCAGGTCGGCGGTGCCGGTGGCCATGGAGATCCAGCTGGGCGGCATGACGATCTACGTCCCCGACGAAGCGCTCGCATCGTGCAGGGCCCGACTCTCCTCCAGCCCCCTGGACAGCACGATCGTCCAGTTCGACCTGGAGTTCGCCTTCGCCAAGGGCTCCAGCCGCCTCACAGGCGAGTATTCATCCCTGGTCAGCTTCCCGGGCACCGCAAGGCCTCCGGCTCCACCCGTCTACCCGGCCTGGGAGCCCGAAGACACCCTCTTCTTCGAGGTGGAGGGGCGCACCTTCTCCCCCCGGTACTGCGCCTCCGTCGAGGAGATCTTCGGCGAGGAACCCGTCTACACCATCTACGCCTTCGTCGAGCCCTTCTCGGGGAGGCCCCCCTCGAAGGTCACGCAGACCTGCCTTCGCGTGAGGATACCGAGGGACCTCGCGACGGGCTCGCCTGTGCCCGCTGCGACCGAGGCCTTCGTCGTGGAAGGGCCGGACACCCTGTTCTGGTATTGCGGCTTCGCGTACGGCTGGCTGGAGGCCTCGGAGGAATCGGGTGTTCTGCTCGGCAGGCTCCAGTTCCAGGGCAACGGGAGCGAGCAGGCGGTTCTGATAAGAGGCGGCGGGAGGTTCAGCGCCCCTCTCAAGTGACGGGGCGGAGCGCTCCGTCCTCGAGGATGCGGAGCACCGCGACAACCTTCCCCTCGATTCTAAGGCGGGCGCTGTCGGGTCCGAACGTCATGCGGCGATGGGAGGGGTTCTCGGGCACCAGTTCGATGCGGCCTGCCCTCTTGTAGAAACGCTTGACCGTGGCTTCGTCGTCGACCAGGACCACGGCGATCTCCCCCTGCTGGACGAAGGGCTGGGAGCGGACCAGCACCAGGTCGCCGTCGAGGATGCCGGCTCCCGTCATGCTGTCACCCTTCACACGCAGGAAGAAGTGGCCATCACCGGCAACCCCCGGAAACGGGAGCCAGCCCGTGATGTTCTGCTCGGCCAGCATGGGTATGCCTGCGGCCACCTGGCCGATAATGGGTATGCCTGCTGTTTCGGGGACCTTCCTCGCGGGGGAGGACAGCGAGCGGGCGGTGCGGCCCGCCCTCGACAGGAAGCCGGACTGCACCAGCTTGTCCAGATGGTCCTTGACGCTCTTGGTGCTCTTCAGGCCCGTGGCAGCACCTATCTCCCTCACCGTGGGCGGATAACCCCTTGCCTCGGTGTAGGATGAGACGAATTCGAGAATGGCCTTCCTTCGAGCCGTCAGATCCATGACTGTCACCTCCCGGGCGAATGTACCATACAAATGTTTGTGGGTCAACCGCGATCAGGCGACAGTCATGCGAGGACACACGCTCCGGGGCTCTTCTTGACAGATTTCGTGCGGTCGTGGAAACTGGTGGAGGAGACCCCCGACCGGATGAGAGGGATGTGAATCGGAACCCGGCGCTACTCCTCGACGAGCAACCCGCTGAAGAACACGAGATAGGCTGCTATCTTGGCCGTCTGCGCGTCGTCGGACCCGTCGGTGTAGAGGAGGGTGTCGTACGACTCGTCCTCCACCGTGCCGTCTCCCGAGATGCGGGCCACGAGGCTGAAGCCCGGATCGGTGATGCGCCCGTCGTCCTCGAGGTGGAAGAGCGTCTCGAAGGATTCGCCCTCTATCCGTCCGTCTCTGACGTATCCGAGGAGATGGAACGAGGAGTCCTCGATCCTCGAGCCGTCCCGGATGTAGCCGAGCGTCTGGAAGGACTCGTCCTCGATCCGGCCGTCCTCGCGTATGTAGGCGAGGGTCTGGTATCCGTCGTCCTCCAGCCGCAGGTCACCCGCCTGCAGCGGAAGGGTCAGCAACACACAAACAAGCAGGTTCCTCATATCCTCGGAACCTCCCTTCGATAGCGGGATATCAACGCAACTATGCGGCCGATGTCAACCTTTGTGGTCATTTCCGCTCTGGCCACCCTTTTCGACAGGGGTCCGGTCGACCTGAACACGGCATCCTGCAGGGAGCTGGAGGACCTGCCCTGCATTGGCCGCGAGAAGGCGGAGGCGATCATCGCCTTCAGGGAGGAATATGGATCATTCATGAAACTCTCCGACCTCCTCGAAGTTCCGGGGATAGGCCCCTCGGTGCTCGAGGAGATCCAGCCGCTGGTCACAGTGGGACAGGCGGAGGGAGGACTCTCCGACACTCTTCACTGGCTTCCCCTCGTCGATACCCTCGCCACCCCCCTGCTGACGATATCAGTCCTCGATGTGGGAGAGGGTGACGCGATCCTGCTCTCCGCCACGGGGGGCCTCACAGCGCTGGTCGACGGCGGGCCCGACGATGGAGGACCGGTGATGCCGCCGGTTCTGGCGAGGCTGGAGGAGGCTGGCGCGCTGCGCCTCGACCTCGTGCTCCTCAGCCATCCCCACGACGACCATGCCGGAGGGCTGGCAGAGGTGGTCCGCGCCCACCCGGAGGCAGAGGTGCTCGATCCGGGGATCATCCTGGCCTCTCCCGCCTACGCCGCGCTCCTGAAGGCCGTGGAGGAGACCGGAGCCGGATACGCTGACCTGGACAGCGGGCAGGTCATCAGCCTGTCCGACAGCGTGGCGGTCCGTGTTCTCGCCTGCGGAGGCGGTGGCGGGGAGAGCGCCAATGAGGAGTCGGCCGTTCTGCTCGTCGAATGCGGAGCGTTCAGGATGCTCCTGCCCGGCGACGTGGAGGTGGAATCGGAGCGCCGGCTCTTCGGCCTGGTCGAGCCGGTTTCGGGCATGATCGCCCCCCATCATGGCAGCCGGTCGTCGGCCTTCCCTCCGTTCCTCCGGAAGCTCAGGCCCCG
>DIAQ01000085.1:1588-5320 GCA_002414865.1 candidate division Hyd24-12 bacterium UBA5074 | reverse complement strand
GTCATCGAGGCGTATCTCGAGCTGGGGGCCCTCGTCTTGCGCACCGATTTGCAGGGGACTATTTTCGTCTCCACTGACGGCGAACGAATCAGCATCCGAGGCACTCTGCGAGGTCGCGAGTGAAGCGCTGGCCCAGGTTCCTGACACCCCTGTACTACATCCTGCCCGCCTTCGCCGTTGTCATCGTCTTCCGCATCCTGCCCATCCTGAGCTCGTTTGCGGTCTCCTTCTCGGACTATGACATAGGAGGCTTCCGCCGGTTCTCGGGGCTCTACAACTTCGAGCGGATGCTGAGCGACCCCCGGTTCTGGGAGAGCGTCGCCAACACAGTCTACTACGTGCTGGGGGTCGTGCCTCTCGGCATCGTCCTCCCCCTGTTCCTGGCAGTGCTCCTGAGGGGCAGGCTGGCGGGCAAGGCGTTCTATCGCACCATCTACTTCCTGCCCGTTGTCACGTCCTCTGTCGCCGTCTCCGTCGTATGGACCTGGCTCTTCAACCCTGACTCGGGTCCCGTCAACGGGATCATCAGGATGCTCGGAGGGCAGCCCCTGATGTGGCTGAGGGAGCCGCGGGGCATCTTCGAGATGGCCTTCGCGCCCCTCGGACTGAACCTGGACGGCATGCTGGCCGGACCCAGCCTCGCCCTGTGTTCCATAATGATCGTCACGATATGGAAGAACATCGGATACAACACAGTGCTCTTCCTCGCAGGCCTCGAGAACATCCCCGGAGAGTACTACGAGGCGGCAAGACTCGACGGGGCGGGTGCCTGGTCGACCTTCCGGCACATCACCTGGCCGCTGCTCTCCCCCACCACGTACTACGTCCTGATAATGAGCACCATCACTGCGTTCCAGGCTTTCGCCCTGGTGTATGTGATGACGCCCCCGCCCGGAGGCGGCCCTCTGGGCACGACCAACCTGATCGTCTTCTACCTGTACCAGAAAGCGTTCGACAGATTCGACATAGGATACGCCAGCGCCATCTCGGTCTTCCTTTTCCTTGTCCTGCTCGGGCTCACTATCCTCCAGCGCCGGATCGCTGGGCGCCGCGTGGTGTACGAATGACGGCCGCCACCGTGACCCGCACTGTCTCGAGGCATGCCCTGCTGCTGCTCGGGGCCGTCGTCATGATCCTGCCCTTCATCTGGATGCTCACCACGTCGATGGAGCAGGGCGGCTTCAGGAACTACGCGGAGGCGTGGAAGGAGGTCCCCTTCGGCCGGTACTTCCTCAACACGCTGCTCGTGACCTTCCTCACAGTCCTGGGCGTGGTCGTCACCTCTTCCCTCGCGGCCTATGCCTTCGCCACCATGAGATTCAGAGGCAGCGGCTTCCTGTTCATGCTGTTCCTCTCCACGATGATGGTGCCCCAGCCCGTGTACCTGGTCCCGTCCTACATCATCCTCTCGAAGCTTCACTGGATCGATACGTTCGCGGCGCTGATCATCCCGTGGACCGCCAACGTTTTCAGCATCTTTCTCCTGCAGCAGCATTTCAAGACCATCCCCCGGTCTCTCTACGAGGCTGCCCTGCTCGACGGCTGCAGCACCTTCGGGTACCTCTGGAGGGTGGTCCTGCCCCTGTCCAGGTCGGTGCTCGTCACCGTCATCCTCTTCGACGTGATCAGCAGCTGGAACAGCTTCATGTGGCCGCTGGTCGTGACCAACTCCGAGAGCATGCGCGTCCTCCAGGTGGGTCTCTCCTACTTCAACCAGGAGGCCGCCAGCAACTTCCCTCTGCTGATGGCCGCCTCGACGTTCTGCACTCTGCCCCTTCTCGTGCTGTTCGTGCTGGCCCAGAGGCAGATCGTCTCCAGCTACTCCAGGTCGGGGCTCAAGGACTGATGCGCCCGCTCCTCCTTGCGATGCTTGCGATCGCCGGCCAGGCCGGGGCCTCGTCGCTCGTGGACGAGGGCACGGTGCTGCTCCAGCGCCTCGCTTCCCAGGGGTATCCCGCGGTGTTCCTCGCGAAGGTCCCGGTGGATTACCTGAGGCCCTGCACCCTGCAGGTCTACCTCCCCGGGACCGCCGGCGGAGGCTTCTTCATCGGCATGGGGGGAACCGAGGTGCTCGACCTCGCCTTGACCCTGGAGGGACCGGACTGGGTGCTCGCGGAATCGTCGCCCGACGACCTGCCGGTGCTGAGGGTCACGGCAGAGCAGTCCTCGACCGTGATACGCGCAATTCTGCTGGCCGGGGACATGCTGCACGAGTCGGTGAGCGACAGCGCGCTGTTCATGTATGCACTGGAGCGCGTTGACCGGCCCGGCCCTACCGGCGATGTTCCGGAGGAACAGGCCGAAGACGGGGGAGAGCCATGAGACTGCTGATTGCTTCGTTACTGATAACCATCCTGGCTGCTGCAGCCGCAGGAGCATCCGAGACATCCGGATTCGCCTTCCTGCAGGTCCCTGTCGGAGCGCGCGCAGTGGCTCTCGGAGGCGCCTTCACCGCCGTCGCCGGCGACCCCCTGGCCCTCTACTGGAACCCCGCCTCGGCGCTCTCCGTGCCTTCGCCCATGATAACCAGCCATTACACTGGTTACCTGATGGACATGCAGGCCGGGTTCGCGGGATGGGTCAGCCCCCACGAGTCCGACGCCATAGGTGTTTCCGTCAACTACTTCTATGGCGGCAGCTTCGACCGCACGACGATGACAGAGCCCCTGGGAACGGGCGAGGAGTTCTCGGCCAACAGCGTCGCCCTGGCCGGCACCTATGCACGACGCCTCACCGGGGACATCTCCGCTGGAGCCTCGGCGAGATTCGTCTATTCGAGCATCGACACCTACAGCGGCAATGCCTTCCTCGCCGACGCGGGCCTTCTCTGGAGCCCCTCGGCTCTGCCCGCGCTCGACGCGGCGCTCGTCCTGCGGAACGCAGGGGTGCAGACCAAGGCCTTCTACCGCGAGAACGACCCGATGCCCACGGAGGTCGCAGCCGGCGTCAGCAACACGATGCTCGACGGCAGGCTCCTGGTCTCCGCCGATGCCGTCTATCCATTCAACGGGAACTTCTATGCGGCCCTGGGCACCGAGTACTCCCCGCTCGAGATGCTCACGCTCAGGACCGGCCTCAACACCCGCGACCTGGATGCCGCCGACGCGGCCGGCGGTGGATTCGTGGACGGGATGGCCTTCGGGCTGGGCACGAGCTGGCAGCGCCTCACCCTCGACTATGCGTTCAAGCCCTTCGCGGACCTGGGCTCGATCCACCGGATCTCGCTGGGTTACAGGCTCTAGCGGCCCTGGAGCAGGGCATGCATCGGAAGGCCCTCGTCCCGCAGCTGACATCCATCATGCTCGTCGTGCTGGCAGCTGCCGCATGCGGCAGACCCACAAGGGCCCAGATGCGTCAGGTCAGGCTCGACACCTTCAGGAGCACCCTCCCCGCCGACATAAGGGAGAGTTTCGACGGCATCTCCACGGAAGCCGGTTATGGCGAGGTTGGAAGGATGATCTCCGCTGCCCGCCTGCAGGATCCGGCCTTCACTGCAAGGCTGGACTCGATCATTCACGCCGAGCTGATAGACACCTTCAGCGACAGCGAACTCGTGCGCTTCTTCCGAGTCTACTTTGCCGATGCCCTGCGCGACGGAACGGTGCCCGAGCCCTAGGAAGACGGGGAGGCTGAAACCGGTGCGGATCCCCGTTTCCCCTCCGTCATCCAATTGACCTGAGCGGCCTTTTCCCCTATCTTTGCTGCCACGATCGCGGGGTGGAGCAGTCCGGT
>DIAQ01000085.1:0-1313 GCA_002414865.1 candidate division Hyd24-12 bacterium UBA5074 | reverse complement strand
CATAACCCAAAGGTCGCAGGTTCGAATCCTGCCCCCGCTACCACGCTTTGCACCAATGGCTCCGGTGCTCTTAGGACGATCTCGATCTCCAAGGACTCCGGAGCCATTGTTATTGTATCCACCAAGTTACGGATGAGCTGCTTCTTCGCGGCATTCCCGCCTCCGGGGAACTCGGCGTCAAATTCCGCGAGGAGCTTCCGGGCATCCTCCGGGTCGATTCTCGGCGGCCCGGAGGCATCAGACTCCGTGGCTTCCAGGGCCGCCTCCACCGGTCTGAGCCTTGCCAGCTCTGAACGCGCCCAGCCGAAATCCATGGCGCCTGCCGCTACCCCCTCGTTGATGTTCATGATCCTCCGCCTGACTGCCAGAAGCTCCTTATCCATCTCCAGGCGAGAGCGATTCTCCTGCCCCCAGAGCTGCGCAAGGCGCTCGTTG
Organism: candidate division Hyd24-12 bacterium UBA5074; assembly: GCA_002414865.1. Lineage (GTDB taxonomy): Bacteria > Fermentibacterota > Fermentibacteria > Fermentibacterales > Fermentibacteraceae > UBA5938. The sequence goes on along the minus strand of DIAQ01000085.1, from coordinate 878 downwards.
AGCTTCTTCGTCAGCCTGTCCGGATCTGCCAGGCGCTTTAGCAGCTCCCTTGCGAAGCTGGATACCGCCTTCTCGACGAAATCGGCGGGGACGTACACCGCCTTGCCGCATCCCATACCCTTCCTGTTTGGCTGACTGCCACAGATGTAGTACCTGTAGCCACCGGAACGGCGGAGTCCGGTGAGGTTCGACCCGCACCGTGAGCACTTGAACAGGCCACCGCTCAGGAGGAAGTCCGATCCCCTGCTGCGGTGGTATCCGCCATCGAACCGCCGGGCAGAGCTTCTCTCGCGCACATCGAGGATCTGCTGTAGCTCGGCCTCACTGATGATTGCCTCGTGGGCGTTTTCGACGACCTCCCAGCTATCGGGGGCATTGTGCCTCCCATGGCGGGCGTGAACGTTCCAGACTTCGTACCCGGCGTACTTCAGCAGGCTGCTGAGCTGGAGGAGGCTGTTGATCGTCGAGGAACTCCAGAATGGCGTCCTTGCTGCAGGGACCCCGGCGGAGTTGAGGAAGTCGCGGATGTAATCGAGGGACTTCCCGGTGGAAACGAGATCAACGAGCATCACCCTCGCCCATTCCCTGACGGGCTTTCCCTCAACGTCTGCGTCGTTCGGCACCCAGATCGTCTTCATGCGAGGACGACCCCTGACAAGCCCGCGCTCAAGCTTCTTCAGGGAGTAGCCGAAAGGGGGACTTCCGCCGTTCTTGTAGCACCAGCCTGTCTCGGGGTCGCGCTCCCGGATGTTCGCACGGCACCCCTTCCGGGTGTGAAATGCGACGTCGCGGCTGTAGGCCTCCCCCCTCGCGAAGGTGAACGCCTCCAGGTAAGCTCCGGAGGCAGATTCCTGGTCGAACGACGGGTCGGTCACAGA
>DIAQ01000075.1:55912-56309 GCA_002414865.1 candidate division Hyd24-12 bacterium UBA5074 | reverse complement strand
TCAGGTAAGTTCTGACGCGCATGAACGGCGTAACGACTTGTCCGCTGTCTCAACCGCAGACTCGGTGAAATTGAAGTGGCGGTGAAGATACCGTCTACCCGCAGCAAGACGGAAAGACCCCGTGGACCTTTACTGCAGCTTGATATTGGGTTCCGCCGTGGCGTGTGTAGGATAGGCGGGAGACTTTGAAGCCCGGACGCTAGTTCGGGTGGAGTCAACGTTGAAATACCGTCCTCGTTACGTTGGAACTCTAACGCGGGTCCGTAATCCGGATCGCGGACAGTGTCTGGTGGGCAGTTTGACTGGGGTGGTCGCCTCCCAAAGAGTAACGGAGGCGCCCAAAGGTTCCCTCAGCGCGGTCGGCAATCGCGCGACGAGTGTAAAGGCATAAGGGAGC
>DIAQ01000075.1:34460-55642 GCA_002414865.1 candidate division Hyd24-12 bacterium UBA5074 | reverse complement strand
CATAAGGGAGCTTGACTGCGAGACGGACAGGTCGAGCAGGTGCGAAAGCAGGGCTTAGTGATCCTGCGGTCCCGAGTGGAAGGGCCGTGGCTCAACGGATAAAAGGTACCCCGGGGATAACAGGCTGATCGCCACCGAGAGTTCACATCGACGTGGCGGTTTGGCACCTCGATGTCGGCTCAACGCATCCTGGGGCTGAATAATGTCCCAAGGGTTCGGCTGTTCGCCGATTAAAGCGTTACGCGAGCTGGGTTTAGAACGTCGTGAGACAGTTCGGTCCCTATCCTCCACGGGTGTAGGAAGCTTGCGGGGGTCTGCCTTTAGTACGAGAGGACCGAGGCGGACGTACCTCTAGTGTACCAGTTGTTCCGCCAGGGGCATCGCTGGGTAGCTATGTACGGACCAGGAGAAGCGCTGAAAGCATCTAAGTGCGAAACCGGCCCCAAAACTAGGCTTCCCGATCGTAAGATCCTGAAGGCCACTCGGAGATGACGAGTTTGATAGGCCGCAGGTGTAAGCGCAGCAATGCGTTCAGCCGAGCGGTACTAATCGGCCGTGAGGCTTCCTCACTAAATTGCCTCGAGCGTGTCTGAATTCTGACCTTCGCCCTGTATAGATGTGAGAGAACTGCGCTGGATTTTCCGGCGACCATGGCGGAGGGGCCACACCCGTTCTCATTCCGAACACGGAAGTTAAGCCCTCCTGCGCCGATGGTACTGGTCGGGGGACCGTCCGGGAGAGTAGGTCGTCGCCGGAAATTGAATGAGCCCCTCGGGCGAGAGCCCGGGGGGCTTTTTCTTTGTCCCGCGGAAGCGCCCTGCAGATGGTGGGTGGCGGAAGCATGACTTCGACGAAGGAACCGGGCCGGAGGACGTGACTGTCTCAGTCAGCCCAGCTGTAGATCCCCGTGACCACACTTCCGTGTGATGGCGACCACGGAACCGGGCAGGAGAGCAAGTATTCGCTGCTGGAAGGCAGCTCCAACCCGTATTCGAAGCCACAGCCGGGACAGAGGTGGAGAAGAGAAGCACCGAACAGCTGGATCAGCTCATCGAGAGTTCCATACCTGTCATGCTCGCCGAAGAACATGGCCTCGGCGGTTGCGAGTGCGATCATCAGGCTGCGACAGGCCCGAAGGGAGGGGTATCCCTGAGGTCATTGCCAGGGGTCCCCTGGCGATGTCTGTCCATGGCTCGGATTCGACGGACAGATGACCGTGCAGGTCGAATCCGGATCCGGGCTTTCGATGAGGCATTCGAGTTCAGACAAGGGGCACTTCGACACCCAGCCCAGGAGTTCGTACAGGTCATCGGGATCAGTCGTGCAGGCGTCGTGTGCTCCATAGTACATCGCTTCGGCACTTATCAGAGAACTCCTGTTCGACAGGCAGGAGTCGGCGGTCACGGTGAAGAGGGAGACCTGTTCGACGGCGCATGCCTGGCCGCAGCTGATGTCCTGTCGACCCTCGGAGGGAGGGAAGGGCTGGGAGCATGCCAGGACCGAAGCCATGACAACAAACTTCGAGACGTCGCAGATGCGAAGGCTCACATCGGTCTCCGTTCAGCGTTCGGGTCCGCTGGGGTGATGACCCCTGGTCTCGCGCCATGTGTCAAGCGCTCGATCCGGAGGAAGTTGCACTTCCCGGCCGACGTCGCGAGATTCCTGCAGAACACATGGAGGTTGTCGTTATGACTGCAAGGAAGATCCTCAGGATAGACGCAGAAAGGTGCAATGGCTGCGGGCGATGCGCCTCGGCCTGTGCCGAAGGCGCGATAGAGATGCATGACGGCAAGGCGAGGCTGGTCAAGGACTCCTACTGTGACGGCCTCGGGGCATGCATCGGCGGGTGTCCGACGGGCGCTCTGACCATAGAGGAGAGGGAAGCGGCGGAATTCTCCGCTCCGCACCCCCCGCGCGGCTGCCCGGGCAGTGCGGTGAGGATTCTCGGTCCCGAGGCGCCGACGCCTTCGGGGGCCCCGGCGGTCTCCCAGCTCTCGAACTGGCCCGTCCAGATCACTCTGGTGCCGGAGACGGCGTCCTGGCTCGACGGCTCGGACCTCCTGATCGCAGCGGACTGCACGCCTTTCGCGTTCGCGGACTTCCATCGCAGGTTCGTGCGTGGGCGCTCGGTGCTTGTGGGCTGCCCGAAGCTCGACGATGCTGCGTCCTATATCGAGAAGCTGGCGGCGATCTTCGCGAGAAACGACATCCGCTCCGTCGAGGTGGTTTTCATGCAGGTGCCCTGCTGCGGAGGCCTTGTGCGCGTCGTGAGATCCGCGAAGGAGATGGCCGCATCCTCCTTCCCGCTCAGGCTGACGAGGATAGGGATGGATGGCTCCATCCTGGACTCGACCGTGGAGTGAGATGAGCAGGGCGAAGCCGGTGCTCCATCATGGTCCGGGGGCCTTCCTGGATGCCGCCGGTCCGGTGATGAGTGTCCGGGAGGAGATGAACAGCCTCCCCATCGGACTCTGCATACGCATGCTTTCCCGGGGTATGCGGCCCGGAGACAGCCCCTTCTTCGCCACCTGCGAACTGGACTCGGCGATTGCCGGCGCCGTCATGATGACGCCGCCCCACAATCTGATCCTCTGCGACGGGCCCTCCTGGCCGGACGAAGCGATGGCCTGCCTCGTGGACCTTCTCCTCTCCGAGGGGCGCGACGTGCCGGGAGTCATAGGTCCCGTTCCACTCGCAGGCCGCTTCGCAACCTGCTGGAGCGGGGCCTTCGGCGGTCCGGGTTCGATCCATGCCAGGCGCTCGATGTCCCTCGGCGTGTATTCCCTGAGCGCGCCGGCAGATGTACGGATGGCCCCGGGCGCCCTCAGGAAGGCTTCCGAGGAGGAGAAGGACCTGGTCCTCCGCTGGAACGGGAGGTTCCACATCGACTGCTTCGGGGAGGATGCCCCCCTGGAATCCTCCGAGGCCGTCACGGAGCAGATACGTGCCGGCGAAGTCTTCCTCTGGATCGACGGAGCGCCCGTGTCCATGGCGGCAAGGAGCAGGCGAACCTGGAACGGAGAAACGGTCAGCCTCGTCTATACCCCGCCCGAGCTGAGAGGGCGCGGATACGCCACGAGCTGCGTGTCATCGCTCAGCAGGCTGATGCTCGATCAGGGGCGGCTGTTCTGCACCCTGTTCACCGATGTCGCGAATCCTGTGTCCAACGGCATCTACATGAAGATAGGCTACGAAAGACTCGGAGACTTCGAGGAGTTCAGGTTCGAGAAGTAGCCGCCCCCCTGCCCTTTATCATCAGAGCCATGTGCACGGCGACGGTCAGCATGAGGGCCAGAGTCAGCGCCATCTCGCCCGCCGGAACCTCAGCCCCTGGGCCGGGTGCGGATGCCCTCGTCCCCGACCAGGCCGTGAAGCACAGCAGAAGGGGCACGAGAAGCCTCATCCAGCTCATCAGCGACACTCCCAGGGCATACTGGCGCTGGGCGTTCCCCGGCGTTATGCGGACCGGGTAGTTGTACTTGTGGGGTATCCTCGCCAGCAGTCCGAAACCTGCCCAGAACACTGCCGCGAGCGCCGGGAGGATGAGGATTTCCTCCTTCGGACCCATTTCGCGGGTGTTTCCCGAGGTGTCGATGGCGGTCGCCACGGTCTCGGGGATCTGCTCCCATATCCCAGCCAGCCAGATCGACAGCGAAACGATCACGAGCAGGCCGAGGAGCGCGAGGATGGAGTTCCCAGGCTCGTTCTCGAGATCCGGGAGGGGTCTGTCACACTTTTCCCGCAGGCGGATCATTCTCCCAGCCACCCCCATCGCTCCAGATCCACAAGCCCTCCCGGGCCGAAGACCACCCCCTCCTGCTCCAGCAGGCCGCGCTGCATCTGACCGAACAATGGATCGGGATGGGCGCTTATGCCCCCCCTGGAGTTGATGACCCGGTGCCATGGGATCCCGGAGCCCTCGGGCAGGGAATGCATGGCATAGCCCACCATCCTGGCGCGGCCCTGCAGACCGGCCATCCTGGCTATCGCGGCGTAGGTTGAGACCCTGCCCCGCGGGATGCACGCAACGACTCTCCAGATGACCTGGTAGGATCCTTCGGACGACCGCTTCCCCGTAGACACCCTCCTCTGCATGGGTGGAGAATCTGACGGAAGGGAGCGCCTTCCGCCAGGCCCGGGCGCGGGCCTTAGCCTCTGCAGAGGCAGTCCGCGCAGGGGAACGCCGGCATTATCTTCGGACGGCACACGACGGAGGAGGCGGGGAGAGAATGAAGCATATCTGGCCTGCGATCGCCTGCATGCTGGCAGCCGGCGCTGTCGCGCAGGGCCTGCCCGGACAGCCATACTGCTCGTACTGGTATCCGGACGACCTCCTGACATGGACGCCGTCCTCCGACCTCGACGCGCCATACAACAAGGGATCGGTGCCTCTGGCCGGCCGCTTCACGGGCGACATCCAGGTGAACGCTCACGCCCGCCCCGGGGAGGCCTCGATCGCCGCCCTCTGCGCGTGGTTCAGCACGAGCGCCAACCCGTCCCAGGGTCTCGACGACTTCGATATCTTCGCGCCCAACTACTGGATGTACATCGATATCATGGTTTTCTGGGGAGGCTCCGCAGGGGAGGGGCTCATCCTCGCCCCCAGCCCCTACGTCATCGACGCGGCTCATCGGAACGGCGTGCCGGTATACGGAACCATCTTCTTCCCGCCGACCGTATACGGCGGTCAGATCCAATGGGTGTGGGACCTGGTGCAGCGCGAAGGGAGCAGCTTCCCCGTGGCGGACAAGCTGATCGAAGTCGCGGAGTACTACGGGTTCGAGGGCTGGTTCGTCAACCAGGAGACAGCGGGGGGCAACGCCGAGCTGGCGATGCAGGTGCGGGACTTCATGGACTACATCCAGACGACCTCAGACATCGATGTGATGTGGTACGACGCCATGATCGAAAACGGCGCCATCTCCTGGCAGAACGCACTCAACTCGAACAACGACATGTTCTTCCACGATGGGGAGATCATCTCCGACGAGTTCTTCATCAATTTCGGGTGGAACTCCACAGGCCTCACGAACTCGGGCAACCTGGCGCAGAGCCTCGGGCGCTCGAAGTACGAGCTGTTCGCCGGTGTGGACGTGGAGGCCAACGGATACGGGACATCCGTGAACTGGGACGCCGTCTTCCCGGAAGGCCAGCCCCACAGGACATCCCTTGGCTTCTACAGACCCGAATGGTGCTTCAACTCCTCCTCGGGTCCGGTCGATTTCTACCAGCGCGAGAACAGGTTCTGGGTGGGCGCCAACCGAGATCCGAGCAACACCGCGACATCGGAGGCATGGAAGGGCATGGCACACTATGTGGTGGACAAGTCACCCATAGATGCCCTGCCTTTCGTCACCAACTTCAACACCGGGCAGGGAACCCTCTACTCGATCGACGGGGCCGTCAGGAGAAGCGGCGAGTGGGCGAACCCCAGCCTTCAGGACGTGCTCCCGACGTGGCGCTGGATCGCCGACTGCCCGGGAACTCCCCTCTATCCGGATCTCGTATGGGATGACGCCTATTACGGCGGAACCTGCCTGGAAGTGACCGGCGACATAGCCCCTGGTTCGCCCACGACGCTCCAGCTGTACAAGACCGATCTGAGCCTGTCGTCCTCCAGCATCGCTCAGCTGGCATTCCGGACATCGTCGGCCGGATCTCCCTCTCACATGGAGCTGGCCCTCGACTTCACGGACACCTCCGGGATGTCGGAGTACATCAGCGCGGGGAGTTCCTCCGGCGCCGGATGGGAACTGGAGACGCTTCCGCTGGGGCAGTTCGCCGGGAGGACGCTCGAGGCCGTCGGCCTGAGGTTCTCTTCGGGCAGCGCGCTGACAGGGTACGAGATCCGGGTTGGCAGGATCGCCCTGCTGGACGGAATGCCCCAGGCGCCGCAGCCTCCGTCCGGGCTCTGGGTGGAGGGCTTCTACCAGATCGACGACGACAACGGGACTGTGAGACTCCGCTGGACCGCATCGCCGGACGACGGGGTGCGTGAATACAACGTATACCGTCTCAACGCAGACGACAGCAGGACATTCCTCGGCGCCACACCAGGCAGCGCCTACTTCGTGCCGGCGGTCCAGCGCGCCGAGGGAGAGGACGAGACGACCCTCCTCGTGGAATCCGTGGGCGAGGATTTCGCCCTGTCGAGCGCGGTCTCCACAACGATCACCTGGACGATCACCGGCATCGGCGGGACAAGTCCCGGAGGGCGTGCCGCGATGGAGCAGCCCAGCCCGAACCCGGCTTCATCCTCCGCCGCGATACGGTACTGCCTGCCATCATCAGGACCGGCGAGGATAGACATCTTCTCGCTCGACGGACGGATAGTGGCGACCCCCGGCAGCGGCCTTCAGGAGGCGGGCTGGCATGTCTGCGAGTGGGACTGTGCAGGCATGCCCGGCGGGATCTACTTCGCAAGGCTCGCCTTCCCCGGCGGAACTCTCGTGCGCAAGCTCACGGTGATGCGCTGATGGCCATCCTGATTCCATCCGGTGCCCGGCATCCTGCGCGATGATGCCGCCCGCCCGCCCCGCCATGCCCGGGAAGGTCCTGGTGATCGGAGGAGGCCTTGCCGGCTGCGAAGCCGCCTGGGCCCTCGCAAGGGCCGGAATCAGCGTCGAGCTCATGGAGATGAGGCCCTGCGCATGCACTCCCGCGCACCGCACCTCCCTCCTGGCGGAGCTGGTCTGCTCGAACTCGCTCAGATCCTCCAACCCGATGAATGCGGCCGGACTGCTCAAGGAGGAGATGAGGGCACTCGGATCCCTCGTCATGGATGCCGCCGACGCCTGCAGGGTGCCGGCCGGCGACGCCCTCGCCGTGGACAGGGAGAAATTCGGAAGGGCCGTGACGGAAAGGCTCGAGGCTGATCCCCTTGTGTCCGTGGTCAGGGGGGAGGCGACCGGGATACCCCCGGGCAGGCCCGTCATCCTGGCGACGGGTCCGCTGACGAGCGACCGGATGTCCGCCGAGATAGAGCTGCTCGCCGGTTCTAAGCACCTGTATTTCTACGACGCCATCGCACCTGTCGTATCCGCGGAGTCGCTCGACATGACCGCGGTTTTCGCCCAGTCGCGCTACGACAAGGGCGGAGGCGACGACTACCTGAACTGCCCCCTGTCGGAAGACGATTACCAGGCCTTCCTGGACGAGCTTCTCTCGGCGGAGACGGTGCCGCTCCGCTCGTTCGAGAGGGAGCTGCACTTCAGCGGCTGCATGCCTGTCGAGGTCATCGCCGCCTCCGGGAGCCTCTCTCTCCTCCACGGGCCTCTCAAGCCGGTGGGTCTCGTGGACCCGCGCACCGGGCAGCGTCCCTTCGCCGTGATCCAGCTCAGGATGGAGAATGCGGCCGGCACGGCATGGAACCTCGTGGGCTGCCAGACGAAGCTGACTCACCCGGAGCAGCGGAGGGTCTTCAGGCTCGTCCCCGGTCTCGGCAGGGCCGAATTCCTCAGGTACGGCTCGATGCACAGGAACACATTCGTCAACGGCCCGGCGATCCTCGACGGCACCCTGCGCGTGAGGGGTCGCGAGGAGGTGACCCTGGCCGGTCAGATAACAGGAGTGGAAGGCTACATCGAGTCTGCGGCATGCGGGATCATGGCCGGGCTGTTCACGGCCGCGAGGGTTCTGGGGAACGAGCCGCTCCCGCCGCCTGCGGAGACCGCCATGGGCAGCCTGCTGCACCACGCCACCTCGTCTCAGTGGAAGCATTACCAGCCCAGCAACATCAACTTCGGACTGTTCCCGGCCCTGGCCCGCAGGCACGCTCCTGACGCGAGAAATGCCGCCTATGTGCAGAGAGCCCGTGAAAAACTAGGGGATTGGCTCTCCACCGAGCCCCTGCCTCCGGGACTCGTCCGGGAGTAGGGGAAGGACCGACATGCCCCTGCTCGCAGTCATCCTCTCGCTCCAGTTGCCTCACGGAGGCGCACCCGCGCTGGAAGGCCTCTGGCACAACTCGACATGCGTGGGCTCCGGCTATTGCGAGCTGTACGCCCTGCTCCCCGGCGGGGTGTACGAATGGCACGAGAACGAGATGGACGGGGAGTCCCGGCTGCGCACCGTATGGGGTGGCTGGGAGCTCCGGGGGGACACGCTCGAGCTGACGGCGGACTCGATGCTGGTCTGGGAAGGAGGCCGGATGATCGCTGCGACGGGCTCGGTCGGCACTGATTCCCAGCTCGTGGACTTCTCTGCCGTGATCAGGACTCCCGCGGTACGGGATACCCTGGCCGTCGGGCTCTCGGATTACGCCATGGACAGCCCCGGAGGCAGTCCTGACCTGCCCTGCGAACGGCCTGGCATGGACATCGCGGGGAAGAGGTTCTGGAGGATCGCGACCGACCCGGACGTCATCAGGGGGATACTGGAGATGTAGGCCGGAGACAGCCTGTCAATCCTTGCAGCAGGCGCTCTTCTCCTCCCCGGACATCTTCCTGACGCAGGAGCAGAATGCGTGGAAGTTGGCACAGATGCCGCCGAAGATCGAGAACAGACCCCAGAACAGGGGTTGAGTGACGATCTGCAGCCAGGTCGGAGCCGAGCCCACGACCTGGGCCACATGAACCCCCCAGGCTGTGAGATAGCATCCCGCAACGATGCATCCGTGCCCGAAAACGACCGTTCCGCGCCTGCCGCCCCGGAAGCCGAGATATGCCAGCGAAGCGCCGATCAGCACGGGGATGCCCGATCCCGCCCCGCCGCCGCTGAGGAGGCCCAGAATGCCCAGTACGAACACGCCGAGGCCGAGGACCACTGAAACCACGCTGACCGCTCTCATGCCGCCTCCCGTTCGATTCAGAACACACCTGCGAGCTTCAGAGCCATAGCTGCCACCGCCATGGCCAGGATCGCGCGGATCCGCCCTTCGCCCTTAGCGACGGAAAACAACGTGCCGACCCACCCGCCCAGAGCGTTGCCGGCGGTGAGGACGAGCGCGGGCAGCCAGGCGATGCTGCCGTTCGCTACGAAGATGGCCAGGGAGGGGAGTGTATAGGCTCCCACGACGAGCACCTTGATGCTGTTGGTGCGCGCCAGCCCGAGGCGGCCCAGGCCGGAGAGGGCAGCCATTATGAGGAAGCCCACCCCGGCCTGTATGAAGCCGCCGTAGAAGCCGATGAGGACGAAAATGGCGAATTGCAGGGGCATGGCGCGCGGAGAAAGCCTGTCCTCCACCGAGCCGCGCCTGCGGGGCACGAAGAGCGTTGCGGCTGCGACCAGCATGACGGTCGAGAGGAGCACGCGGAACTGGCCGGCGGAGACATGCAGGGCCGCGAGCGTGCCCGCCACCGCTCCGATGCAGGCAGGGACGGAGAGGAACACCGCTGTCCGGAGGCCGTAGAAGCCCTTCCTGCGGAATGTCAGCACCGAGGATGCGCTCTGCCCCAGGACGGCCAGCCTGTTGGTGCCGTTGGCCACGACCGGGGGATACCCCATGAGGATGAGTGCGGGCAGAGTCAGCAGGGAGCCGCCTCCGGCGACCACGTTGAAGAATCCGGCGGCGCACCCTGCGGATGCGAGCAGGAGGAGCTGGATCCAGTCTGTCAGGTTGCCGCCTTCCCCTCCCCGGGTGCGGGAGCAGGCGCGGCGGAGCCGGGAATGCCCGACATTCCGCGCCCCCGGGATGGAGGAATATGACCTTCCGCAGCAGAGCCGGCATCGTCCCCGGGGCTTTCCGGCAGCGATCCGAACTCCTGGAGACGGAAGACGGCTGCGCACACGGTGCGGACGAGCCCGGAGGGCGCAGGGTTCTCACCTCTGTCGTGATCCGTACGCGGAAGGTGCGGGAGGCTGGGCGATGCCGGCTGCGTCAGAGGAACGGACAGGTCACCAGCAGCTCTTGATGCTCCCCCAGGTCGAGGGTTGCAGGCCCCACATGATGCTGCTGCCCCGGATGAGATAGTCGCAGCTGCCCGTACCGGGATTCCAGGGCGTCCAGTTCGTGAAATCATCGGAGTAGAGGCTGTGCGGGTCCGACCTCGGGCTGCCGTCGCCCAGCACGGAAGGCCATCCGCCCGAGGAGAAGCCTGTATGCATGATGACCCAGAAGGAGTCGGCGGGGCAGTACAGAGGCGCAATAGCGGCAGTCATGTGCATCGCAGACCATGTGTCGCAGTCGGTCATGGTCCCCGGCCCGGAGGATCCCCACTCCCATGCGGATATGCCGAACTGCGACGTGTCCCAGGGCCAGGTCGAGGAGTGGTAGAACCACAGCTCGGCCCCGGTGAGAAGGCAGCCCATGTCGCCGAAGGCGACAGCCCTCCACTCGCCGGTCCAGGTGATCCAGCAGGCCGTGCAGTCGTCGTACATGTAGTCCGAGATGATGGGGTTGCACAGCACAGGGGAGACCGGAGCGTCAGCCGCGGCGAGCAAGGCGGCGATGACGAGCAGCGCGAATGCCTTTTTCATTTGCATCACCTTCCTCCGCCGCACAATGTAACGGGCATGAACGGAAGTCAAACCAACACCCGGTTCCTGCCTGCATCCCGTGCAGAGATGGATCTGCTCGGGTGGGACCGATGCGATGTCGTGGTGGTAACCGGCGACGCGTATGTGGACCATCCCTCCTTCGGCGCCGCTCTCGTCGGACGGCTGCTCGAGTCGCTAGGGCTGAAGGTCGGAATCCTGCCGCAGCCCGACTGGACCGATCCAGGGGCTTTCCTCAAGCTCGGGGTCCCGCGCCTCTTCTGCGGCGTCACCGCTGGAGCCATGGACTCGATGGTCTCGAACTACACGTCACTGGGCAGGCGGCGCTCCGAGGACGACTACAGCGAGGGCGGCAGGCCCGGTCTGAGGCCGGACCGCGCGGTCCTCGCATACGGGAACAGGATTCGCCAGGCCATGCCAGGCACTCCCCTCGTCCTGGGCGGGATAGAGGCGAGTCTCCGAAGGCTGAGCCACTACGATTTCTGGAGTGACGCCGTCAGGCGCTCGATCCTCCTCGACACCCGCGCGGACATTCTCGTATTCGGGATGGGGGAGAGGCAGATCGTCGAGATCGCGCGAAGGATGGAGGAGGGCCTCCCGCTTCCCGGGATAGCCGGGACGGCCGTATGGGCAGGCTCGTCGGAGCTGCGCGGCAAGATGGCGGAGGGGGCTGTCGAGCTTCCGTCCCACGAGGAGGTGTCATCCTCCCCGGCGGCTTTCATGGAAATGACCAGGATGCTGGAAGCCGAATCGAATCCATGGAGCGGCAGAATGCTGCTGCAGAGAACCGACACGCGCGCCGTCATCGTCCAGCCTCCGGCCCCTCCTCTCGAGACGGCTGAGCTGGATGCCGTGTATGCCCTTCCGTTCACAAGACTCCCGCATCCCATGTATGAGGGGCCCGTCCCGGCATGGGAGATGATCCGCGATTCCATCACGGCGGTGAGGGGATGCGCCGGAGGCTGCAGCTTCTGCGCGCTGGGCCTGCACCAGGGGAAGGCCGTGCGATCACGCAGCAGGAAATCGGTCCTCGCCGAAGCCGAGCGGATCGCATCTGCGCCTGGCTTCCGGGGGACCATCACGGACGTCGGCGGTCCGACGGCGAACATGTACTCCCTGGGCTGCAGGGACCGGGCCGCGGAAGCCTCGTGCCGCAGGATCTCCTGCCTGTTCCCGTCGATCTGCCGGAACTTCGCGACCCGTGGATCCGGCTACGCGGCGCTCCTCGACGCAGTCGCGGGCACGCCCGGTGTCAGGCACGTCAGCGTGGGGAGCGGGATCAGGCTGGACCTCGCTGTGAAGGACCCGGCCTTCGTGAAGGCGCTGGCGGCCTCGTACACGGGCGGCCACCTGAAGATCGCACCCGAGAGTTTCTCCCCGGATGTCCTCCGGCTGATGAGGAAGTCATCACTGGAGAGCTATCTGGAATTCTGCCGGATGTTCGACGAGGCTTCGGCGGCGGCGGGGAAGGAGCAGTACGTGCTTCCCTACCTCATCGCAGCCTTCCCGGGCTCCACGGAGGAGCACATGAGGAGGCTCCAGGAGGTGCTGCGGAGCCAGCATCTGCGCCCCAGGCAGGTCCAGGTGTTCCTCCCCGCGCCGATGACGATGGCCACTGCCATGTATTACACGGGGCTGGATCCCTCGGGCGGTCCGCTTGCATTCGTCGCGCGCAGGCCGACCGAGAAGCGGAGACAGCTCGCGATGATGCTCTTCCGGGAGGGAGATCACAAGGACGGTCACGGGCGCCCCGGAGGCCGCAGGCGGGTCCGAAGGGACAAGGCTCGGACATCCTGGAACCCGGGGATGAAATGAGGCTATAACAGTCGTCCGGCGGGCAGGACTGCGGAACGCAGGCCGCAGTTGCCAGGGAACCGATTCGTCAGGCAGGGCACGCTGTGCCAGAAACGGTATCTCATTGCCCGGGGAGGGGCGGCCTAGCTCTTCCTGCCAGCCGGCCGGTCAGCGGAAGCACCCTCCGTCGCCCCTCCCCACTCTGTCAGGATCTTATCACTACCTCGTCGGCGAAGATGCGAAGCCGCTCCGCGGTCGCTTCGAGATATGCGCGGGAATAGGGCGGCACTCCTGTGAATTCGGGGGAGAGGGTCTTTTCGGAGCGGAACCTCTGAAGGACGTACTTCTTTACCCGTCCGGTGAGGAAGAGCACCTTCTCTATATCCTCGGCTGACACGATCCCTGGGACCATGGTCGTGCGGAGCTCGTACGCCGGGAAATCCTTCGCGATCACGACTGACTCGAGCACGGGATCGACGGTCGACCTCCCCCCCGTCGCGTCGGGATACCCTTCGGGAGACGACTTGATGTCGATGGCGACGTAGTTAACGAGGTCCGCCGCCTCGGAGAGCTTCGCCGGGACGGTGCCGTTCGTGTCGAGCTTGACAGGCAGACCCGTCTCGTCCCTGATCCTGCCGAGGAAAGCGATCAGCCCCGGATGCAGGAGCGGCTCCCCGCCCGTGATGCAGACCCCTTCGACGAATTCGCGCCTCTGTTGGAGGGATGCGATTACCTCGCCCTCGTCGAGGCTGTACTGGTCCTCGAGGAGGTCCGGCCTCACGAGCTCGGGATTGTGGCAGAAGGGGCAGGAGAGGTTGCAGCCGCCCACGAAGACGACCGAGGAAATCCGTCCCGGGTAGTCGATGAGGCTCGTCCCGAGAAAGGATCGGATCAAGCCTGTCCCCCCGGCTCGGGTTCCTTGGGGAGCTCGACGTATTCCCTCTGCGCGAACTCCTCCTGCTTGCCCTTGTTCCAGTCCTGCACAGGCCTGTAGTAGCCCACGACCCTGGAGTAGACCTCGGTTCTGACGGCCTTCATCTTCGGCCCGGAAGCTGCGCTTTCGTCCGGCATGTCTATTCGATCCTCCCTACTGAAAGGAAAAGGCTGCCCTGGCCGGGATCGTCCTCCCGGCCGACCGCCCTGAAGCTGCCATCGGGCATCGTGGGGTCTGCATCGGTGACTTCGCCGAAGGTGGCGATCTCGGCATCGGAGTGCGGGTAGGGGCAGAAGTGCTGCTCTCCCGGAAGATAACCGTGGACCGGGCAAATCGAGAAGGTCGGCGTGAAGCTGAAGTAGGGGAGCCTGAAATGCTCGACTATCGACCGCGCCAGGCGCCTGACGACCTTCCAGTCCGTTATCGCCTCGCCGATGAAGATATGGACCACGGTGCCGCCCGTGAACATCTCCTGCAGGGGATCCTGATGGCTCAGCAGCCCGAAGATGTCCGTCCGCGAGGTGACGGGCGGATGGACCGAGTTCGTGTAATAAGGCTCGGAGCAACCCATGGTGTAGATGTCGGGGAAGCGTTCCCGGTCCTTCCTGGCCAGCCTGTAGGAGGCGCCTTCGGCAGGCGAGGCCTCCAGGTTGAAGAGGTTCCCTGTCTGCTCCTGGTAGCCGGCCAGGCGGTCTCTCATGAAGGAGAGAACCTCGACGGCCCAGTTCCGTGCCTCGTCGTCGATGATGTTCTTCCCGAGGAAATTGACGCAGGCCTCGTTCATCCCCAGGAGCCCGATCGTAGAGAAGTGGTTGGCCCAGTATGAGCCCGAGGAGCCGCGGACGGTCCTGAGATAGTGCCTCGTGTAGGGATAGAGCCCCTTCTCCGTCAGTTCCTCGACTGCGCGACGCTTCAGCTCCAGCGAGTCCCTGCAGATGTCCATGACGGCCCCGAGCCTTCCGAAGAAGTCGCCGCCGTTCCTGGAGAGCCATGCGAGCCTCGGGAGATTGATCGTGACCACGCCGATCGATCCCGTCAGCGGGTTGGATCCGAACAGGCCGCCGCCGCGCTTGCGGAGCTCCCTGTTGTCCAGCCTCAGGCGGCAGCACATGCTGCGGGCGTCCTCCGGGTTCATGTCGGAGTTGACGAAGTTGCTGAAGTATGGGATGCCGTATTTCCCCGTCATCTCCCAGAGCGGTCTGAGCTCGTCCGATTCCCAGTCGAAGTCCCTCGTGAGGTTGTACGTGGGTATCGGGAAGGTGAAGATGCGGCCCTTCGAATCGCCCTGCATCATCAGGCCGGCGAAGGCCCTGTTGATGGCATTCATCTCGGGCTGGCAGTCCCCGTAGGTGAATCCCGCGGGCTCGCCCGCCATCATCGCCTGCTTCCCGGCCATGCCGGCCGGCACCCTGAGGTCGAGGGTGATGTTGGTGAAGGGGGTCTGGAAACCGACCCTGGTCGGGATGTTGACATTGAACAGGAATTCCTGCAGCGCCTGGCGCACCTCGCTCTCGGAGAGGCCGTCCTTCTTCACGAAGGGAGCGAGCAGCGTGTCGAAGTTCGAGAAGGCCTGCGCGCCGGCCGCCTCGCCCTGCAGGGTGTAGAAGAAGTTCACGATCTGTCCCAGGGCTGTCCGGAGATGCCTGGGCGGCGCCGACTCGATCTTGCCCCGGGCTCCTCTGAAGCCTTCCTGGAGCAGCTCGGTCAGATCCCACCCCACGCAGTAGGGTCCGAGGACGCCCAGGTCGTGGATGTGGATGTCGCCGCTGTCATGGGCTTCCTTGATGAGCGGCGTGTAGATCCTGCCCAGCCAGTAGCGGGCGGTCATAGAGCTGGACAGGTAGAAGTTGAGCCCCTGGAGCGAGTAGTTCATGTTCGAGTTCTCGTTCACCCGCCAGTCCTGCCGCCCCAGGTAGTCCCCCACCAGCGCATCGAGGCCGCTGAACAGGCGCTCGACATCGCCGGCCTCGTTGCGCTTCTCGCGGTAAAGGATGTACTGCCTGGCCGCCGAGTGGAGATTCCTCATCATGAGGGTCTCCTCGACGAAGTCCTGCACCTGCTCGACGCTCGGTATCGATCCGCGCCTGAAGAAGCTCATGTAGAGCGCGGCCTCGACCTGGTCGGCTATGTCGGTGGCGCTCTCGCTCGTCTCGGAGGACGCAAGCGCCTTCTCGACGGACGAGACCACCTTCGCCTTGCGGAAGGCCTCGACCTCTCCGCCCGACTTTCTTACGAGCCAGTCCATGCCCATGATATTCCTCGAACCCGGCCGGTTTGTTTCTCCCCGTCCCCCGGGGGGATGAACGAAGATAGGCTGGAGCGGGCCGTCGTCAAGAATGGGACCACAATATCTGGTGTACTTTTGGAAGGACACAATCTACATATAGTTGCGACGATGGACAGGACCTGTCGGAAGGGACTCGGCGGGATGAGGCGATCGAAGGTGTTCGGGCTCGCGGCGGTGGCGCTCTGGTCCTCTGCGGCTGCCGCCTTCAAGCTCACCCTGCGGGTCTGCACGCCCCTGCAGCTCGTGCTCGGGTCGTCCGCGGTCTCGCTCCTCTTCCTTGCCGCATACTGCCTGTTCCGCGACGGACGCCTCCCGGCGTCGAGGAGCCTTATTGCAGGCGGTGCCGTCAGGGGGCTCATCAACCCGTTCGTCTACTACCTGGTCCTCATCAACGCCTACTCGTTGCTGCCCGCCCAGATCGCGATGGTGATCAACTATCTCTGGCCGCTGATGCTCGTGCTGCTCTCGGTGCCGCTTCTCGGCAGGAGATTGAGGCTTCGAAACGCGGCAGGAATGGCCGTGAGCTTCGGGGGCGTTGCCGTGCTGGCCTTTGCCGGGAACCCGGCCGGAGGTTCCGGACCGGCGGTCGGGGGCATACTCCTCGCGCTGCTCAGCACCGTCCTCTGGGCGCTCTACTGGCTCCTCAACATGAGAGACCGTTGCGAGCCCGTTGCCAGGCTCTTCTG
The DNA here is from genome assembly GCA_002414865.1 of candidate division Hyd24-12 bacterium UBA5074. GTDB lineage: Bacteria > Fermentibacterota > Fermentibacteria > Fermentibacterales > Fermentibacteraceae > UBA5938. The sequence continues at coordinate 39,507 of DIAQ01000075.1, read as the reverse complement.
GAACTTCGCATGGGGGGTCGCCTATCTGCTCGCCTGGGGCATCGCGACCGGAGAGGCAGGCCTTCCCGCAGACCTCTCCTCCGCAGCGGCGGGATGCGCCTGGACAGGCCTCTTCGAGATGGGGCTCACCTACGTGATATGGATGAAGGCCCTGTCACTGGCGGAATCACCGGCCGAGGTCGGGGGGCTGGTGTATCTCACCCCCTTCGCGTCGCTCGCATGGATCGCACTCCTGACGGGCGAGGGAATCGGGATCGCCACCCTTGCGGGACTGGCCCTGGTGCTCTCCGGGCTGCGTCTGGGCAGGGGAGAGGAAGGCTAGGCGGGAGGGGCGCCCGCGGTCACGACGAATGCCCTGTCGGCGTCGAGCCGGTTAGCACAGGCGTCGGCTATCCCGTCAGGGGTCACGGCCAGGAGCCTCTCGATCGACTTCGTGTCATGGTCGAGCGGGCGACCGAGCGCCGCGGTTCTGGCGAGATACTGGGCAACTGCGTCCAGGTCGCTCATGCCCATGGAGTGTCTTGCGACGGCAGCCGCCTGGGCCATCTCCAGCTCGGTTGGGACGACTCCCGCCGAGGCCGTGTCCTCCAGGACCCTCATCACCGCGTCGAGCCCGGCTGCAGCGGTCCGGGGCGACGTGGCGAGGTAGGCCAGGAACCTCCCCTGGTCTTCGCCTGCCATGTATTCGGTCCCCGCCGTGTAGGCGAAGCCCAGCTCTTCGCGTATGTGCCTTCCTATCCTCGAGCCGATGCCGTCACCCAGGATGAAGTTGAGGAGCCTGAAGGCGTGAGAGTGTTCCGAGTCGCGGCTCGGGGCGTCGAAGCCAGCCAGAACGACCGTCTGGGACTTGCCTTCCATGGCGAGGTCGTCCCTGGCTGTTACGGCAGGGGTCCTGCTCCTTCGGAGCGGTGGGAGGTCGGTCCCTGGAGACTTCCATCTGCCGAAGCTGCGCTCGAGGAGCCCGGGCACCGAGTCCGGGTCGAAGTCCCCTGCAACTGCGATGACGGTTCCCTCCGGTCTGCAGCACGAGGAATGGAATGCCCTGACATCGGCAACGGTTATCGAGCGAAGAGAGTCCTCGGTGGGTATACCCGCATCAGACGGAGGGTCCGACATGAGCTCCGCGATGCGCTCCAGCGCTCTCCCGAAGGGCGACTCGCGCTTCTGGACCACCTCCGTGACCTTCTCGTCGAGAACGCGGTCGAAATCCTCGACCCGAAGGGCGGGAGCCGTCAGGAGGTCGGACAGCACGGGAAGAACCTCCTCCAGGTCATCGCGCGGGACCAGGATCGTGCCCAGGGACTGCTCGGCGCCCGGCGAGAAGACCAGATCGGCACCGAGCCTCTCCAATCTGTAGCTGAAATCGCGGTACCTCTGGTCTCCGGTGCCGTAATGCATCAGCTCCACGGTCACGGCAGCCAGCCCGGACCTGGAGACGGGCTCGCGGCGGGATGCGAGCGGGGTCGAGAAGCATACGGCGACCACCGGGAAGGTTCTCTCCACCTTCAACAGGAACCTCGCGCCGTTGCCCAGGACCCCTGCGGTCGTGCCGTCGGACATGCTCCTGGACACAGGCTTCAGCAGCTCGCGGGGAACATCGATGCCTTCCAGGTCGAGCGCCGCCGGCGCCGCGACGTCACCGGGCGCGCCGGGAGCCGGCCTGGAGGGAGACGAGGAGGATGTGCCCGACGGGATCAGCCGCGCGACGGCGGCCCTCCTCCTGTCGAAGGCTTCTGCCGCGGCGGCCCGCAGGGATCCTGGAGTTGCCTCCCGCGCAACCTCCAGGGCCCATTCCGCATGGCCGGGGTCGTCGAACAGCACCGCGCCCATGGAAGCCTCGGCTGCAGCTCCTATGGGGGTGGCGTTGGAAATCGTATGCAGCGCGAGGTACTGCCGCCTGAGGTCGGACACCGTATTCCCCGGCAGCTCGTGCGAGGCCAGTGCCTCCAGCTCTCCTTCTATCGCGGCAAGCGCATCGGAGTGTGAAACGCCCGGGTAGAGTGTGGCCCTGACTACGAAGAGGCCCGGGACGGCGCCCTGCATGACCTGGGCCGAGACGTCCAGGGCGGTGCCGCCATGGACGAGGACCTCCTCAAGCCGGCTGGACCGTGCGCCCGCCAGGTACAGCGACAGGAGGTCGAGCAGAACTGAGCGTCTGTCGTCTCCGGCCGGGGCCTGATAGGCCGTCGCGAGGCGGGGCAGGTCGGAGTTGTGGACCATCTCCGCATCCCCCGGGGTCATCTCCGGGCGGGCTATCACGGGCTTGACGATCCTGGGCGCGCCTGCCCTGCCGAAGAGAGTGGAAACCTCCTCCAGGACCCTGTCGCCGTCGATGTCGCCCGCCAGAGCCATGACAGCGTTGGCGGGCGAGTAGAACCGTTCGTGGAACGACCGCACGGCATCGCCGCGGAAGGACCGGATGTCCTCCTCGTAGCCGATGATCGGGTGACGGTATGGATGGGCGCTGAAGGCCGTCCGGAACAGCAGCTCGTCGAGCGCGCCCGTCGGGCTGTCCAGGCTGGCGGAGCGGCGCTCCTCGAGGACCACCGCCTTCTCGGCCTCGACATCCTCCTCTGCCAGGAGCGGATCGAGGAGCCGGTCGGCCTCCATCTCCAGTATCTCGGAGAGCCGGCAGGAAGGGACCGCGGTGAAGTAGGCCGTCAGATCCCTCGATGTGAAGGCGTTCGATATGCCCCCGTTGCGCTGCACCAGCTGCCAGTATCGCGTTCCGCTGCAGCGGCGCGAGCCCTTGAACATCATGTGCTCGCAGAAGTGGCTCAGGCCCCTGTTCTCGTCGCTCTCCCAGAGGGAACCCGCCCTGTACGACATCACGAAAGCCGCCGAAGGGGCGATGTCCATGCTGCTCGAGACCACGGTGAGTCCGTTCGAGAGCACGTCGAGTCTCACACCGGGCATCAGTCTCCTCCCGAAGTGCCGCCGGACGGCGAATCTATGCGCCGGCCGGCGCGGGCGCCACACCTTCGGCAGGAAAGGCTCAGTCCGATGGGAGGGAGATCGCGCAGGCCCGGATCGGCGGGATGCCGTGGCCGTCGATGACGAATAGAAACAGTCCGTTGGGGCATCTCGAGAGGTCGACTGTCCCGTCGATGGTTCCCTGAGCCGTGCTCAGGAGAGAATCCCGGAGCTGTACGCGGCCCGCCAGGTCGAACACCGTCAGACGAACCCCGGCGGATGGGGGCAGGCCCTCCGCGCGCATCGACGTCCTTCCGCTGAACGGAGAGGCAAGGAATAGGGCGGGCGGGACGTCCGGAGGGGGGTCGGGCTCCACTGGAGGCTCGTCCAGGAACACCATGACATGGTGGAGTCCAGGACCCAGTCCGTCCACACTGGTGAAGAGCCTGGTGCCATGCATCTCCCAGGCCGTCGGATCCCCGTCGAGCAGGACATCGTCGACCGAGATGAGGGGAAGGAGCTCGGTGACCATCGTCTGCGAGCGGCTCGTGGAGCCGGTGAAGTCTATCTGGAGGGGATTGCCGAGGCCCTGCATCCTCCTGAACGTCAGGCCGGCGGTCTCCGACAGGAAGAAGCCGTACTCCTCGGGGAGCAGCCATCCGAAATGCTCGTAGTCGTTCTCGAGAGAGCTGCAGACGCTATCGATCCTGGCATAGGCTGCGGGGTTGCCTCCGTCGAGCATGTTTATCGGATGGGCGCCTAGAAGTGCGAACTTGCCACGCTGCATGACAGTGGAGAGGTAGGCATAGGGGTACATCATACTGCAGTCGCCCCACCAGACCGTGTTGGTCCCCCAGATCCCCCCCTCCGGCGTCTGGTAATGGGACATATAGAGGTCGTAGAAGGGCTCGCCCCCCATGCTTTCGTACCATCTGACCCCGTTGCAGTAGAACGAGTAGCCATAGGCGATGATGGCCTGGAGCCCGCTGAGGCTGGTCCTGTGCCCGGGGAACCTGACGGCCCTGTGCCGCGAGGTGTCCAGCCCGATCGCCTCGAAGTCCTCCCTTATCATCCTGAAGCGCTCCAGATGCTCCGCAGGCTGATAGGTGATGAACTCGTGAAACGGATCCCATGCCGAATCGGGGCTCGGCGTATGGTGATACCCGTGCGAGCCCAGGGTGACGCGGTCCGCCCATGGGTAGACCCCCTGGTCGATGTCGACGAGCCACTGAAGGTACCCGGGGGTTGCCTCCGTGGCGATCCTCCAGGTGCAGTGCCAGTGGGACCAGCTGCCCTCCATGCCCGGCTCCGCCCACATCGAGTCGCAATTGGGGGCGAGGATCGCGTCAGGCAGGACCACCCAGTTCATCTTCATGCCGGTGTGGGCCTCGAGCAGCGAGATGAGCTCGGCGCTGACGAACTCTCCGCCTGACGATGTCTCAGAGAAGCTCCAGAGAGTGGTGTCGGGCGGATGCCGGAAGGGGATGTCGTCGAACATCCATGCCGCGGAACGCTCGAGGAATCCCGGATGAGCGGACAGATAGGACGGCATAAAATTGGGACTGAACGATATCCTGAGGTTCACCGTCTCGGTGTAGCCCGCCGGGAGTGTGGAATGCAGCACCGGGCCGGCGGCGGTCTCACGGGGAGGCTCGGTGTCGAAGAACCTCAGAGTCAGATATGCGTCGCCCGGCTCCGCGTCGTCGCTGAGGCATACAACAGCCCTTGCCGGATTCGGGAAGACGAAGATGGCCTGCAGGAGTCCGTCTTCCCTCAGCAGCCGCACGATCTGGTCCCCTGTGATCCTCAGGAGGCCGTGCGATCCGTCGAGATCGACCGTCCTGTCGACTCCCGACTGGTTGGAGAAGGAGGCCTGCTCGAACGACTCGGCCGAGAAATCAGCCTCCAGCGGGTAGAGCAGCTCGGCAGTCCCCGCAGCCGAGATCGTGAATGCGATCTCCAGGCCCCGGCCGCTCAGCTCGTAGTCTATCGTCGACGCAACCGGCAGCTCGTTCATCGTCGCGTAGTCGATCATCCCGGGCGAGGAAAAAACGACTTCCGAGTCGGAGACCTGGATGAAGCTGCCGTCCAGGGGGATGTACGGCCCGCACTGGATTCCTCCGAACTGCAGTCC
>DIAQ01000075.1:32340-34075 GCA_002414865.1 candidate division Hyd24-12 bacterium UBA5074 | reverse complement strand
TCCCCCGCCGTCCCGCGGACGATCCCGGCGAGCGCGAGATTGCACAGGATGGCCGGGAGGAGGTGCGTCATCTCGCTCAGTCGGTGTCCAGAGGCTGCAGGTCCTCTCCTATGCCGCCCGCGAAGCTGACGAACCAGTTACCGTCGAAGAAGCTGGCCGCGGCATCCATCAGCTCCCGGGCGTCCACCTGGAGGGCTGCTTCGAGGCTGATCCTGTCCCAGTCGGGCGGAAGCCCGGTCATGTAGCAGGACACCAGATTGTCAGCCTGCGACCTGTAGCTCATCCCGGACAGGGCGGCCCTGCCGACCGCACACGACTTCGCCAGCCGGAGCTCGATCGGATCGACCTCCTCGGAGGCCATCCTCCCGCACTCGCCGATGACGGAGGCGGCCGCGCCCGGCGCGAAGTCGGCCTTCGTGGAGAGGTAGGCGGTGAAGACGCCCCGGTCCTCGTAGGTCTCCACCCAGCTCCCCACGTCGTATGCCAGGCCCTGGTCGTCACGGACGAAGTGTCCCAGCCGCGAGCCGATGCCGGAGCCCAGAATCCTGTTCATCAGGTTGAACGAAGCGTACTGCGGGTTGTCATAGCCCGGGGCGGGTCTCCCGATGAAGACGGCGGACTGCGACTTCCCAGGCATCGGGACCACTGCCGTGTCCCCCCGGGCGGCCGAGAACTCGGGAAGCTCCACGCCGGGAAGCGGCAGGTCCGGGTCCGACCATGCCCCGAACAGCGCCTCGATGGAGGCGAAGACGGAGTCGGCGTCCACATCCCCCACCACGACTATGGCCGAGCCGCCCGGCCTGCAGCAGAGGCTCCAGAAATCCACCACGTCCTGCCTCGTGATCGCGGACAGGGTCTCGACAGTCGGGATCCGCGCCTGGGAGGGGTCTGCCAGCATCATCCTGGAGAGCTCGTCGCTCCCCGCCGCGAAGATGCTCTCACTCCTCCTGCCCACTCCGGCGATCTCCTCCTCGAGCACGGTGGCTACGTCGTCGACTCGGAAGGCGGGCCGCAGGAGGAGGTCGGACACCGTCTGGAGGGCGACGGGCAGGTCCTCCGCCAGAACCGTCATCGTGCCGCTCGAATAGAGGTCCGACGGGTGGAAATCGATACCGTAGCCCAGGGATTCCAGCCTCGCGTTGAAGGCCTCGTAGTCGAGCTCCGGAGTCCCGTGCAGCATAGCGGAGACGGTGACCGCATCGAGCCCCGTCAGCCGGGCAGGGCATCTGAAGTCGCTCATCGGAACCGCGAAGGATATGCCGACGATCGGGAAGGTCCGATCCTCCTTCACCCAGACCGCGAGACCGTTGGGCAGGACCATATGCACCGCGCCATCGCTGACGGATGTGCCGGGCGCCTCCAGCAGGGCTTCCGGTATGTCGAGGCCCTCGTAGTCGATGGACGAGGGCTCCTGCATGTCCACGGGGGCGTCCTGCCTCTGCCTGGGCGGGCTGAACTGCGCTTCGCCTTCGGGCGTCATGACCGCGAAAGTGGCGGCGCGAGGGTCGAGGTATCTGCCCGCGATGCCCAGGAGATCATCGGCTGTCGCCCGCTCGATGCGGGAGAGGTTGTCGCGCGACATCATGTGGTTCCCGTAGGCCGTCCTGTCGGACGAATACTGCAGGGCGAGACCCAGGGGACTGGAGCTGTCCAGCACCTGCGCAGCCCTCGCCCGCGTCCGCAGCGAGGAGATCTCCTCGTCAGCGAGCGGGATCGTCCGCAGCGTGTCGATCTC
>DIAQ01000075.1:7846-32004 GCA_002414865.1 candidate division Hyd24-12 bacterium UBA5074 | reverse complement strand
CCCGGATCGATCCCGGCCTCGCACCAGGCTCCGGCGGACATGGCGATCCCCGACTGCACGAGATCCTGCTCCAGCATGCTGGAGCGGCCATCGGAGAGATAGGTGGCGATCATCCCCAGGAGGGGGCTGTCGGGATTGGCGCCGCCCGGGATATGGAAGGCCACGGCAACCCTCGACACCGCTGAAGGGGCGGTCAGCTCGACCCTGCGGGGCTCGACCTGGGCGGGTTCCATGGGGACGGGGACGTGGGGTGTGCCACCCGCCGGGATGTCCCCGAAGAATGCCCTCACTCTGGCCAGGGCGTCCTCGGTGTCGATGTCTCCCACTATGGACAGCACGGCGTTGGACGGGCAGTAGAACGCTCTGTAGTAGGACTGCGCCGCATCCCTGTCGAAAACGGAGATGTCCTCCTCGTATCCGACTATCGGGTGTCTGTAGGGGTGCGTCCTGTAGGCCTCCAGAGCGAGAGCTTCCCAGAGGATGCCGTCGGGATCGTCGACCGATCCCATCCTCCGCTCTTCGAGGATGACGTTCCTCTCCGCCACGACCTCCGCAGAGTCGAAGACGCAGCCCGTCATCCTGTCGCTCTCGATGGCCAGGGCGTCGTCGAGAAGGTGGGAGGGGAGCACGAGGAAGTAGACCGTCATGTCATTCGAAGTCCACGCGTTGGCCATCCCGCCGTCGCGCTGGACTATCTGCCAGAAGCGGGCCTTGGGCATATCTTCCGTGCCCTTGAACATCATGTGCTCGACGAAGTGGCTCATCCCCCTCGCCCCGTCGCGCTCGTTCCGCGATCCGACGCGGTAGGAGACGGCCGTGGCCACGACCGGCGCATAGTGGAGCTCCTGCGTGATGACGGTGAGGCCGTTGTCGAGGATCGTGACTTCGGGCTCCGACGAGGAGACGAGGAACAGCGAGGCGAGCATCAGGGTCAGGGTCATCTCGGGACTCTCCGATCCGCGGGGTTGACTGGAGGTCTGCCGCCGCCCCCGGCGGCGCGCAATGGCGCCGTGGGATCGGCGGTGTGGAGACGGCTTCGCGCAGAGGCTATATTCAGCTTTTCCCGGCTTTCTGCCCAAGGAGCGCCACATGTCGGACACACGGCTGGTATTCGTTACAGGCGGCGTGGTTTCGTCGCTCGGCAAGGGGATCACCGCCGCTTCGATCGCCCTTCTGTTGAAGCAGAGGGGCTACTCGGTCTCGATCCAGAAGCTCGATCCCTATCTGAACGTCGATCCCGGCACAATGTCCCCATACCAGCACGGCGAAGTATACGTCACCGACGACGGGGCGGAAACGGACCTCGATCTCGGTCACTACGAGAGGTTCGCAGGCATAACCTGCAACAGGAGCAGCAACTTCACGGCCGGACGGATCTACTCCAACGTGATCGCCGCAGAGCGAAGGGGCGATTACCTCGGAAAGACCGTCCAGGTCATCCCCCACATCACCGACGAGATCAAGAGGGCGATAGCGGAAGGCCACCGCGAAGGGGTGCACATCGCCATCGTCGAGGTAGGGGGCACCGCAGGCGACATAGAGTCATTGCCGTTCCTCGAGGCCATCAGGCAGCTCGCGACGGAGGTGGGGCGGGCGAGGGCTGTGTTCGTGCATCTGACTCTCATCCCGTACCTCAGGGCTTCCGGTGAGCTGAAGACAAAGCCCAGCCAGCAGTCGGCGGGAGTCCTCCGGGAGATCGGCATAATACCTGACATCCTCGTCTGCAGGACCGAGAAGCCGCTCGAAGAAGAGCATTTCGAGAAGCTCGCACTTTTCTGCAGCCTCCCCAGGAAGGCGGTCGTCGAGGAGAGGGACGTGACCGGCTCCATCTATGAGGTCCCGGTCGAGCTGGCGCATCAGAGGCTGGACGAGCTCCTTCTGGAGAGGCTTGGGCTGCCCGTGGGCAGGCTCGATATGACGGCGTGGAACGCCATGATCGAGCGCGCCGTCCACCCGAAAAGGGGCAAGGTCCAGATAGCTGTGGTGGGCAAGTACATGGCTATGAGGGATGCATACAAGAGCGTCTTCGAGGCATTGAGGCACGCAGCCGCGGGCGAGGATCTGGAGCTGTCGATCGCAGGCGTCGAAGCGGAGGACCTGACCTCCCCGGGCGGCCGCGAGGCGCTGGCGAAGGCCGATGGAGTGCTGGTCCCCGGAGGGTTCGGTTACAGGGGCATCGAAGGCAAGATCGAGGCCGTGAGATTCGCGAGGGAGAACAGCGTTCCCTTCCTGGGCATCTGTCTCGGCATGCATTGCGCCGTCATCGAGACCGCGAGGAACATCGCGGGTCTGGAAAACGCCCAGAGCACCGAGTTCGACCAGAAGACCCCCCACCCCGTGATTAGCCTACTCCAGGAGCAGGAGGAAGTGATGGACAAGGGAGGCACGATGCGGCTCGGCTCGTGGCCCTGCGTCCTCTCCGAGGGCTCCAGGGCCCTCGCCTGCTACGGTGTGGAGGAGATCGCCGAGCGACACCGTCACCGGTACGAGCTGAACAACGGCTACCGGGAGATCCTGCGCGAGGCGGGCCTGGCCATAACCGGGATCTCCCCCGACGGCAACCTGGTGGAGATGGTCGAGAGACCGGACCATCCATGGTTCGTCGCATGCCAGTTCCACCCCGAGTTCAAGTCCCGGCCGCTGTCGCCGCACCCCCTGTTCAGGGGCTTCATCAGGGCTGCCTTCGAGAGGAGCCTCTGATGCGCGAGCACTGCGGGCTCTGCGGAGTCGCAGGCGATCCGGAAGCCGTGGCGCTGGTCGCGGAAGGCCTCCACGCCCAGCAGCACAGGGGACAGGAGGCGGCCGGCCTGCTCGTCTCGTCTTCCGAGGGCCTCAAGGTGCACAAGGGCCTCGGCCTGGTCTCCCAGGTCCTCTCGACCATGCCCGACGGATGGAGGACGAGCGGGATCCCCGCGGCGATGGGGCATGTCAGGTACGGCACCTTCGGCAGCGGAGGCGTGATCAACGCCCAGCCTCTGCTGGTGAGGATGGCCGGCGTCCAGGTCGGCATCGCCCACAACGGGACGATCACCAACGCCGCCCCTCTGAGGGAGGACCTCGAGAGGAGCGGAGCCATCTTCACCACGAACTCCGACACCGAGGTCGTCCTCCACCTGATGGCCAGGGAGATGGAGGGCACGGGGGGCCACATACGCCATTCTCTCGAGCTGGCGCTGGAGAGGCTCGAAGGCGCGTTCTGCCTGCTCCTGCTCACACCCTCCGAGCTGATAGCCGTGCGCGATCCGCATGGGTTCAGGCCCCTCAACCTCGGCAGGATAGGCCATTCCGGCTGGGCCGTCGCCAGCGAGACGATAGCCTTCCCGCTCTGCTGCGCCGAATACGTCAGGGAGATCCGGGCCGGGGAGATACTCAGCATCCCGAACGGCGGAGGCGAGCCACGCAGCGGCACATTCGACGGCAGGGAAACCCTTTTCGGAGGACCCTGCAGGCTGTCCCAGTGCATCTTCGAGCACGTCTACTTCGCCAGGCCCGGGAGCCTGGTTTTCGGCGACAGCGTGTACGAAGTGCGCATCCGTATGGGTGAGACGCTGGCCGCCGAGGCGCCATCGGTCTGCGACACCGTGATCCCCGTGCCCGACAGCGGGATGTTCGCAGCACTGGGGTATTCCAGGAAGATGTGCGTCCCGTTCGACATGGGCTTCACCAGGAACCACTATGTCGGGAGGACCTTCATCGACCCGGCGACTGCCAGGAGGGCCGCCATGGTCACGAGGAAGCTCCAGCCGATCCCCGAGGCGGTGAAGGGCAGGAGGATCTGCGTGGTCGAGGACAGCATCGTGCGCGGGACGACCAGCAGGGCACGCATCCGCGCCCTCAGGGAGGCGGGGGCGAAGGAAGTCCACATGCGGGTCAGCTGCCCTCCCCACAGATACGGCTGCTTCTTCGGCATAGACTTCCCCGAGCCTTCGTCCCTCATAGCCAACACCCGCACCCTCGAGCAGATCGCATCGCTCCTCGAGGTGGACTCGCTGGCCTACCTGTCTCTGGAAGGCATGCTGAGCTGCGTCAGGGCTCACTCGCCCTGCGACTACTGCACGGCCTGCTTCAGCGGCCTCTACCCGGTGCAGCCGCCTTCCGACGGCATCCCCCGGCCCTGCGGAGGCTGATCGTGCGCGGCGGAGTGGCTATCCTCGATTTCGGCTCCCAGTACAGCCAGCTGATCGCACGGACCGTGCGCGAGCTGGGGGTGTACTGCGAGCTTTTCCCCGGCAATGCCCGGGCCTCGACCGTCATGCGCATGGGTCCCGGAGCGGTCATCCTGAGCGGAGGCCCCAGCAGCGTCTACGACGAGGGAGCCCCCATGCCCGATCCCGCTGTCCTCGAGGCCGGCCTGCCTGTTCTGGGTGTCTGCTACGGGATGCAGCTGATCGCGCTCTCGGAAGGCGGCAGGGTCGAGGGAGGTCACCGGAGGGAGTTCGGACCTTCGAGGCTGGTGCCGGTTCCTGATTCCCCTCTCTTCGCCGGAACCCCCGCGGAAGGGTTCCAGGCCTGGATGAGCCACGGAGACAGGGTCGTGGAGATACCCCCCGGGTATTCGGTCTGCGCCTCCACCGGATCCCTGCCCGTGGCAGCCATGGAGAACCGCGCGCTGCGAAGGTTCTGCGTCCAGTTCCATCCCGAGGTCAGGCATACGGAGAACGGCAGGCTGATACTCTCCAACTTCCTGTTCGGCATAGCGGGTCTCTCGGCCGACTGGAGCATGTCAGCCTTCCGCTCGTCGTGCGTGGAGGGTCTGCGGTCGTCACTGGGGTCCGGAACGCACGTGGTGCTGGGCCTGTCCGGAGGCGTCGACTCCTCCGTGGTCGCCGCGCTGCTTCACGAAGCCATCCCTTCGCGCTTCACCCCGATATTCGTGGACACAGGCCTCCTGAGGGCGGGGGAGCGGGAGGCGGTCGAGGCCACATTCAGGGGACATTTCGGCATGAACCTCATCACGCGCGACGCATCGAGGCTCTTCCTCGACGCCCTCGAAGGGGTGACAGATCCTGAGAGAAAGCGCAAGATAATAGGTGCCAAATTCATAGAGGTCTTCCAGGAGGCGGCCGCGCCTCTCGGCGCCACGCATCTCGCCCAGGGAACCCTCTACCCCGACGTGATCGAGAGCGTCTCGTTCAAGGGTCCCTCCGCCACAATCAAGAGCCACCACAACGTGGGCGGGCTTCCGGACAGCCTGCACATGAAGCTGGTCGAGCCCCTGAGGGAGCTCTTCAAGGACGAGGTCCGCTGTCTGGGCAGGGAGCTGGGTCTTCCCCCGGAGATCATTGGCCGGCACCCGTTCCCCGGGCCGGGGCTCGCCGTGCGCATCCTGGGAGAAGTGGTCGAGGAAGACCTGGAGACGCTTCGGGAGGCTGACGCGGTCTTCATCGACTACCTCAGGCGGAACGGCCTCTACGACTCCATCTGGCAGGCTTTCGCCGTCCTGCTCCCGGTGAGGACCGTGGGCGTCATGGGCGACTGCAGGACCTATGACAGGGTGATCGCCCTGCGAGCTGTGACCTCGACCGACGGCATGACGGCCGACTGGTTCAGGATGCCCCCGGAACACCTCGCGGCGATTTCCGCCGAAATGGTCAACAGGGTCAGGGGAGTGAACCGCGTGGTGTACGACATCTCCTCCAAGCCCCCGTCGACCATCGAGTGGGAGTAGTTCCCGGAAGGCGAGGGACAATGCCGAGATCATCCCGCAGATCAGGAGGCTCCGCCGTCAGGCTGGCGATGGGCGACTACTCCGGGATGGTCGCCGGCTCGCTCCTCTTCGGCATAGCCTACTCCTGGTTCCTGTTCCCCTTCAGGGTATCGCCCGGAGGTGTGGGAGGGCTGGCCCAGGTCCTCTACCGGGTCACCGGGGTCACCGAGAGCATCTGGATGTTCGGCTTCAACATCCCCCTCTTCGTACTGGCGATGATGCTCGTGGGCAGGCAGTTCGGCCTCAGGAGCTTCGTAGGCTCGATGCTCTCGAATGCAATGTGCTGGCTCATGCTCCCTTCCCATTTCTCGTTCCTGCCCGACTACCCCGACCTTGTGCACAACATCGCGGCGGCTGGAGAGCCGGCCAGGCTGGCTGTATTCCTCACGGGCCGGGATCCGACCGACATCCTCCTCGCCAGCATCGCAGGCTCGACCATACTGGGCATAGGCCTGGGCATGATCTTCAGGTACAGGGGCTCGACAGGGGGGACCGACATCCCGGTCGCGATCCTGCGGAAGTACACCGGTCTCTCCATAAGCACGGGCTACTGGATCGTCGAATCGGTGATAATCCTCACGGTCGGCGTTGCCTTCGGCGATCCTCCGCTGGTGATCTGGGCCTACCTCAACCTCTTCCTCTGCTCGCGCATGACCGATCTCGCGGCGGAGGGGATGCCTTATGTGAAGGCCGTGAGCATCATATCCAACAAACCCGACGAGATAAGGGACGGGATATTCGAGAAGCTCGACAGGGGGGTCACCTTCCTCAAGGCGGAGGGGGGCTACAACAGGAGGCCGAAGGACGTGATCTTCGTCTGCGTCCACAGGAGGCAGGTGAGGATTCTGCAGCATATCGTCAGGTCGATAGACCCGCACGCCTTCATGGTCCTCTCGGACGCCTACGATGTGATGGGGTACGGATTCCGCCAGAGGACCATCAGCTACGATGATCCGCTCGACTGATGACGCTTTGCTGCATCCCGGCCAGTCCTTATCTTCGACACTTCTCGAAACGGGGGGATTTATGGGCAGGATGACCTTTTCCTTGTTCGCCGCGGTCGCGCTGGTCGCGCTGGCATCCTCCTGCGGGGACAGCCCGGGCTCGGGCGGCATTGCCGACGAGGACTACTTCCCCTTCGCCATCGGAAACAACTGGTCGTACGACCGATACGGCACTATTGACACCCTTGGGGTGACATTCACCCTCAGCGGCCAGGCTCTGCGGGGAGTGGTGGGCATAGCCTACGAGGAGGGCTACAGCCTGATACAGGTCAACTCCGTCGCCGCGGACACGCTGTTCGCAGAGGGCCTGGACACCATCCCGGTCCCGCAGGGAGGCGTGGCCTTCTTCAGGATGGACTCCGAAGGCGTCTGGGCATACACCGACTCGGTGATGTCCGACTCCGTGCAGATAGCCAGGTTCCCCCTCCAGGCAGGCGACACCTGGCTCTTCTCGACCGATCCTGAGGCCACCGCGGAAGTAGTATCCATGACGGAGACCGTCACCGTCCCGGAGGGGACCTTCGATGATGTCCTCCACATCTCCGTGCTGCAGCAGGATACGCTGCTGAGCATGGTCCAGGACATGTATTTCGCCCCCGGCGTTGGGAACATCCTGAACGAGACCACTGTCTCCGCGGGAACCATCGTCGTGGCCTCGATCACGGAAGAACTACTGGACGCATTCCTGTTCTGAGCCCGGCGGCCGAAAGGAGGCCCGACTTGCTCGCAAGAGTCCTTTGCCTTTCCTGCGCGCTTGCGCTCGTCGCCTGTGGAGACCTCGACCATGGCGGGCCGGTCGAGCCGCCGGTCCAGTACGACTACTTCCCGCTCTCCGTCGGCAGCATCATGTCGTATCAGAGGGTCGGCCAACTCGTCACGGGAGGCGTCCAATACACGGTGTCCGGCACGAGGGTCTCCTCGGTCGTGCGAGAGGTGATGCACGCCTCGGGCTTCAGGACCTTCGAAGTCTTCGCCACCGGGCAGGACACGATGTTCGTGGACACCACCTATATCGTCGGCGAGCCCTACTCGCAAACCGAGTACCTCTATCGGAGCGCCGACTCCCTGCTCGCCTACGCCGACACCCTGACGACCACGGCGTCCTGGAGGATCCCTCTCGTGCTGCAGGTGGGAGACACCTGGACCTACAGCTCGCGGCCGCCTTCGACGGGCACCGTGGTGTCCCTCGAGGAGACGGTCTCCGTGCCGGCAGGAGTGTTCGAGCACTGCGCCCTTCTGCAGATCGACTACATTGCTGCCCAGGGATCGGGCCATCAGGTGCTTCTCTACGTCGCCCCGGACCTGGGGCTCGTGACCATGCACGATACGCTCGAGGACACGACCGGCACCGAATCGCACATGCTGGTCGATGATCTGGTGTCATACTAGGGACTCATCGGTCGGGCGCAGGAACAGCCGGCCCGGGCCGGCGGAGAGGGTATTCGATGGGCAATACCGACGCGACGAGGGGATTCTTCGGATCGCTCTTCGATTTCTCCTTCCACTCCTTCGTCTTCCCCAAGATCGTCAGCTTCTTCTACGCGTTCTTCCTGATACTGCTCACGCTTGCGTCGATCGCGGTGATCGTCTATGCCTTCGCCAGCTCCGACTTCAGTGAATCCTCCGGCATGCCCGGATGGGTCATGCTCATCCTGATGCCCATCGCATGGCTGCTCTATGTCCTCGTCCTGAGGGTCTGGATGGAAGTGGCGATCGTCCTGTTCAGGATCTACGAGAACACGGACAGGATAGCCGACCGGGCGGAAGGCGGGAGCTGACGCCGGAGGCGCGCACGAGGCTCGCGGACACCCACTGCCACCTCTACTGCGAGCCGATGGGTTCGAGGATCGATGAAGTCCTGGCGAGGGCCCGCGACGCCGGCGTGGAGTTCATAGTCCTGCCCGCCGACGAGCCGTCCTCCTGGGACTTCGTCGAGAAGCTCTCTGACGGGTCGTTCGTGCTGCCCGCCCTGGGGCTCCATCCCTGGATGAGCGACCAGCCCCTCGACATGGGCGAGCTGCGAAGGCGCCTTGCGGGGTGCGGAGCGGTGGCGGTGGGTGAGATCGGGCTCGACCGGGTTGTGGAAACCCCTCCGTTCGATGTCCAGCTCCGCTGCTTCGAGAGCCAGCTCGACCTCGCCATGGAAGTCGACCTTCCGATGCTCCTCCACTGCAGGAAGGCCTTCGACGATCTGGAGGCCGTCCTGCGAAGCCGCGGCGGGCATTTCCGGGGAGTCGTGCACGCCTTCTCGAAGACTCCCGACATCGCCGCCCGTTTCATCGAGATGGGCCTCCACATTGCATTCGGCGGCGCCGTGACGCGTCCTCATGCGCGCAAGGCGAGGTCGTCCGCGGCCGCACTTCCCCTCGACAGGATCGTGCTCGAGACGGACGCCCCGTCCATCGGGATGCTCGGCATCCCGCCGGAGTCGGTCGAGCCTGCCCATGTGGCGCTGGCCGCCGGGGCTGTCGCGGAGCTGAGGGGCCTGTCCCTGGAAGCTCTGGGGGAGGCGACGACCGGAAATGCGAGAAGGCTCTTCCGCCTCGCCTGAGGCCCGGTTCGAGAGAACCGCCGAGTTCTTCGGGCCGGAGGGCTTCGCGGCCATCAGGAAGGCTTCCGTGGCCGTGTTCGGCCTGGGGGGCGTCGGGGGCCATGCAGCGGTCTGTCTGGCGCGCAACGGAATCGGAGCCCTCCATCTGATCGACTTCGACCTTGTGAGCGAGAGCAGCCTCAACAGGAGCGCATATGCCGGCCCGTCCGATGTGGGCGCCCGGAAGGCCGAAGTCCTGCGGCTGTACCTCCAGAGGACCTGCCCGGACACGGATGTCCGCATCTCATGCGAATTCGCCGACCTAGAGAGCATCCCCGTGCTCCTGGAGCAGGATCGTGGCGGCTGGGTGGTCGACGCCATAGACAGCCTGAATCCGAAGGTGCAGCTTCTGCAGTACTGCGTCTCGAATGGGATCCCCGTCGTCAGCAGCATGGGAGCTTCGTGCAGGATCGATCCCTCGGCCATAAGGGTGGACGACATCTCCAGGACGGAGGCGTGCCCGCTGGCGAGGAAGGTCAGGTCGTATCTCCGCCGGCGCGGTGTGACGACCGGGATCGAATGCGTCTTTTCGGTCGAGGTGCCGCCTGTCCGACCCGGCCCCCCCGACGAGTCCGAGATGATCCAGAGGAGGGGCAGGATCCGGAACCGCCTGCCTGGTGCGGGCGCGATTCCCGGGATGTTCGGATGCGCCTGCGCGGCGGTCGTGCTGAAGGGGATCGCAAAGGCTGGATAGACGGTCTTCCCCGGTGCAGCGGGCTCCGGACCCTCTCGTTGCCTCCCGGGAAGAGGCAGCTGTCCGCGCGGCGCCACCCTTGCGGGGTAAGGAAGGTCAGGCCTCTCGTTGCCTCCCGGGAAGAGGCAACTGTCGGCGCGGCGCCACCCTTGCCGCAGGCAAGGGTGGCGGGGACGTGTGGGAATCGAACCCACCCAGGATGGTTCTGCACCCGACACCGGATTTGAAGTCCGGGAGGGACACCAGCCCCCTTCCGCCCCCGCTGCCGGGAAGAACATGGAAACACCACGCGCCGTGTCAAGATGCGTTCTTTACCTCAACCCCCCGGCGTTTTAGTTTAGGCACTACATCGGTTGCGGGAGGTGACGAGTGCCGGAGGATCTTCAGAGCAGCTACGAGAGCGTCATCAAGGCAGCCGGAGGCCAGGCCGAGACAACCTCTGCGTTGAATTCCCTCGCCGCGCGCTTCTCCATGATGGAGCTCCAGCAGGCGGCCTCCATTCTCGTCAGACTGGACATCGAATGCCTGACGGCCGCCGAGAGCGCCGCGGTCTTCCTCGCAGCCATGGACATAAGAGCTCTCTCGTCCAAGCTGCAGGGGTCCTATACGGCCATGGAGCTGAGGCGTCAGATAATCAGGGAGGACCCACGCCTGGCCGAGGCCTGGTCGAGGATCGAGGCCATCCCCGAACAGGCCCAGATACCGGCGCTCGCCAGGATCTCCCTCCTCATGGAGGTCGTCTATCTCCTCAACCGTGAGCTGAAGGACACCTCGATGGACATGGAGAGGGCGGATGGCTCCGAGATCGCGCTCAAGGTCCTGTCCGACGCTCGCCCCTCCGGGGCGGAGCTCTTCATCGAGTCAGGCGCGTTCTCCAGCTCGAGCTCCGGACTCCTGACGGAAGTCCTCGAGGAGCTCGACTTCATCCAGAAGGAAAGGGGCGTCTGGGTTTTCCGGCTCGACGAGTCCTCGGCCCCCCGCCTCGCCCAGGGCAGGAACCTCCTGGCCTACCGAAGCGCTTCCGCCAAGCTCTCTCCGCTGGCCCTGTCGAGGGCGGCTGAAAACCTAGTGAAGAGGCTCGGCTTCATCGTCCGCTCGACAGGGATGTATCCATCCGGCCACCCCGCCATAGCTCCCTCGGTGGAGGGTTTCCTGGAGATCCTCAGCCAGTTCTTCGCGGGAGCCCCTGTCGTCACGCTCAGCTCCATGGGCGGCGAGATGATGGTCAATGACCTCCAGGTTCGTCGCAAGGGCGGCTCGGTCGAGGGCTTCCTGAGGGACATGTCCGAGAGGGGGATAAGCAGCATCAGCTTCTCCTCTGGCGTGGACGGCGAGATGGTCCTCAGGTTCGCTGGGGTGTTCAACCGCTCCCCCGCCTACATCAAGGAGCACGGAGGCCTGGGGAGCCTCCTGGAGCGCCGGGAGATCTCGGGCATAGGAGTCGACCAGTACAGGTACGCCCTCGTGTCCAAGGACGGGAAGGTCGTGGGAGGGCCGGCGACTCCTGCCGAGGACACGACCCTCGAGAACATCATCTTCGCCGAGCTCATCGACAGGCTCGAGAGGGGCGACACTCTGCGCGACCTACCCGACGAGCAGCTCGGACTGGCCCTGAAGCAGATCCTGCAGGATTCCGCCGGAGGCGCCGAGCGCCAGCGCGCACTCCTCGCCGAGTTCGTCGCCGCTCTCGATCCGGGCATCCTCGAGAAGGGCCTGCTCGCCAGGCGGGACATACAGAAGGAAATCGCCTGGAGCGCCCTCCGGAAGATCATCAAGATGAGGCTCGAGGAGCTCGAGAGCGCCGACGAGGACGTCAGGCTCGAAGCCATGGACAGATTGCTCGACCTCGTCGTGACAGGCATCGAGCGCAACAAGGACAACACGGTGGTACAGATCCTCGAGAGCGTGTCGCAGCGGCTTCTCGTGGAGACCGCGCCGGACACTCTCTACACGGGAATCGTTCTCCTCGGCGTGGCCTGCGAGAACCTCATCTCACGCGGAAGGCTGTCCACCGCGGAAGTCGCGGCCGAAGCACTCGAGAGGGCGAGGACCCTCGACACCATACAACCCGATCTCGTGTCCTCCCGGAGGAGGGCGTTCGCTGAATCCATCAGGAGGATCGACACTCCCGAAGTCGGGGAGAAGCTGGTGGACAGCCTGCTCTCCTACAACGAGAACGTCGCCAGGCAGGCGGAGACCCTTGCGGCCCGGATCGTCCTCCGCAACATGACCTCGAAACTCCTCGACGTCTTCATGGAGCCCGACAGGCGCCAGAGAGCCAAGGCCTACCGCATCGTCCGCAGGATCGGCCCCAGGGTTCTCCCGGTTCTCCTGTCCAGGCTCAGGAGGCTGGAGAACCCCATCGAGTGCCCCAGGGACCCGGAGACCGGAAGGCCGCCGGAAGAGGACTGGTTCGTATCCCGCAACATCATACAGATACTCAGCGAGCTGAGGCTGAGCGACTCCGTGGAGATCCTGTCGTCCCTTTCAAGCGACGAGGACGAGAGGATCAGGGAAGTCACGATCAAGGCCCTTTTCTCGGTGGATCCCCGGAAGGCCTCGGAGATAGCCGAGGACATGATCCTGGACCCGTCGCCCCAGGTTTCGGAGGTGGCGATCGAAGTCCTCTCCTCTGGCGCGGTGGACCCGGACATGACTGTCCGCCAGCTTGTCGGGATCTTCCGTGCGAGACCTTCGACCCGCCTCCTGATCATGCGCGCATTCAGGAGGCTGTCGGGCAGCCCCACCCTGATGGCGTTCCTGCGAGAAGGCTTTTCCAGCCCCGACGGAGTCCCGTTCGGCGATCCCCAGGTGGCCACCGAGGCGCTCGAAGTGCTGAAGGCCAAGCCTTCGAGGGAGGGCGCAGAGTCCCTGAGGGCTTTCCTGGGGGCCGGCCAGGGGAGGCGTCTGCTGAGGAGGAAGGCACCGGAGCGCCATCTCCTGCAGGCCGCGGAGGAGGCTCTCCACCAGATCGAAGGTCAGCCGGGCTAGACCTCCTACTGCCACCAGGCGATGAGCCCGGGCTCCCATGCGGTCCCGAACCGCTTGTGGCTCGGCAGCACCCGCACCGAGAATCCCGTATTCCCCGAGAACCTGCACTTGAAGGTGCCCGTGTAGACGAGGACCATGCCTTCCTTCTGCTGGAAGACCATCCTGTCCGAAGAGCGCTCCTTGAGCATCCCCTCGGCCGAGATCCTCCCCGAGTGGATCTCCACCGCGAGATCGTCGGGCTCGAGACCGTCGGCCTCCAGCCTCACGGTCACGGGAACCTGGTCCCCGACCGTCATCACCGTCTCCTGGGCCGGGGACTCCACGCCCCTGACACGGATCGACGGCCATGCATTCCGGACCTTTTCCTTCCAGGCCGACAGCTCCCTCACCCCTGCCCAGGAGTTTGCGGAGAGGGCCTCCCAGCTCTCGAAGGAGGGGATGAAGAACCTATCGGTATACTCCGCCAGCATCCTGTTCGTGTTGAAGACCGGGCAGATCGCCTTCATGGAGTCCTTCATGATGCCGATCCACCTGCGCGGCAGGTCGTCGGCCGACCTCTCGTAGAACAGCGGCACGATCACATTCTCGAGCCTGTCGAAGAGGGCTTTTGCCTCGACGGCGTCCTGCGCCTCCGGATCGTCGTAGGTCTCTCCGGCCCCGATGTTCCAGCCGATGCCGGATTTCGATGCCTCGTCCCACCAGCCGTCAGGCACGCTGCAGTTGAGGGCGCCGTTCATGCCGGCCTTCATGCCGCTGGTGCCGCTGGCCTCCATGGGCCTCCTGGGGGCGTTGAGCCAGACGTCCACTCCCTGCACGAAGCGGCGGGCCATGTCCATGCTGTAGTCCTCGAGATAGATGAATCGGCCGTAGAAGCCTTCCTTCATGCTCGTGTGGACGATGTGCCTGATCATCTCCTTGCCGCCGTCGTCATGGGGGTGCGCCTTGCCGGCGAAGATGATCTGGACGGGCCTGCCGGGGTTTCCCAGCAGCTTCTGCAACCTCACCGGATCGCGCAGGAGAAGCGTGGCCCTCTTGTAGGTGGCGAACCTCCTGGCGAAGCCTATCGTCAGGACATCCGGGTTCAGGACGGGCTCCTCCGAGAAGCGGTGGAGGTTCATGCCCATGCTCGTGAGCTGCTCGCGCCATCTGTCCCGGACGTAGGTGACCAGCCTCTCGCGGAGCCTCACATGGCTTCTCCACAGCTCGGAGTCCGGGACGTGGTCGACGTTCCGCCAGCAGGCTTCGTCCCACGGGTTGCTGGGCCACCTGGGACCGATGTACCGGTCGAGCAGCCTGCTCATGTCGTCGGAGAGCCAGGACTCTATATGGACGCCGTTTGTCACGCTGCCTATGGGGACATCCTCCTCGGGCAGCCCGGGCCAGATGTCCTTCCAGATCGAGCGCGATACCTTCCCGTGCAGCCTGCTGACGCCGTTCCTGTACTTCGACGATCTGAGGGCGAACACCGTCATGGAGAAGTCGCCGTCGGGGGTGTTCCTGCCGAGATCGAGCAGCTGAACCGGCTCGAGCCCGAGCTCCTTCGCGTATGGGCCCAGGTAGGTGGCGACCATCCCGGGCGAGAATTCCTCGTTCCCCGCTGGAACCGGTGTATGGGTCGTGAATACGGTTCCGGACGAGACGAGCTCCCTGGCCTCCGCGAAGGAGAGGCCGGCCTCCCTGAGCTGCCTGATGCGCTCGAGGATGAGGAACGCGGAATGCCCTTCGTTGACGTGACACACGGAAGGACGCCTGCCGACGGCATCCAGCGCCCTCAGACCTCCGATCCCCAGGAGGATCTCCTGGCGGATCCGCATCTCCTTGTCACCGCCGTAGAGCTGGCCCGTGATCTCCCTGTCCTCGGGTGAGTTCGAGGGCAGGTTCGAGTCGAGCAGGTAGAGGACCGTCCTGCCGACCTTCACCATCCAGACGGCCGCATTCACGCTGCGGCCGGCCATGGGGACCGAGATGGTCGTATGCCCGCCTGATTCGTCGTGGACGGGGATGACGGGCGTATTCGAGTAGTCGTTTACGAAATATCTCTCCTGCTGCCATCCGTCGCTGTTGAGGTACTGGCTGAAGTACCCCTGTCTGTACAGCAGGGAGACTCCGACGAGAGGGAGACCCAGCTCGCTCGCGCTCTTCAGGGTGTCGCCCGACAGCACGCCCAGCCCTCCGGAATAGATAGGCAGGCTCTCGTGCAGACCGAACTCGGTCGAGAAGTACCCCACGAGGAAATGTCCCAGGATGCCCGGCCGCTTCTCGTACGTCCTGTCGAACCAGGTGGGTCTGCCGAGGTAGTCCTCGAGCTCCCTGGAGGTCTCGTTGAGATGGGAGAGATAGACGGCGTCCTGCGAGAGCTCCTCGAGGCGCCTCTGCTCCGCCTTGCCGAGGAGGAGGACCGGGTTGTGCAGCGTGCTCTCCCAGAGATCCGCGTCTATCCAGCGGAACAGCTCCGTCGCTGAAGGATTCCAGGTCCACCAGAAGTTGTAGGCGATCTCGCGGAGAGCGGAGAGCTTCTCCGGGATCCTGGGCATCACTCGGAAGACTCGAGTCTGCACCTGGCCATCCTTTCCCGGGCCGTCCGATCCGCCGGACGGGACGGTGCGCAAGCTAGGAACCAGCGGGTTCCTCGTCAAGAACGCACCCGTCCGTGCGGGAACCCTTTCACGGTATATAGATTCCCCTATGAGGGAGGAGACATCGGAATGAAGAGGGCTGTTCTCGCCTCGGCAATGCTGGCCTTCGCGGCCGGAGCCGGCTCGATGAACTGGCGGGTGGAGCTGGACGCCGACCTGGTCGAGATGCGGTCCTCGACGGAAGGCATCGTGCCCGCCTACCCGGGGATGGAGCTTTCAGGCGATCCGGGTTCTCCGCTGCTCCCCGTGCTGCCGGTGGTCCTGGTTCTACCTGCGGGAGCCCGCGACATCTCCGCCGAGGCCGTCATAACCGGGGTCGAGGAACTGCCGGGGCATGTCTCCGTGCGACCCGCCCCGCTGCTCAGACCCCTGGGCACCCCCGGCCGGCAGACAGCCGTTGCCGACCGCTCGATATACTCCTCGCGGGCCGCCTGGCCCGCCGACGTGATCATCGGACGACATGAAGGACATCTCTGCGGTTTCACCGTGCTGAGCCTGACCGTCCAGCCATGGCGCTACATCCCTTCCGAAGGCAGCCTCGAGATCTGCACGGGGATAGACCTGGAGGTCGGGTGGCGGGAGGGCGAAGCGCCGCTCCTCGGCCCGGTCCAGGCCGGCAGCGCCATGCGCCGCATGCACTCCCTGGTCGACAATCCCGAAGATCTGGCCGCCTTCAGCCCCCCGGTGAGGAGTGCTCTGGAAGGGGACAAGTGCTGGGTGGCGATCTGCGACAGCTCGTTCCTGGACGTGCTCGAGCCCCTGAGACTGCACTGGGAGCAGCAGGGCATCCCTTCCTCCCTCGTCACGGTGCAGGAGGCTCTCTCCACCCACTCCGGCGCCGACGATGCCGAGAGGCTCAGGAATGCCATCCGCGACCTCTGGGAGCAGAACGGCACCCTGTTCGTGCTCCTCGCAGGAGACGAGAGCCTGATCCCCGTGAGGATGGTCTACAGCGAGTGCGAGTCCTTCGTGGACATCGTCCCCTGCGACCTCTACTTCTCCGACCTCGACGGGACCTGGGACGGGAACGGCGACGGGGAGTACGGGCAGCCCGAGGACGGGCTCGACATGTACATGGACGTGCTGCTGGCGCGGGCGCCCTTCTCCGACTCCTCCGAGGCACAGATCTTCGTCGACAAGACGCTGGGGTACTCGGAGAGCCCTCCCGGCGGCTCCTGGTCGAGCACGGCACTCCTGTGCGGAGCGATGCTCTTCCCGGATTACGGCTACACGGGAGGCAAGGGCTGCGACAGCCTCGCAGCCGAGCTGCCTCCAAGCTGGAATGTGGTGAAGATCTACGAGAATCCGTCGATGGCGGAGGGCTCGGACACCCAGATAGCCTATCTGGATTCGGGCACCGGGTGGAACTACTTCGCCGGCCATGGCAACAACCGGGGCGTCTACTGGTCCTGGCCGCCTCTGTCGATGATCACCACCTTCATGGCCGACTCGCTGGAGAACGGTGACAGGGCCGGCATCCATACCAGCATAGGCTGCTACCCCGGTGATTTCACCGACGACGAGTGTTGTGCCGAGGGGCTGCTCTTCAACCCCGACGGGGGCGGCATCTCGGCCACCTTCAACACGGGCGTCGGGTGGGAGGGTTTCTGGCCCGAGCTGGGAGTCAGCGAGTGGCTCTGCATCCTCTACACCAGGGCGGTTTTCGGCGACAGGCTCCCGACGCTCGGAGAAGCCTTCGCCTCGGCGAAGGACCAGCGCGTCCCCCTCATGCACGGCGGCTTCGACAGGAACCTCCAGTCCCTGCTCGCGTGGTCGGCCTTCCACGACCCCGCGCTCGAGCCGCTCGGAGTCCCCCCCGACATCCACATGCAGCCAGTCGAGCTGAGCGTCTCCCTGCCCTGGCCGAACCCCGCCATGAGGGATGCGCCCGTGACCTTCGATGTCGACTACGCAGCGGGTCAGGCATCCGTATCCGTCCACGACATCTCCGGAAGGCTCGTCTGGAGCACTTCGCTCGGCGGCCCGTCCACACTCCAGTGGGACGGCTGCGACGAGGACGGCAGGCGCGTGCCGCCCGGCGTCTACATCATCTCCGCCCACAGGGGCGACCGCGGTGCTGCGAGGCTCGTGACGGTCCTCGAATAGCATTCCAGGCTGAGATGCAGAAGGGCCCCCGCTTCCGCGGAGGCCCTCCGTCGATCCGACAGCCTGTTTCTAGAACAGGGTCTTGATCTCGCCCCAGGTGGTGCTCTGGAGGGAGACGCCGTTGATCTCGAGCTCGGTCAGGTGCGCCACCGAGGAGGCGTCGGTCCAGCTCCAGAAGAAGGTGTCCCTGGTGGGGGAGTAGCACAGGCCGAGGGAGCTGCTGAGACCGGATACGGTCGGGCAGGGCGCCGTGCCGATCCAGGTGAGGGCACTGCCGTTGTACGAGTAGAAGTAGAAGTTCGCGGTGTTGTAGCAGCCGACCATGACGGCGAGGTTGCCGGCGTAGGGGAAGACGGCGATGCCGCTCATCTGGGTGGCGGGCTGGGTGATCGTGTAGGTCGAGGAGCCGGCCCCCGGGGTGAAGCGGTAGATGGTCTTCGTGGAGCCGCTGGTGGCAGCCTCCCAGTAGTTGCCGCTCGCGACGTTGAACTCCATGCCCCTGCCGTTGCTCCCGGCCGGGTTGGTTTCAAGCGACCAGATGCTCCCGCTCCAGATGTACAGCGTGCTGTTGGTCCAGTCGTTCGTGGTGAACATCTGGCCGTTGGGGCCGCCCGCGACTCCGAAGGCGCTGACGTTGGTGTCCATCAGATCCTTGGTGTCGGTCACGGTTCCGCTGGCAACGCTGAAGAGGTGGACCTGGTCGTTCGTGGCGTCGGAGAAGACGAGGTAGTCACCCGAGCCGTTGTTGAACCAGTCGAGCCCGAGGGTCTGGAATCCGGTCTGCCAGGTGGTCAGCACCGTGATCGTCAACGCGTCCGAGCCAGGATCGGGATGAGCCGGGATGACGGTACCCGGGTAGAGATTCCCGTCTGCGTCTATCGCAACGGCTACCCCGGCCAGGAACATGATCGCGCACAGTACAAACCTCATCACATCCCCCTTCCGAATCCGCGGAGGGATTCCTCGATGGATGTCCTCCACATTTGTACCCTACCGGGCTTCAGACCCGGTGTCAATTTACAGCTATCCGGATGTTCTGCGAGGTCCTGGAGCCCCCGGAGCCCTGGCGCATCGGGAATACTGCCGGGCCCTCGCAAGTAGAAGCATCAGGAATGTCCACAAAGGGGAGGATTCAGATGAGAGCGCTGCTGGTTTTCCTGATGCTGCTGGGGACGCAGGCTGCCGCAGGGCAGGACGAGGTCTATGGAGGCAGGCTGCAGGTCCTCGGGGAGGATGGCGTGGTGGGCGACCTCCCCCTCGAGCACACGGGCGTTGACATCTTCGTCACCGGGAATCTCCAGCGGGCCACCGTGAGGCAGGTCTACGGCAATCCTTACGCCGAGGCGATCGAGGCCGTCTACGTGTTCCCGCTTCCGGAAGACGGGGCCGTCGATCGGATGAACATGTACATAGGCGACCGGCTGATCGTTGGCAGGATTTTCGAGAGAGACGCCGCAAGGGCGATCTACGAGGAAGCCATCTCCTCCGGACAGACCGCCAGCCTCCTCGAGCAGGAGCGCCCGAACATCTTCACCCAGAGCGTGGGCAACATCATGCCCGGAGACAGCATCACGATCGAGATCAGCTATGTGGCTCCCGTCGCCTTCGACGACGGCCACTACACGCTGACCTTCCCGACCGTGGTGGGGCCGAGGTTCATCCCCGGTGATCCGACAGGGGCGGGGGGCACCGGATGGTCGCCCGACACCGACCAGGTGCCCGACGCGAGCAGGATCACACCGCATGTGGTCCCCGAGGGCATGAGGACCGGCTACGACATCACCATCACGGTGTCTCTGGACACGGGATTCCCTATCCGGGGGATCACCTCCCTCAACCATGACATAGAGCAGAACGAGAGGGGTGACGGCACGACCCTGATCCGTCTCGCTCAGCGTGAGGCGATACCGAACCGCGACTTCGTGCTCAGCTACCAGTCCTCGTCGAACGAGATAGAGGCGGGAGTCCTGGCAACGAACGGCGATCTCGGCGGGCACTTCATGCTGATCCTCCAGCCGGACCTGGGAGTGAGCGGAAGCGAGATAACCCCGAAGGAGCTCTTCTTCGTCGTAGACTGCTCCGGCTCCATGAGCGGGCAGCCCATCGAGGTGGCCAAGGAGACCGTCAGGCAGTTCGTCCGCGGGATGAACCCCGACGACACGTTCCAGATAATCCGGTTCAGCGAGGATGCGAGCGGGATGTCCGAGACACCGCTCAGGAACACGCCGTCCAACGTCAGGAGGGGAGTCGACTACATCGATGCCCTCGAGGGCGAAGGCGGCACCATGATGATCGAGGGCATCCGCTCGGCGATCGGCTATCCCGAGGACCCGGACCGGATGAGATTCGTGATCTTCCTGACAGACGGCTACATAGGCAACGAGGCGGAGATCCTGGGCGAGCTCCAGTCGACCCTCGGCGAGAACACGAGGCTCTTCAGCGTGGGCGTCGGCTCGAGCCCCAACCGCTTCCTCATCGAGAGCCTGGCCGAGGAGGGCCGCGGCGCGGCCTACTACGTCGGCCTGGAGCAGGACCCCGAGACGGCCGTCGCGGGCATCTACGACAAGATCAACAATCCCTACCTGGTCGGCATCGATATCGACTGGGGAAGGCTGCATGTCGACGAGGTCTATCCCTCGCTCATCCCGGACCTCTTCGCGGGTCAGCCCCTGGTAGTCGTCGGTCGCTACACGACGCCCGGCAGAGGCCCTGTGAGGATCACAGGCACCGTTGCCGGCAGACCCTGGAGCCAGCGTCTGGATGTGACCCTGCCCGAGCACGAGGAGGGCAACGACGTCATCGCCACCCTCTGGGCACGCAGGAAGATAGCAGATATCTCGAGGCTCCTGTACGATCCGTCCGGATATGAGAACTACAACCAGGAGATAGTCGACGAGATCACAGACGTGGCGCTCGACTACCAGATAATGAGCAACTACACTTCGTTCGTGGCGGTCTGCGAAGAGGTCAGGAACGTCGACGGGCGGCCGGTCACCGTCGAAGTGCCCGTGGAGATGCCCGACGGGGTCTCCTACGAGGGTGTCTTCGGCGAAGGCGAATCGAGTGCGGTCTACACAGGGGCCGCTGCCGGGCGTTCTTCCATGGCTTCGTACGGCGGATACGCTGTCGGAGGCGCCCCCTGCGCACAGACGGTCGCCTGCGAGCGTTCCTTGGACGACGCCGCCGGGGACTACGACTACTCGTACGGCTGGACGCCCTCGGCCAGCGTGACCCTCGCAGGTGCGAGCCCCTACCTGGGGCTTCTCCCGTCGCAGGTCAGGGCGGCGGTGCGCGAAGTCCTGGACGGCGTGGAAGAGAGGTATTCCGCGCTGTTCGAGGAGATCGGGGCGGATGGCGAGTACCCCACGGGCACGATGGTGATCGCCCTGGAAGTGGACGGCGCCGGAGAGGTCGTCTCGGCGACGGTCACGAGTGACGGCGTCGGAGACACCGGGCTGGCCAGGGCAGTCTGCGGGATCCTCGAGGATATCGAGATGCCGGCGCCGCCTGACGGCGCAGGCACGATCAGCGTGACGCTGACCTTCTCAGCGGTCTAGGCCGGGAGTTCGGAACGGCGGGGGCGGGCTCTCAGGGCCCGCCCTCACTGCTTCTGTCTGAACCGGATGACCCTGGCGGGATTGCCCGCGACTATGGCGCCGTCGGGGACATCGCTCGTGACCACGGAGCCCGCGCCGACGATCGCGCCCCTGCCGATGCGGACAGGGAGGATGGTGGCGTTCGAGCCGATGCTTGCCCCGTCCTCCACGACGGTGGATTTCCAGCTGCCACGGTCGGCCTGCGGAGGATACACGTCGTTGATGAACATCACCCCGTGGCCGACGAAGCAGTCACTGCCGATCCTCACCATGTCGCAGACGAAGCTGTGGCTCTGTATACGCGTCCTGTCGCCGATCTCCGCGCCGCGCTGTATCTCGACGAAGCACCCGATCATGCAGTCGCGCCCGATCGTGCACCCGTACATGTTGACGAAATTCCAGACCTTCGTCCCCTCACCAACCCTGCAGTCGCTCATCACCTGCAGCGGATTCTCCTGTGCGGCTCCGGCCGCCTGACGCCCGGCGCCCTTCTGCTCCTGCTCGCCCTTCCTGAACTTCATCCGGTCCGACCTCCCGATGATTGGCCGCCTGACACCCGGTCTGCGCTTCCGCCCCCTGGCACGAACCGGGCGCATCCGGGATATGGCGCGTTTACCGCCATTACAACATTATAGCTTCCTGGAATATGCGGCCGATGGAGGAAAGCTGCTCATGGCACCGGAAGACCGCAGAACAGAACTCGAAAGTCTGGCCAAGGCGCTTGCCGTGCTCGAGACTCAGAGATCAGCTCTGGGTGACGAGCTGGCGGACTCCGCAATGGCCCCCCTCCGCAGGAGGCTGGCTCTGCTCGCCGATGGTGTCGCCGCAAGGCATGACCAGGCAGCCGCTCTCCTCTGCTGCATCCCGCCGCGTTCCGACCAGGCCTCCGACGAACCCGGGGGGCAGGTCCAGGACGACCAGGACGGATTCGCCGTCAAGTTCCACTCGATAGTTGCCTCGCGATCAGGAAGGGCTGCGGGCAAGCTCGAAAACTGCCTCCTCGCATCGTGGGACTCGGACGGTGGTGCAGACGGAGCAGAAAAGGCCGTGGCGGCAGCTCTCGAGATCCGCCACGAGCTCGACCTGATGGCGGCAGGCCTTTCCGAACACGGCGAAGACGAGCCTGAACCCGCATGCGGCATCTCGATCGTCACCGCGGAGGCGGAACCCGCTCCGGGTGCCGGCACCGGGTCGATCGAGGACGAATCGCCCGATATGAAGGCCCGCGCGATCAAGCTCGCGAAGACTGCCAGAGGCGCATCGATCCTGCTCTCCGAGGAGACCTGGAAGCTCGTGAGGGATGGCTTCGAGTGCGTGGAGCTGCTCATCGACCAGGCCGGATCGGACGGAAGAAAGGTCAGGGCATGGCTCGCAGGCCGAATGCCGGCCGGCCATTTCAGGGATACCGCCGCCGGACCTGCGGCCCCATCCCGTCCCATGATCGGCAGGACCGCCCAGCTCGAGAGGATGGCCGAGGTTCTGAGGGAAGCCTCCTCGCCAGGTTCATGCGCTCTCGTGGTAGTTGCGGGGGAGGCCGGCACAGGCAAGGCCCGGCTGGTCTCCGAGTTCCTCGGAAGGTCGCTGGCCGAGTTCCCGGAGACGGTCGTCCTGAAGGGGCGCTCCTCGCCCGAGACGCGCACCACCCCCTATGCGGCATTCAGGGACATGCTGGCGGGCTGGCTGGGCATCCCCATGGCGTCCGGCGCTGAAACCGCCCTGGCCAGGATCGTCGATCTCACAGGTGGAGAGATGGATACGAGGAAGGCCGAAAGGGTGGCCAGGTTCATGGGATTCGGGACGCTGGACTCATCCGAACCCAGGACCGACGAGATCGAGCTGCTGGCCTTCTTCACCGCAGCCTTCGGCGGCGGTTCGCATCTGCTTGTCCTGGAGGATATCCAATGGGCGGACGACGCCACCCTCAGGCTCGTCGAGATGCTCAATCGCGAAAGGCCGGGGAAGAGGTTCCTGGCCATCTGCACGACCAGACCGGTGCTCTTCGAGAGGGCTCCGCGCTGGGGGAACCCAGCCGCGGGACACGAGCTGATCAGGCTGGACCTGCTGGAGCCTCGAGAAACGCGACTGCTGATCGAGGGGCTCCTCCCGGAGGGAAGCCGGATCGCTGCCGACTTCGCGCAGGACTTGCACAAGAGGTCGGGAGGCAACCCATTCCACTCCGAGGAAGCATTCCGGATGGTCATGGCGGCAGGGGCCCTGTGCCCATTCGAGGGCAGCTGGGCAGTACGCCCCGGCACGGATCTGGACAGCTTGATACCAGACAACCTCCAGGGGATCATCCGAAACCGCCTCGATTCGCTGCCCCGTTCGGAGAGGGAGGTCCTTCAGGCTGCCGCGGTGTTCGGCCGGAGGTTCTGGGATTCGGCCGTCGCCGAGGTTGTCGGCAGGAGCCGCGCCGAGGTTCTCGAGGTGCTCTCCGGCCTCGAGGGGCGCAATGTGGTGACCAGGGCTCCCTGGTCCTCGTTCAGAGGCTGTGCCGAGTTCCGATTCCGGCATTCGCTGGCCTGCGAGGCCATCTCCACCATGCTCGCCGCGGGCAGAAGGAGGAAGGCGCACTCCGCGGCGGCCGAATGGCTGGCGAAGCATTCCGCAGGATCCCCCGATTCGTATATGGCCGTGACCGCGATGCACCTGGAGAGAGCGGAGAAGGCTGAGGAATCGGCAGGCCTCTTCCAGCAGGCGGCGGAGGCGGCGCTGGCCAGGGGAGACCCCCGCGATGCCCTGCTCGATGTGGACAGGGCGCTGGGCTTGAGAGGAGACCTTCCGGCCAGATCGAGGGCGCTTCTCCTCGTGACCCGGGGCAGGATCCTCGAGCG
>DIAQ01000075.1:1695-7425 GCA_002414865.1 candidate division Hyd24-12 bacterium UBA5074 | reverse complement strand
GAGAAGTCGAGGCGGTCGGGAGACAGGCCCGCGCTGGCCGCTGCGCTGGTCGAAGTGGCAAGATTATCGGCGGCTGAT
This sequence comes from candidate division Hyd24-12 bacterium UBA5074, assembly GCA_002414865.1. Classification (GTDB taxonomy): domain Bacteria; phylum Fermentibacterota; class Fermentibacteria; order Fermentibacterales; family Fermentibacteraceae; genus UBA5938. The sequence continues at coordinate 7,347 of DIAQ01000075.1, read as the reverse complement.
GGGTATGAGCATGTCAGCGCGCTCCTGAGTCAGGCCCAGGCCATCTACAGGGAGATGGGGAACAGAGCCGGGCAGGCTCGCTGCAGACATGAGGCCGGTTCCTCGGCACTCCGTTTCGGCGAGCAGCAGGACGCACGCAAGGCGTTCGAGGAGGCCCTCTCGCTCTACAGAGCCCTCGACGACCCGGCAGGCGAGTCGGACAGCCACTTCGCCCTCTCCTCGATAGAGAGGAAGGCCGGGCGGCTCGACGAGTCCCTCAGGCATTCCAGGGAGGCTCTGAGGATCTCCTCCTCGGCCGGCGACGAGGAGCGCGCCGCCTCCAGCCTCTCGGCGATCGGAGACACCCTGCGCGAGAGCGGGAAGCGCGAAGAGGCTCTCAACTACTACATGCAGTCTCTCCGCAGAGGGGCTCCGGCTGGTGACCCGGCCGTGTCCGTCCGTGTCCTCGGTCTGCTGGCTCCACTCATGCTGGAGCTGGAGAAGCCGGAGGGAGCGGCTCTGGCCCTCGCATTCATCGCATCTCACGAGGAGACGGCGGGGCTGGCCGCCTCGGTCCACGCCTCGGAGGCGATCGAGAGCAGGATGCCTATCTTGCTGGGCCGAAAGGAGCTGGACGAGCTGGTACGCACGGCGCGCAACTCATCCCTGCCCGAACTCGTGCAGCATCTCTCGGATTTCCTCGAGCGGGCCGGGCATCAGGAATCCTGATCCATCGCCTTCGGACGCCATCACCGGCCGAACCGGAGTTCATCCAGCCTGGATTCCCTCCTCGACTGCTCGACGATCTCCCTGGCTCTCTGCTGAAGGGCGATCTCGGATTCGTTCCGCGGCACTACCTCGAGACCGTGCGGAACCGGCCTGGATTCTGCGTCCACGTGCACGAAGGTCACGAATCCATCCACGACGGGCTCTCCGGTGCGGAGGAGGGTGGTCCTGACGTGGACGGTGAGGCTCGTTCTCCCCGTGAGGGCGATCGTGCTGTCGAACCGTATCGTCTGCCCCGGCAGCACCGGCCTGCGAAACCTCATGCCATGGATGCTCGCGCAGATAATGCTCCCGGGCGGCAGACAGCTGGCTGCCGCGATGAATCCCGACTCGACGAACCACTCCGCCCCCCGCCCCGCGAAGAGGGTCATGTGGTGGTTCAGATCCTCGCCCTTCACCAGTCTGAGAGTCGTGAAGACATCCATGATTCGAGCCCCCGCAGGTTTCGAGCCGCCCCGACCGGCCCAGTGGCCGGCCGCTCCAGTCGGGAATATTATCATGGCGGCGCTCAGAACGATCTCCCTGTCGAACATCTGCCCCGGGAGGCGAGGTGCTGACCGAAATCGCGGCTGTTCTTGCTGCGGTCTTCTCTCTGACCGGACTGATAGCGGTCCTGGTCTCGAGGCGGGGCCGGAATCAGGACCGGGTCCTCGAGAGCGCCATCTCCCAGCAGTTCGGCATCTCCAGGGCGGAGACATCCGCATCCGCCTCGCAGCTGCGCACCGAGTTGTCGGGCAAGCTCGATTCGGCAACCGGAGCCCTCGCGACCACGCTCGGCGAGATGGGCCGCGCCCAGGGGGAGAGGCTCGATGCCTTCGCCGCGGGGATCGGCCAGCTTGCGCAGACGAGCGAGAACAAGGCCGAAGCCGTCAGGGTGACTCTCGAGGCGAGGATCGCCGCCCTGCAGGAAAGCAACGAGAAGAAGCTCGATCAGATGCGGGAGACGGTCGATACGAGGCTTCAGACCACGCTCCAGGGAACGCTCGCATCCTCGTTTAACTCGGTCAGGGAGAACCTGGAAGCAGTCCAGAAGGGTCTGGGCGAGATGAGAGCCCTGGCTGCGGGCGTGGGGGACCTGAAGCGCGTCCTGACGAACGTGAAGGCCAGGGGTACATGGGGCGAGGTGCAGCTCCAGGCACTCCTGGAGGAGGTTCTGACGCCCGACCAGTTCTCGAGGTTCGTGAAGGTGAGACCCGGGTCGGACGAGCAGGTGGACTTTGCCGTGAAGCTGCCCGGCCGAGGTGACTCCGCCGAGTCCATCTGGCTGCCCATCGACTCCAAGTTCCCCCAGGAGGACTACCAGCGGGTGCTCCTCGCCGTGGAGAACGGCGATCCGAAGATGCTGGACGAGGCGGGACAGGCCCTGTCGAAGAGGATCGATTCATTCGCCAGGGATATCTCGCAGAAGTACGTCTGCCCTCCTGTCACCACAGACTTCGCGATAATGTTCCTGCCCTCCGAAGGCCTGTACTCGGAGGTTCTGAGGCGCCCCGGCCAGGCCGAGGACCTGCAGTCGAGATACAGGGTCCTCGTCGCCGGTCCGACAACCCTGATGGCCATCCTCAACAGCTTCCGGCTGGGATTCCGCACTCTGGCCATCGAGAAGCACTCGAGCGAGGTCTGGGTGCTGCTGGCTGCGGTCAAGACCGAGTTCGCGAAGTTCGGATCGAATCTCGAAAAGGCCAGGAAGCAGCTCGATTCGGCCTCCAACACCCTCGAGGACACCGGGAAGAGGTCGAGAGCCATCGAGAGGAAGCTGCGCTCGATCGAGGAATTGCCGGATGAGGAGGCAGGCAGGATCCTGGGTCCTCTCGAGGTCGAAGACGCCATGAACGGGGATCCTCCGCCCGATCAGCCCCCGGAACTACTGTAGCACCCGGACCTGGGTGGCCTTGAAGGAGGCGTAGACGCTCTTCCCTCCCACGAGGCCGAGATCGGCTGCTGATTCGCGGGTGATGCGCGCCGTCAGGCGGCAGCAGGACAGCTCAAGCTCGACCAGGCAGGTCCAGCCCGTATCCTCGAGAGACATGACCACGGCGGGGATGACATTCCTCTGACTGCCTTCGACGGGCTCCAGAGAGATCGAGATGGCCTCCGGCGGGATCGCCACGAACCCCTTCCGGACCGGCACTGGTTCCGCAATCCTGATTCTCAGGCCTCCGCATGAAGCGTCGAGCCCGGAGAATACGGCGCTCAGCACATTGACCTGTCCCACGAAACGGGCGATTTCCAGGGTCGCAGGTCTGTGGAAGATGTCGTCCAGCGTTCCGGCCTGGGAGATTCGGCCGTCCATCAGCACCGCTCCGCAGGTGCCCAGCGCGAGTGCGTCGGTGAAATCGTGCGTGGCCATGACGATCGTGATGCCCAGCCCGGAGTGGAGGCGCCTCAGGAGGGCGCGCAGCCCCGGCCTCGCCTCCGGATCGACCGAGCTCATGGGCTCGTCCAGCAGCAGCAGCTCGGGGCCCGGCAGGAGTGACCTGGCGAGGGCGGCCTTCTGCAGCTCCCCGCCCGAAAGGGTGTTCGCCTCTCTGTCCCCGTATCCCGCCAGTCCCACCGCCTCCAGCATGGCCTCCGTGTTCGCCCGGTCCGGCCTGAGGCCTCTGACCGCAAGACCGTACTCGGTATTCCGCCTGACCGATCCCGCGAGCATGAACGGCCTCTGCATGACCAGGGACATGCGCCTGCGCAAGGCCGTCGCGGCCCTCCCCGAGCCGGGCGCTTCGATTCCGTCGATTGTCACCGACCCGCTGTCCGGGCCGATGAGCAGATCGGCCATCCTGAGTGCGGTGGTCTTCCCGCAGCCTGTTGGACCGATGAGCACGAAGAAGCCGCCTTCCGGGACCTCCATCGAGAGACCGTCGAGCACCCTTCGACTGCCGAAGGACTTCGATACGTTTTGGAGGCCGAGCCTCATCTCGACCTCGATCCGGCCATGTGGACCGCGGCGCTCACAACCAGCGCGATGGAGAGCAGGATGAGGCCGAGGGCGATGGATTCAGCGGTTTCGCCCTTGCCCACTCCCAACGAGATCGCTGTCGTGAGGGTCCTCGTGCGCCCGGCGATGTTCCCGCCGATCATCATGGCGGCGCCGACCTCCGAGATCGCCCTCCCGAAGCTCAGGAGCACTGCGGAGATCATGGCGGGAGAGGCCTCCCTGAGGACGGCGGCCGCCATCTGGATCCTGCCTGCGCCGAGAGTCCGGAGGGTATCGGGGGCGTCGGCCGAAACGCCCTTCAGCCCGGAGATCACAAGCCCGAGCATCACGGGCGCGATCAGCAGCACCTCCGCCAGGACAATGCCCTGGCGCGTGAAGAGGAGGCCCAGCGAGCCAAGCGGTCCCGTTCGCGAGATGAGGAGGAACACGACCAGCCCGACGAAAACTGTCGGGACGCTGTAGAACGCCTGTATCACGGAGATGAGAATCTTCTTCCCCGGGAACGATGCGAAGTGGACGATGGCTCCCGCCGGGATGAAGAGAAGACATGCGAGCAGGGTGGCGCTGGCAGAGATCCCCAGGGTCCTGAGAGTTACCTCGACGACCGTGGGGTCGCCCGAGAGGATGAGCCTCAGGGATATCCCGAAGGCCTCCGCCAGCTTGTCCAAGATGCTACAGGTCCTGCCCGGCGGCGGGGGTGAAGAGCTGCCTGCCGTATTCGGCGGTGCAGTAGTCGCCGATCACCTGCTGGACCTCCGGCGAGGTGAGGAAGGTCACCATGTTGGCGGCCATCGCGGAGTCCCTCGCCGCGGTCACCGGGATGACTGCGTACACGTTCCTCATCGCGTCGCCCTGATCGACCAGGACTTCCAGATCGATGTCCCCCTGGTAGGACAGGAATGTGGCTATGTCGCTGAGGGTGTAAGCGCCCATCTCGTCAGCCATGACCAGCGTGGGACCCATGCCGGTGCCGGCTTCGACATACCAGTCGCCGGCCTGCTGCACCTCATCGTAGTCATACCCTGCTGCCGCCCAGAGCCGCTTCTCCTGGGCGTGAGTCCCCGACTCGTCCCCCCTCGAGACGAAGGGGGTGGTCTCGGCGCTGTGAATGGCAGCCAGGGCGGACTCCGGCTGCATCCCGCGTATCGAGTCGGGATCCGCAGAAGGACCTACGATAACGAAGTAGTTGTAGGCAAATGGAGTACGAGAGACTCCGAAGCCATCTGCCAGGAACTGCTCCTCTCTTGCGCGGTCATGCACCACGAGCACGTCGACGTCGCCCCTCTGGCCCCACTCGAGGGCCTTGCCGGTGCCGGCGTAGAGGATGTCGAGTTCGACACCGTACTCCTCCTCGAACATCGGCTCGAGGTACGCCCAGAGGCCCGAGTCGTAGAGGCTGGTGGTAGTGGCGACGAGCAGCCTTTCGACTGGCTCCGCGGGGGGATAGAGCGCTGCCGAGTCGAGGGCGGCCGCAGTGGTGTCCGCGGACGCCTGTTCCGGCGGCTGGGGCGGCCGGCCGCAGGCACACAGGGCCGCCAGGGTGATGAAGGCCAGGAATCTCATCGAAACCTCCCTTTCGAGGTCGAGCCACAACCGGACACTTCGCCGAGGGCTCCGCCACCATGTGAAGGGAGAGCAGACGCTTGCCGTGCGGCCTGTCGACAGGCCGTGCACGGGTGGTCCACCTCCGCCGCTCCCCTTTCCAAACACGGGAGGCGCCGCCGTTTCCGGCGACACCCTGACGCCCGGCGGCCATGGCGTTGGCTACAGGCCCCTCCGGGTCGGGAAACCGCTTCGGTTGCGCAAGCATAACCACGGATGACCGTGATGCGGCAATATCCCGCGGGGATAATGGGCCGCGGAAGCCTTATGGAGGCATATTCGGGAAACCCGTTAAGGAGCCCCATGAGGGAACGAATTCGCAACTTCTGCATCATCGCGCACATCGACCA
>DIAQ01000075.1:0-1433 GCA_002414865.1 candidate division Hyd24-12 bacterium UBA5074 | reverse complement strand
GGCAAGTCGACTCTCGCCGACCGGTTGCTGCAGGCCACGCACACGGTCACCGACCGCGAGTTCCACGACCAGATGCTCGATACCATGGAAATAGAGCAGGAGCGCGGAATCACCATCAAGAGCACCGCTGTGACCATGCAGTACACCGCCGGCGACGGCATCGAATACACGCTCAACCTCATCGATACGCCGGGCCATGTCGACTTCTCCTACGAAGTCTCCCGCGCGCTGGCTTCGTGCGAGGCGGCTCTCCTGGTGATAGACGCGGCGCAGGGCGTGGAGGCGCAGACGCTCGCGAACCTCTACAAGGCGATGGAGCAGAGCCTCACGGTCATCCCTGTCATCAACAAGATCGACCTCCCTTCGGCATGCATCGAGGAGGTCAGGGACGAGCTCGACCACGAGCTGGGCATAGATCCGGACGAGGCAGTCCTCGTCTCGGCGAAGACCGGCCAGGGAGTTCCCGAGCTTCTGGAGGCAATCGTGGCGAGGGTCCCGCCGCCTGCGGGAGACCCGGGAACCCCCCTCCGTGCGAGGGTCTTCGACAGCTTCTTCGACCCCTACAGAGGCGTCGTGGTGCATCTCAGGGTCGTCGACGGCACGCTGAAGGCCGGCTCTACGATAAGGATGATGGCTCCGGGAACAGACTACCGCGTCGAGGAGATCGGCCACATGCGCATAAAGCGCGAGTCGTGCGCTGCACTCGAAGCGGGTTCGGTCGGGTATCTCATCGCCGGCATAAAGTCCGTGAGCGAAGTTCGCTCGGGCGATACGGTCACTGACGCGTCGCGGCCCGCCGAAGCGCCCCTCTCGGGATATGCGGAAGCCAAGCCGGTGGTGTTCTCCTCCATCTTCCCGGTGTCCACGGAGGACTACACGGACCTCGCAACGGCGATCGAGAAACTGAAGCTCAACGATGCCTCCCTCGTCTTCGAGAAGGTCAGCTCCGCCGGACTGGGGTTCGGCTTCCGCTGCGGATTCCTGGGGCTCCTCCACCTGGAGGTTGTCCAGGAGAGGCTCGAGAGGGAGTTCGATCTCTCCCTCGTCCTCACGGCGCCAACCGTCCTGTACAGGGTCAGATTGACGAGCGGGACGGAGATCGAGCTGGACAACCCGGTGCACTTTCCCGATCCCTCGACCATCGAAGGGGCAGAAGAACCCTACATCAAGGCGTCCATAATCATGCCGGATAGATATATAGGCCCGGTCACAGCGCTGCTGAAGGATCGCAGGTCGGACAACTACAAGTGCATGTACGTGGGGAAGCAGCGCGTGGAGGTCACCGCCGAGCTGCCTCTCTCGGAGGTCGTCTACGACTTCTACGACAAGCTCAAGTCGGTCACCCAGGGCTACGGGTCATTCGACTACGAGCCCGCCGACTACCGGAAGTGCGACCTCGTGAAACTCGACATACTGGTCAACCACGAGAGGGT
>DIAQ01000076.1:2806-5262 GCA_002414865.1 candidate division Hyd24-12 bacterium UBA5074 | reverse complement strand
CTCCTGGCTGCCCTCCAGCGGCTTCGACACCAGTCGGCCCGAGAGGTCGTAGATCCCCAGGATCGCTGAGCCGGCTTCGGGCAGATACACGTCAAGCGTCACTACTCCTGACGACGGATTGCCCGAGAGGACTGTCAGGCACGGCTCGGTCGGCTCCGGGCCTCCCTCGATCCCCACAGGGTCATACTGCACGAGCAGCTCGTCCAGCACCGGGCTTCCGGGCGGCACTCCCGTCATCATGTTCACACGGTACTGGAAGTACCACGCAGGTTCCGGCAGGTACTGCGTGATGCCACCGGGCACAGCGAATGCCGGCGACCAGTCCCCCATGTCGGCGGGATCGTTCGACGCCCTCACCTGGAATGTCAGGATGGTCCCGGGCGGCACCGTCGCCTCCCAGCTCAGATCCGTCCACTGCAGCTGGCTCCCCCCGGGTGGATCGAGGATCGACGACTCCAGCCACCCAGAGGTCGCACGGCTGAACTCGTACCACCGCATGCCTATGAAGTTGTCCGAGGCAACGACATCTGGATCCCCGTCCCCGTCCATGTCCACGCTCGCTACGTCACAGGCATCCGCCGTCGTCGTGTCCAGCTCGTGCCCGTTCCAGACCGTCTCCTCGCCATCGATGTTCTCGTACCACACCACAAGGTTCTCGTCCCATCCAAATTTACTCCCCGAGGTAGCCATCACATCCCGGTCTCCATCTCCGTCCAGGTCCTCGATGGAGATCGAGTTGGCTCCCACGAGGCTGTTCTCGATCGAGTGCTTCTGCCACGAGCCACCCGTCCCGTCCAGATTCTCGATCCAGGCCACCATCCCCTCGGGCATCGGGTCGCTCCCCGCCACAATCACATCGAAGTCTCCGTCCAGATCGAGATCGGATGCCTCCAACCCGAACCACTGGAGGTACACCGATCCGATTGCCGAACACACGACATGAACTGCCCAGGAGCTCCCCTGTCCATCGAGGTTCTCGAAGTAGACAACGTTGGGCAGATCCTCCTGCGATATCAGAACATCGACGTCTCCATCAGCATCCAGATCCTCCAGTCTACCGCACAGCGCGGCGTACTCTCCCTGCCAGACTGTGTGCTCCTGCCACGCCCCTCCGACCCCGTCGAGGTTCTCGTACCATCTCCCGGAGTAACTGTACTCCCTCCAGGCAGTAAAGTCCGAATCCCCATCTCCGTCGATGTCCCCGGCCTGAATGCAATCGACATTCTGCGTCGATACCTGATGGGTTGCCCATCCGGAACCGGTGTTCTCGAGCCAGAACGACCCGTCGGACGAACCGACCGCAAAGTCCGGATCGCCATCCTGGTCCATGTCCGTCGCGTCGATCGCCCTTACATCGGTCAGTGACTCGGCGATCGTGATTCTCTCCCAGATTCCTCCGGTTCCGTTTAGATTCCTCCAGAGACACCTTGTCATACGTTTGCTCACAGCCGACTACGTCGAAGTCGCCGTCCGAATCGACATCGACTACCTCCATCTCGGTCGCCCCCAGACCCGTCGCCTGAATGAGATGAAGGGTCGACAGAAAGTCGAGTATCACATACCCCCCGGCTCCCCTCCAACTGATCAGCGAATCCGAGTCGAAGCTCTCCTCCCAATAGGTTACCGGACCTGGCACTCCGGGGCCTGCAGACCAGTCCAGCTGCTGAGTGCCTGCAGCCCACATCTGATCTGTGAGGCAAAGCGTTATGAACAAAGGAAGCACAGCTTTCACGGTCTACCTTCCCCCAGCCACGCGCGACCGACTCTTATCCGGGAGCTGAGAAGCTGGTGGTTCGCGGGATCAAATCTCAGCCAGAGGCTCTCGATGGTCCTGCCCGACCAAATCGAGGAGAGATCGAAGGGCTCCGTCCTGCCGTATGCAGTGGTCAGAGTGCCGACGATGCTGCTTCCTCTGTTGCCATGTGAGTCGACCCACCCCAGGACCACATCTGTCGAATCCGCAGACGATCTTCCCGTAACGCTGAACTCATTGTACAGGTCCCCGTCGATCCAGAGCAGCGAGCTGCCTGGGATGTGCAGGTACATTGCATTGTCAGAGAAATGCCCTGTCAGCAGAGTCCCCTCGAACATCCCGCCGATGGAATCGGTGTAACTGCTCCAGTGCACCACTGAGTCGATGTCCATCGTGTACCACGCAGGAGCGCCGGACGACGCCTCCGTCATGTCCCAGGCGTTGCCGAGAACTGCCGCCGGGTAGTCCCTCGGGTCGATCAGGAAGGCTGCCCGCACCCAGTTGTCGTCGCCTTCCGGCTCGCCCGCCCAGGTCGCCGCCCTGACCTCGAGGGTCGCTCTCATGCCCAGCCCCAGGAGTCGACGCCATCCAGATAGTGCCATGAAACCATCAGGAGATGCTCGAGTGTTACGTCTTCGAGCTCGGGATACGGATTGCGGTTGATGCGGATGCCGAGTGTCGGGATAGTGTTGTCCGGAGGCTC
>DIAQ01000076.1:2157-2440 GCA_002414865.1 candidate division Hyd24-12 bacterium UBA5074 | reverse complement strand
ATCGGGAGGTCACAGAGCTGAGTCAATGCTCATCTCCTGATGTAAACCCATTCCCGGATCCTCGATGCATTGCCGATCCGTTTCTCTTCTGTTCCACTCGCCCCTGGGATGTACTTCCCGGGCAGAACCGTGTTCTTCTAGCATGTAAGGAGGGAAGTGCCCTTCATCCCTACGCTCCGACAAGGTCGTAGACCTCGGTCAAATGCGCCAGATAGGGCATCAAGGTGTTCCAAGTATCCAGAACAAGGTGCACCAGGCGCATTGCTACGAGCCGCTCCTCCGG
>DIAQ01000076.1:0-1823 GCA_002414865.1 candidate division Hyd24-12 bacterium UBA5074 | reverse complement strand
TGATCCAGGCCGGATAATGCATCTTCATCATGAAGGCAGCCGGACTCCGGCCTGCATACGGTTCCTTCGGGCTGCGCAGGTCGCGATATCGAGCTATATTAGAAAAATCAAACCGCATTTGACTGTCAGCACGTTACCGCTACGTGCAAAAAGGATGCTGATAATGGGAACTGCTTCCATGCCGGACCTGGTCATAGGCGACTTGCGGATCAATCCGCCGATCATACAGGGGGGCATGGGTGTGCGTGTCTCCGCGGCCCGCCTTGCTTCTGCGGTCTCCAACGAGGGTGCGCTCGGGGTCGTCGCATCCGTAGGGACCGGCGAGGAATGGCCGGATCGCACTCTCGACTGTCCTGCCAGGTCGTATCTCAGCCTGCGCGACATGTTGCAGCAGGTCAGGTCGCTAACGCCTAATCCATTTGCCGTGAACATCATGTGCGCTTTGAACAACTACGAGGATCTGGTCCGTGCTGCAGACGAGGAGGAGGTTGCAGCCATCATCTCAGGCGCAGGCCTGCCTCTGAGGCTTCCCTCTCTCGTGAAGCACAGGAGCATAAAGCTCATCCCGATCGTCTCCTCGGGACGGGCTGCCGATCTGATCTGTCAGTCGTGGCAGAGACGCTACTCAAGGCTTCCCGACGCGTTTGTGGTCGAGGGGATACTGGCCGGGGGGCACCTGGGATTCTCGGTGGATGATGTCGTGTCCGCGCACAAACCTTTGGAAGCCATTGTGCTCGAGGTCCTGGCGGTCACCGGGAGGTATGAGAGGGAACACGGCGTCTCCATACCGGTCATCGCAGCGGGCGGCATCTTCGACGGAAGCGACATCGCACGCTTCCTCGCGCTGGGTGCGAGCGGGGTCCAGATGGGTACTCGATTCGTCTGCACGCACGAGTGCGATGCATCCCGGCAGTACAAGGAGGCCTACCTGAACTGCAGGGAGGAGGACATCCTTCTCATCAAGAGCCCATTGCAGCTCCCCATACGAGTCATCCGCAACAGCTTCGTCGATCGCATCTCGAGAGGTGAACGGGAAGAGTTCCGCTGCGCCTACCACTGCCTTGCCCCATGCGAGCCGGACAAGGCCCCCTACTGCATAGCACAGGCTCTGGTCAACGCCTATCGCGGTCATATGGAGGCAGGCTTCGCAACATGCGGCGCGAACGCATTTCGCGTCAACCGGATAGTATCCGTACACGAGCTCGTTCAGGAACTCGTCGGCGACACCCTGCTGCATCTCGGCCATGGATGAAATGAGGTAGCGTAACGTACCGATTCGCTTGACCCGGCTGCACCCTCCCCTTCATCCTCGCCGGTGGATGTCCTCGTGCAGTTGTGGAGGTGATTGCGATCCGCTCGATCCAGGAACGCACCACGAACAAGATCGTCGATCTGCTCTTCAAGCTGATCTCCGACATCCCCTCCCCTGCCCATCCTGAAAAGGCAAGTGCCCCTCTTCTCAGGGCGCGGCGACTCGTCAGGGTCAATGCGGCCTTCGCAGCCTCCATCTCGGCAGGGCTTTCCGTGCCTCCCGGTCCTCTCGGTGTCATCAGCGTGCTGCCTGACCTCGCCACCGTCTGGAGGGTCCAGCAGAAGATGGTCGTGGACATCGCTGCGGCTTACGGGAAATCGGCCACCCTCACACGCGAACAGATGCTCTACTGCCTGTTCCAGCACACAGCCGCCCAGACCGTCAGGCTCCTCGTGGTGAACACAGGAGAGCGAATCCTCATCAGGGAGGCCTCTCTCGAGGTGATCCAGAGGATTCTGCGGAAGATCGGCCTCAGGATCTCTCAGAGGACCATGAGCAGGGCCCTGGAGAG
>DIAQ01000118.1 GCA_002414865.1 candidate division Hyd24-12 bacterium UBA5074 | reverse complement strand
GCATGCGTCCGCCAGCCTCCGGCCCCTGGGCGACGGGACCTTCGACCTGGCGGGCTGCGGCACCGCGGCCTGCAGGGTCATCATCGAAGAGCGGGGCAGGGTGGCCAGGGTCGGATTCGTTGGCATATTGCCTTCAGGGGAGGAAGGCGCACGAGTCCTTGGCGGCCTCGAGTCCGCCCTCTCGGCGCAGGGTTTCAGAGCCCTTGCGCTCGAAGGAGCCGCGGGACTCGAGGAGATCGTCCTCTCGAGCGCCGGCTACCGGCGGAAGGATGGGGCATGGCACAAGGTGATGACATACCCGGCAGCCACGAGGTGACAGGCCTTCCTGGAGAAGGCTCCGGGGAGCCGGCCGGGAACGGATCGCGAACGGCCCCCAAGTTCTCCTGGGCCGCCCTGGTGCCAGCTGTCATCCTGTTCTGCCTCCTCCTGTTCGAGATGAGGGAAATATGGCACCCCCTGGTGCTGCTCTTCGCCTTCGTGTTCTTCTGCCTTCCATGGAAAGGCGTGCCATGGGTCGCGCGGGCCATGGTGACGGCCTCGATCCTGGTCCTCCTCTGGCTGGTGGATCAGGTGAAGGTGATCCTCGCGCCACTCGCGATAGGCCTCGCCCTCGCCTATGTCTTCGATCCTCTCGTGGGAATCCTCAGCGCCCGTCTCAAGGTTCGCAGGGCGGGAAGGCCCGACAGGACGCTGGCCAGCATTCTCGTCACCGTCATCGTCTTCGGCGTCCCCGTGGCCCTTGGCGCCGAGGCCGGAAGGCTGCTGATGGGCCAGGCAAACGAGCTGGCCGGGCTCATGGCCGGCGCGGGGGACGCAATACGGAGCGCCTTCCCCGAGTCGTGGCGGACGAGCGAGCTGCTGGGTCCCCTGGTCGAGAACTTCGCCACTTCCGTCGAGGGCATCGGACAGAGCCTGCCCGACCTCTCCTCCTCCATCGGGAGCGGCATCGGATACGCCGCCGCAGGGTTCTACGGCCTTCTTTCCTCCATCATCTTCTTCTTCTACATGGTCAAGGATTTCGACTGGCTGCCCCGCAGGTTCGCCGCGCGCTTCCTGCCGCCCGGCGTCAACAGGTTCATGAAGGATAGATGGTCGGAGACGGACCGCACGCTCAAGAAATTCCTGAGGGGATTCGTCATCACCAGCTCGATCGTGTCCGTTCTCACCCTGGTCGCGCTGCTCGCCTTCGGAGTGCGGATGGCCCTGCTCCTCGCCATACTGGCGGGCCTTCTCAACATCATCCCGGTTGTCGGCTTCTGGGTGAGCACCATCATCACGCTGGTGGTCGCGGTAGCGGGTGGGGTGTCGCCCCTGTCGGCCGTGCTGCTCGGGCTGTGTCTCGCCGCGATCAACGTCCTGGAGGGGAACATCCTCACCCCCAGGATCGTGGGGAGAAGGGTCGGGCTGCACCCGGTCGCAGCCATACTGAGCGTGGGCATATTCGGGAAGATCCTCGGCGCGCCCGGGGTGATCCTCGGCCTCCCCCTGGCGGCCATACTGACGGGAGAATGGGAGGCCCTCATGCGGAAGGCCTCGGAGGATAGGATAATCTAGGGGGTTCCTCCCGAGTACCTCTCCTCGCTCCAGGGGTCGCCCCTGTCATGGTAGCCCCTCTGCTCCCAGAAGCCGGGGGCGTCTTCTTCGAGGAACTCCAGACCGATCACCCATTTAGCGGCCTTGTAGGCATACAGGTGTGGCACCAGGAGCCTGACCGGGAAGCCATGCTCCCTCGCAAGAGGCTGCCCTTCGAGAAGATAGGCGAGCATCACGCCCTGCCTGGAGAAATCCTCGAGGCTCACGTTTGTCGTATAGCCGTCAGCGCAGTGGACCATGACCGCCTGCGCAGAGCTGTCGGGTCTGGCGAGCGCCAGGATCGCCGAAGAGGGAATCCCCGTCCAGACATCGCCCAGGCGCGACCAGCCCGTCACGCAGTGGAAGTCGAGAGTGTCGCTCACGGGACCCAGTGAGAGGAACTGCTCCCAGGTGAGGACCGTGTCCGCTGCGACCTCTCCCCAGATGGAGAGCGACCAGCCGCCGGTCGTCATCTCGACATCGCCTGCGAAGGAGTAGACCGGGAACCTGGTGGTGACGGTCTGCCCCGGCGGCACTCTGCCCATGCCCGAACCCTCCTCCGCTCCGCCGCATCCTGTCGAGACGGCCGCGAGGACAGGCAGCAGGAACAGCCTCGCGCCGCAGTGCATCAGGAACCTTCGGCCACAGTCACCGGGGCCCCGTCGCTCACCCTGAACTGGCCCTGGACTATCACGCTGTCACCCTCGGCCAGGCCGGAGACCACCTCGACCATGCCCCTGTTGCTCAGCCCGGTCGAAACATCGGTCAGCACTGCGTGCCCGTCCCTGCAGATGACGAGCTGGAAGCCCTCGGCCAACCTGCGGAATGCGATCTCGGGCACCACCAGGGCATGCTCGTGCGTCTCCACCGCCACTGCGACCCTGCCGGTCATCCCGGGGAGGAGCCGGCCGCCGGGATCGGCTATCCGAATCTCGACGGGAACGAGCCCGGAGACGGGATCGACCGACCTCGCCGCCGCCGTCACCTCTCCAGGGAAGCTCTCGCCGTCGAACGCCGAGATGGAGATGTAGGCTGGCAGCCCCTGCGCGAGCCGGGGCAGGTAGCGCTCGGGGAACAGCGCCCGCGCCACGAGGGCGGAGCTGTTGGCGATGGAGATCACCGGACCTCCGCCGACCGTGTTGCCGACGCGGGCCCAGACGCGGCCCACGCGGCCGTCGAAGGGCGCGGTGATATACGAGTTGTCAGCTACGCTTCCGGCCTGCATCGCCCCGGCCTGGGCCTGCATTAGGGCGGCCCGGGCGGCGGCGTACGAGGTGCGCGCTCCGTCGAGCTCCTGCTCGCTGACGGCGCCTGCATCATAAAGCGAGGTGAGCCTTTCGAGCATCCTCGAGGAATTGGTCTCGTTGGCCTGGGCCGCGGCGACGGCCGCCTGGGCCGAGGCCGTGCCGGCGCTGATCTGCCTGTCGGTCGCGAGTCGCACGAGCCTGTCGCCGGCGCGAACGCTGTCGCCCTCCTGGACGAGCACCTGCTCGACTCTGCCCCCGACGGCCGGATAGATGAGGGCTTCGTCGACTCCCTCGAGCCTTGTGGGAGCATAGACTTCGGATGTTATCTGCGTTCCGGTGACCACCATGACGGTGACGGGGGTTGCCGCGGCAGGCTCTTCCCCGCCGCTGCCTCCACATGCGCCCAGGGTGGCGAGGGCCAGTGCGCAGATGAATCTCTGGAGAGTGCTCATGGAGATGCCGCCCTTCGAGGCTTTCAGAATACCAGTGTGCCCATGGCCCGGGCCAGCCTCGCCTCCGAGGTCCTTAGCGAATAGAGGGCCGAGGCGTGATTCGTCCTGGCCGCCGTCAGGGCCAGAAGAGCCTGATCCATTTCCAGCCTCGTTATGAGGCCTGCTTCGTAGGAGACGCCTGCTATCTGCGAGCCCTCCTCCGCCTCGGACACCGTGGACGCCGTCGAGGCGACCATCTGCCGGGCATCGACGAGATCGTTCCAGGCCTGCACCAGCCGGAGGCCCGCAGCCTGGGCGAGGGCTCCTGCGCGGGCGTCGGCAGCAACCTGATCGGCACGAGCGGAGTTGTATCCGGCGAAGTCACCCAGGCCGTCGAATATCGGCACCGTGAGAGCCACTGCCGTGGTCCAGGACCGCTCGTAGTCGTCGGGTCCGAATTCCAGGTCATCCCGGGAGGCGTCGTACTCGTAGCTGGTCTGGAGAACGAGCGAGGGAGCGAACGCCGCCGCCGCCATCCCGACTCCGGACCGTCCGACGTCGCCGAGGCTTCCCGCCATCCGCAGGTCGGGGCTGTTCGCGGTCATCACGGCCCTCGCCAGCTCGAGACTCTCCGGCAGCTCGACCGGCAGGCGGTCCTCGAGCGACCCTTCGGGCACGACTCCCGCGCTGTCCGGGAGGCCCATGGCCACGGCCAGGCCTGCAAGCGAGTTGCGGTAGGAGTTGGCCGCAGAGATGGCGTCGGGCACGCGGTTTTCGTATGCGACGCTGCTCTGGAGGAGCTCGAAACGGGAGATCGTGCCGACCTCGTACTTCTGTTGCGCGATCTCGAGACCCGCCTCGGCGATCGAGAGGGCTTCCTGCGAGACAGCATCGAGCTCGTGCGCGAGCAGCACGCCGTAGAAGGCCTGGATGACCTGGAGCGCTGCATCCTGCTCCGACATCGAGGCCTGCTCGACCGCCAGGTCCTCGGCGTGCGAGGCGAGCGACGAGCCGGCGGGCCCCTGCGCCACGAAGAGCGGCAGAGTCGCGGTGATTCCCGCGGCCGAGGAGTATTCGGAACTCATGGGGAAGCTGCCCATGCCGGGCAGTGTCATCGTCGGTATGTCGTGAAGCTTCGCGAAGGACAGGGATCCGTACACCGAGGGGAGGAACCAGAGGGATGCGCTCCTCCTGCTCCAGCTCGCGGATTCCACCGCGCTGCGGGAGGCCTGGACGTCGCCCCTGGCGTCAAGGGCGGTCCCCACGGCCTCCTCGAGAGTGACGGCGCCCGAGACGGAGACACAGATGACGATCGCGACAGCCTGTTTGAGAAGCATCTCCACTAGTCCTTCCCGACTCCCTGCATGAGAACCCTCACTATCTCCACGGGACCCGGCCCGCCGCAGCATCCCGATTCCAGGCGCATCCCCAGATAGGAGTGGATCACGGAGTTGTAGATTCTGCATATGAGGTCGACGTCGACGTCCTCCCTCACCACGCCGTCCGCCTTCCCCCTGGCGAAGAGGTCCTTGAGCAGCATATGGATCTGCTCCATCTCGCCTCTCAGGGTGGGTACGTTCGCCTTGAGGCTGGGATCGGAGTAGAATGCGAAGAGAGCGCTTGCGAGGTCGGGCGAGGTGTAGGGCGATTCGAGCATCCTTGATGCGATCCCCTCCAGCGTGGAGCTCAGACCCCGGCTTCCGGCTATCTCTTCGAGCACGATATCCCTGATGTGATCGACGATCATGGACGACAGGGCCTCGAACAGCCCCTGCTTGCTCTCGAAGTAGTAGTAGATCGTGGGCTTGGTGACGCCCCCGGCCTTCGCGATGTCCTGCATCGATATCTCGGCGTAGTTGGCCCTGGCCAGAACCGACATCGCGGCTCGCAGGATCTCGTCCCTCGCACTCGAGTTCGATGTTCGCACTGCCATGTTCCTTCCAGTGGCTGACCAATATGGAGGTTCGAAGTATACCGAACGGTAGGTCATTCATCAAGTCCAGCGCGGCATCGTTGACTTCACCGTCCCGCAAGACGATTGTTCAGAACTGAGCCGGCTTCGACAGAAACCGGCGGAAACGCTTATCGCTCCGTCGTTAAGGAGGTTTCCGTGACCGGTGTCCGCAAGTACCCGTACAACGAGATCGACCAGGAGGAGTGCAAGGGCTGCGGCCTGTGCGTCGCGGCCTGTCCAAGGCATGTCCTGGAGATCTCATCCAGACTGAACTCCAAAGGCTATCACCCTTCCAGCTACAAGGGTGAAGGCTGTATCGGATGCGGCAACTGCTTCTACTCCTGCCCGGAGCCGGGCGCCATCACCGTATATCTGAAGGATTACGTTGAAGAGGAGGTGAAGTAGATGGCCCGCAAGCTGATGAAAGGTAATTACGCCGCCGTGTACGGGGCTGCTCTCGCAGGCTGCGAGGCCTACTACGGATACCCCATCACCCCCGCGAGCGAGATAGCCGAGGCGGCGGCCTCCATCTTCCCCAGGCTGGGCCGCACCTTCCTCCAGGCCGAATGCGAAACTGCCGCCATCAACATGGTCTACGGAGCCGCGGGCTCCGGCAAGCGTGTGATGACGGCCAGTTCGGGCCCCGGAATAAGCCTGAAGCAGGAGGGTCTCTCCTACTGCGCAGGCGCCGCGCTCCCGCTGGTCGTCGTCGATGTCATGCGCGGAGGCCCGGGCCTGGGCAACATCGGCCCCGAGCAGAGCGACTACAACCAGGTAGTCAAGGGCGGAGGGCACGGCAACTACCGCAACATCGTGCTGGCGCCGAACTCCTGCCAGGAGATGTGCGACCTGACCATGCTGGCGTTCGAGATCGCCGACAGATACCGCAATCCCGTGTTCGTTCTGACGGACGGCGTGATCGGCCAGATGATGGAGTCGGTGGACATCCCCTCGCCGGTGGGCTCCCTGCCCGACAAGAGCTCGTGGGCCGTTAAGGGGACCCCGCTGATAAAGAACCTCATCAACTCGATATACCTCGACCACGACGAGCTGGAGGCCTGGAACAGGAAGCTGCTCGAGAAATACACCGAGGTGGGGCGCCGTGAGGTGCGGGTCGAAGGCTACATGCTCGACGATGCCGAGTACGTAATGATCGGCTACGGCTGCATAAGCCGCGTCCTCCGCTCGGTCGTCGACCTCGGCAGGGCGAAAGGCGCGAAGCTGGGACTCCTGCGCCCGATAACGCTGTTCCCGTTCCCCAAGGAGCAGATCGGCGCACTCCCGGGCAGGGGGGTCAAGGGCGTGCTGACCGTGGAGCTCTCCACCGGCCAGATGGTCGATGACGTCGACCTGGCCCTCAGGGGCAGGTTGTTCTCCGATTTTTATTTCCGCGCAGGCGGGAATGTACCTACCGCGTCCGAGATCCTCGGGAAGGTCTCGGAGCTCTACGGGGTGGCGAGATGAAAGGCGCAGTTCTCCGCAAGCCGACAGGTTTCATGGATGTATACAAGCACAAGCCCGGCAACGAGAAGGATAGAACACACTACTGCCCTGGCTGCGGGCACGGCATCCTCCACAAGCTTATAGCGGAGGCTCTGGAGGACTTCGAGATCACCGACAGGACGATACTCATCAGCCCGGTGGGATGCAGCGTCTTCGCCTACTACTACTTCAATACCGGGAACTTCCAGGTGGCTCACGGCCGCGCCCCCGCCGTGGCAACGGCCGTGTCCCGGGCGAATCCCGAGGACGTCGTCATCAGCTACCAGGGCGACGGCGACCTCGCGGCGATCGGCGGCAACCACATAGTGCAGGCGGCCAACCGCGGGGAGAACATGGCCGTCTTCTTCGTGAACAATGCCATCTACGGCATGACCGGCGGTCAGATGGCCCCGACCACCCTCGAGGGGATGAAGACCACCACGACGCCCTACGGCAGGAATCCGATGACCGACGGCTATCCCATGAAGGTGGCTGAGCTGCTCGACTCCCTGTATGCCCCGGTATTCATCGCGAGGACCTCGCTCCACGACGTTCCCAACATCCGCAAGACCAGGAGCGCCGTCCGCAAGGCTATCCAGAACACGATGGACAGGAAGGGTTTCTCGCTCGTCGAAGTCCTCAGCATGTGCCCAAGCAACTGGAAGATGGACGCGGTGGCGAGTCAGAAGTGGATACAGGACAGCATGCTCCCCGTGTTCCCGCTGGGCACTCTGCGCGACCGCAGCGCCGAGGCCGCTCCTCACGAGGCCGGGCACTCCATCCTGGACGCCGCCGAGGTGGGCAGGATTCTCGAGCTCGGGGAGGGCGGCGCCACGGCACTAGGACGCAGGCAGATCGAGCCCCGGTACGCGAATCCAGCGATCCGCGTCGCCGGCTTCGGAGGCCAGGGCATCCTGTCGATCGGCCAGGCCCTCGCGAGCGTCGGCCTCGAATACGGGTACAACGTGTCCTGGCTGCCCTCCTACGGCCCGGAGATGCGCGGGGGGACAGCCTTCTGCTCGGTGATGATCCAGGAAGGCGTCATAGGGGCCCCTGACGCGACGCAGCCTACGGTCCTCATCGCCATGAACCGTCCCAGCATGGAGCGCTTCGAGAAGATAATCCTGCCCGGAGGCTGCCTGCTCTACAACAGCACCCTGATCGAAGTCCAGCCGACGCGCAGCGACATCGAGATCTGGCCCGTCCCGATAACGGGGATCGCCGACGAGCTGGGCAACACCAAAGTCCAGAGCATGGTCGCCGTGGGCGCCTTCGCCGGAGTGACCGGGCTCTTCGGGCTCGACGACATCATCGGCCTCCTCCCGGGCCTCTTCCCGGGCAAGAGTATCGTCGAGCTCAACGCAAAGGCTGTCCGCGCGGGATTCGAGTTCACCTCGAAGGCCCGGCGGATCTGACCAACGAGGGCGGGCGGGGGGCCCTGCCCCCGCCTCTTTCCCGGAAGGAGCCTGTCCCCATGAAGAGGTTCTCACTCCTTGCCGCAGTCGTCTTCGCGATGATCCCTGCCCCGGCGGGAGTCGAGGCCTTCGGATACGAGGAATCCTCCGGCTACGGCACGCTGATCCCGGGCGGGGGCCCGTCCACTCTCTCGCTGTCCGGTGCGCGGGCCATCGGGTTCGGAGATCCCATCTCGGTCTTCAACAACCCGTCCGACCTCTCGAGGATCGACGGCAGCGCGATCTCCATCGCCACGGGCATCGGGCTCGGCAGCGAGGTCCTGGAAACCTACAGCCGCACGACCAGGAACGAGCTGAGCCTGGGCGCCACCAGCGCCTGCTACAGGCTAAATGCAGGTCCCGCCCTCGGCTTCGGGGCCGGGATAGCCAAACTCACCGACCTCGCCTACAGCGCGAGGCAGTATACGGTCGACGACTCGCTCTCCTCCGGCGACATCATCTCGATGGAGGGGTACGAGTCCTCGGGCGGCGTCTGGGAGGTCGCTGCCGGCGGCGGCACGAAGATCTTCAGGTGGCTGAGAGGCGGCGCCTCGATAGGCTACAGGTTCGGCTCGGCCGACTTCTCCTACGAGTTCGACGACAGGGTCGGCGAGGACGACTCCCTGTCCGAGTGGGGATGGGAGGAGGAGGCCGTCTGCGCGCACCTCGGCCTCTCCGCGGTCTTCGGGCTGAACTCCGTGGGCATCTCCTACACGACCGAGAGCGATCACTATCCCGCGAGGGTTGCGGCGGGCTGCATCTTCTACTCCGGTGGAGCCTCCCGCGGCGCCCTGGGCTTCGAGGGGGAGATCACCGATCCCTCCGACTCGCAGATCTTCACGGGGCGAGTGTTCGGTCTGGTGACTCCATCCAGCGGATTCGAGATGCGGGGAGGGCTCTCCTTCACAGACAGGGGCTCCACGGACGAGAAGAGGACCCAGATGGGGTTCTCCTTCGGCGTGGCGGTGACGCTGGGCAGGGCTGTCCTCGAAGGCGCCTTCGCGATGAACAAGTCCTCGCGCGACAACAACGGCTTCGGCTTCAGCGACGATGTCATCGACCAGGTGTCGGACACCGCGTCCTTCTTCAGCATCGGGATGGGCTGCGCGATCTAGAGCCCGACTAGAGCCAGGGCTTCACCGCCAGCGAATAGTCGTTCATCTCGCCGGCGGTGAAGAAGAGCGAGGCTTCGCGCCCGGCCGCGTCGACCGAGTCCGATGCGTGTATCATGTTGTGCCCGGTCGTCGTAGCATAATCGCCCCTGATCGTGCCCGAGGCTGCGACCGCGGGATCCGTCGGCCCGACCATGTTCCTGACGATCCTGATGGCGCCCTCCGACTCCAGCAGCACCGCGACCGAGGGGCCGCTCGTCATGAAAGTCACCAGATCGTCATAGAACGGCTTGCCCAGATGCTGCGCGTAGTGCCTCTCCGCCAGCCCGCGATCCATGGTGACCATCTTCATCGCGCAGATCCGGAGACCCCTGCGCTCGAACCGTGCCAGTATCTCCCCGATCAGGGATCTCTGAACGGCATTCGGCTTCAGGATCACGAGTGTCCTCTCCAAGGCATCCCCCTTCCGTTCACCGCCTAAGATCGGGAAGCGGGTCGACGGGGACAAGCTCGCGTCCTGTTCATGCGCCTCCCGCAAGGCTAGATTCACAGGGTATCAACTGTCCGGGTAGCCTTCGTCTCTTCCGGGAGGGGCTGATGCATTCCACTCGCTTCACCTTGCTTCCCTGTCTGCTGGCATTCCTTTCCATCCCGTGCACATGCCTCGCGAACGGGTATTACGATGTCCTGGCCGGCGGCGTCCCGGTGGAGGACTTCGGCGCGCTGTCATCGTCCATGTGCGGCTCCAGGGCCACATACAACTGGGATGCTCTCGCGGTCATCAACAATCCTGCAGGGCTGGCCGGCCTGACCGGTCCGACTGCCACGGCCTCCTGGGGATTCGGCACCTGGCGCGAGGTGTACGAATTCGGCAGCGACAGGAAGATGAACTCCGACCCGATGCAGGGAACCCGGTGCATCGCGGCGGCGGTCCCCGTCAGTCCCTGGCTGGTCGCCGGCACGGGCTTCGCCGTCGTAGCCGATGGCGACTACAGCGGGACTCATTACCTGAACAACCCGTTCCTGGCCAGCGGCACCGGCATGGTGGAGTTCCTCGAAAGCTCGGGCTGCCAGTACGAAGCCCTCGCCGGACTGGGGTGCAGGCTCGGAGAGCAGATCTCGGCGGGTGTCTCGTCAGGGCTGCGCTTCGGCGGGGTCGACTATGACTACATGCTCTATGATGCCACATTCGGAACGATCGACTCGGTGGCGAGCTGGTCCACCGACATCTCCGAGATGGCCCTCAGGGGAGGGGCGATCCTCACAGGCTCGATAGGCGCCATCGGGGCGAGCTACGTCTCCGCCGGCGAAGACTACCCGTCCAGGCTTTCGGCAGGGGCCAGGGTCGTGGCTCCGCACCTCGCCAATTCCACGGTGGGCTTCGAAGCCGACATAACGTCCCCGCTGGCAAGGAACCTCTTCACCGGCAAGTTCATATGCAGCTATCCCATATCCGGGGACATGGGGATGAACGTCGGGGTTTCCTTCGGCGACTACACCTCCGAGCTCGGCAAGGGGATGGGATTCTCCGTGGGCGGGTTCGGCACCTTCGGCAGGACACGAATCGACATCGGGCTCCACTGGATGGACCGCGTCAGGGATGGAGCCGCATTCGAGGGCGAGTCGAGCAGCGAGGTCGAGGATTCTTCGACGCTCGTCTCCCTCGGCCTGACGCTCCTGCCCTGACGAGGGCCGGCCGGCGGGAATGAGCCAGGAGGCTGCAGCCCCGGCAATCCTGAAGGACCGGCGGGCGTGGGTCAGGCTGGTCTTCCTCGGCCGGGGACTCGAGACGGCCGAGGGCGACTGCACGCTCCTGCTGGGAACCGAGGCATCCACGCTGCTCGAGAGCAGGGAGCCCCTTGCTCTCCTCCCTCCCCCCCTGTCCGACCTGATAGCCTCGGCTGTGCGCTCCGGACCGGTCTCCGCCTTCTGCGGGGACCTGCTCGCCGTTCTCATGCCCACTCAGAGGAACCTCGAGGTCCTGCTCTTCAGGCGCAACGAGCTGGAGGGAGCCTCGGGATGGGTTGTCGACGATCTGGGGGCAGGCGTGGTGGGCGCGGACCAGGCCGGGACGATCTCGATCTGGAATCGCTCCATGGCGGACATATTCCACCTCCCCGCCGATGCCGCCGTGGGCCGGAGCCTCGAATCGGTCCTCCCGCAGCCTGTCCTCTTCACGTGGCCGAGCATCCTCTCGGCATCGGCCGAGGGACGCCAGGTGAAGGTCGACATCCGTCCCGGACAGGACAGGAGGATCGAGGCCGTCTTCGTGCCAGGCGGTCCCGGGGTCCTGGGCACGTTCACGGACACCTCCGACAGCTTCGAGACCGAGCAGCGGCTCCGGACCGCCCGCAGGATGAACCAGACCTACCTCCAGACAGTGCGTACGGGCATCGTGATGTTCGGTCCCGACTACCGGCTCATCGTCGCGAACAAGTTCTTCGGGGAGCTGTTCGGAGCCCGCGAGGAACTCGGGATCCCCATCTACGAGATACTGCCCACCGAGTGTTTCAGCGACCTGGAGGAGGTTTCCGGGAAGCTCTTCGAGAAGGACGCCAGTCACCCGAAGCCCTCCAGGATATCCTGCACGTCCAGGGACGGCCGCAGGCTGATCGTGCAGCAGACCTTCAGGCCCGTGGGGTCGGATGACGACGAGTCCTACCTGGCCGTAGGCGTCTTCGAGGACCTGAGCGACCAGGTGAGAGCGGAGGAATCGCTCCGCGAAACGACCCGCAGGAATTCGCTGCTCTCAGCGCTGCTCGCCCAGGTGTCCACGGCCGGCCTCCCGGCCGGTTCCGCCGCGCTTGCAGAAGGTCTCTGCGAAGCCCTCGGCGCCCAGAGCACGGCAGTCTACTTCTCCGAGCCCTACAGCACGACCAGGCTCACCGGAACCTGGGGCCAGTGGGGAACCACCCTCCCTCCCGATTTCGCGGATCTCCGGTTCCCGCCCTCGGTCTGGAGCGTGCTTCCCGGCAGCTCCCTGTCCGAGCACGAGCTGGGGGTGCTGAGAGGGGTCACCGAGCACTGCGCGGTCATCCCGGTCGGCGCAGGCAGCGCCAACAGGGGCTTTCTCCTCGCCTCGTTCGGAGATCAGGCCGCCGCCGACTCCTCGCTGATACCGGGAGGCATGGTGGCGGACATGCTCCGCCTCCGGGCCGAGTTCGTCAGCCAGTCGTCGCAGCTCGAGCAGACGACCTATTTCCTCGAGAAGCAGAGGCGCTTCCTGCGTGAGCTCGTGGCATCCGCGGACATCCCTGTCGCCGTGTTCGGTGAGGACTGGAGGGTCGTCCACTGGAACCCGGCCATGGAGGAGGTCACCGGCTGCGTCGGAGATGCTGCCAGGAAGAGGACGGCCTCCGTCATGGACATGCTCTTCGGAAGCGTGGGCGGTGTGGCGGCCGCCAGGAAGCTCATCCGGAGGTTCGGGGCTGCCGAGGCGCCTGCCGTATGGGAGATCAGAAAGCCCGACGGCAGCACCGCCTCCCTCGCATGGAAGCTGTTCAGGGCCGATGCCGCGGAGACCGATTCGGTGGAGGCCCTGACGGTGCTGATGGGTGCGCCCCTGTCGGCCGGCTCCCCGGACGTGGAGGGGATCGAGGCCTCGGCCGGAAGACTCGACGAGATGACCAGGAGCGTCGTCCGGCTCGTGTCGGCGGAGTCCGTGCCCCGCCTGGCGGAGGCCATCGCCTCCGCAGCTCTTGCCGCTTCGGGCGCCGGGGGGGCCGAGGTCAGGCTCGAAACAGGGCAGGGTCCGGTCATCGCCAGGGCAGGCTGCGAGGAAGGCCCCGAGACCGGGGAGGAATGGAGCATCCCGGTCCAGGCCGGTTCCGCCCCGTCCGGGCTCATCACTCTTCACGGAGGAGCTCCGACCCCAGTCCTGAGGGACTTTGCCGGGGCTTCGGCCAGAGTCCTCGAGAAGCTTGGCGAGCAGAGGACCGGCACCCTCGTGGAGTCAGTGCTCCGGAACCCAGGGGGATACGCAGTATTCGACACATCGAGGAAGGCCCTCTCCTCGACTCTCCGCACGGCCGGCGGGGAGCTGCTTCCCTCGGGAGGCGACCTGGCAGCCATAGCCGGCGACAGCCGACCGTCCCTGGAGACCGCCTTCACCCTCGCCCTGAAGATAGGGAGGAGCGTCGTATCCCCTCCGGAGTGGGCGGGCAGGGGAGAGAGCCTCGTCTTCGACTCGATAGGCAATCCAGGATCGAACCCCCTGGTGATGATCTATCCCGTATCGGCGGGAAGGCCGTCCGACAGCGAGTTCATGGGCGGGGAGTCCATCCTCGGCATAGCCTCCAGCCTGCTCGGGCAGCTCCCTGGATTCGTCGGCTCGTCGAGGGAGAAGGCCGCGGCGCTGGGCAGGACGGTCCACCGCGAGGATCCGCTGCGCCCGGCTCTCAACTCCCTCACCCACGAGCTCTCATCCCTTGGCCGGACAGTCGGGATGCTCCGGCTGCTGCTGAGGGCTGCCATCCCTGCGGTCGTTTCGAGCGATCCCGCCGAGGTCCTCGACGGGCTGGTGACGGGCAGCGTGAAAGCCGAGAGGCGGCCTCCAGATCTCAGGATCGAGGGCGATCTCCCCCGCCTGGCGATCGACGGGGAGTTCCTGACCGACCTGCTCCAGCTGGTCGCAGGCATCGGAGGATCCGGAGACGTACCCGAGGTGGACATCTGCGGGCTGACCGGATCAGCCGTCCCGGAGTTCGGGATGTCGGTCGCCGGCGGCGCCGTCGCCTTCCTCTTCCGCTGGAGGAGCAGACTCCCGGCGCCCGGGTCCGTCCGAGAAGCCGTCGATGAGCTCGGCAGGGGGGTGGTGGAGCCCTCCTCCATGGTCGCCCTGACCTGCCTCCTCCTGAAGGTTGCGGGATGCGACTGCCGGCCGGCCGAAGATGGCCGCGCGCTCAGGATCGTGGTGCCCGCGGCCCGGGAGTAGCGCCGGACCTTTACCCGGGGCACCGTCGCCTCGAATAATTGTCGTTCACCGACTGTCAGCCATCGCATGTCGACACGACTGGAGGCCGCTCGTGGAAGCCTGTGATTTTCGCGGCATGGAAGCCCGCTGGAAGCCCTTCTGGGAGGAGCGCGGGCTGTACCGGACGGGGAGTGATCCCGACCGGGAGCCCTTCTACTGCCTCGACTTCTTCCCCTACCCCTCGGGTGCCGGGCTCTCCGTGGGGCACTGCCGCAACTACATCCCCACCGATGTCATCAGCCGCAGGATGCGCATGGGCGGCCGCAATGTCCTCCATCCCATGGGCTGGGACGCATTCGGCCAGCCTGCGGAGGAATACGCCATAAAGACCGGAATCCATCCCAGCATCGTCACGCGCAGGAACACCGACACCTACAGGCGCCAGATGAAGCTGATAGAGTGCAGCTACGACTGGAGCCGGGAGATAGACTCCAGCGATCCCGCCTACTACCGATGGACCCAGTCCTTCTTCCTGCTGCTCTTCGACAGGGGCCTCGCCTACGAGGACGAGAACGACCAGATGTGGTGCCCCGCGTGCAGGATCGTGCTCTCGAACGAGGAAGCCGCGGGAGGCTGCTGCTGGAGATGCGGGGGCGAGGTCACCAGGAAGCGCCTGAAGCAATGGTACTTCCGAATAACCTCATATGCCGACAGGCTGCTGGCAGGCCTCGACGGGCTCGACTGGCCCGAGGGCATCAAGGCCATGCAGAGAAACTGGATCGGCAGATCCGAAGGTGCGGAGGTGCTCTTCCGAGTGGAGGCGCCGGGAGGACTGCTCGTCGACCTGCCGGTCTACACGACCAGGCTGGACACCATATACGGAGCCACCTTCTGCGTCGTGGCGCCCGAGCATCCCGGACTCGCCGGGATTACGCAGCCCGAGCGCATGGAGGAGGTGCTCCGCTATGCGTCCGCCGCCAGGGCGAGGAGCGACAGGGAGAGGCTGGTCTCTGCCGAGAGGGAGAAGACCGGCGTCTTCACCGGCAGTTTCGCCCTCAATCCCTTCTCGGGAGAGCGCGTGCCGGTGTGGGTATCGGACTACGTGCTGTCAGGCTACGGCACTGCCGCGATAATGGCCGTCCCGGCCCATGACGAGAGGGACCACGCCTTCGCCAGGAGATTCGGCATCCCCATGATCGAGGTCATCGCCCCCGGAGGCGTTCCGAGAGGCGTCGAGGAGGCGGCGACCACAGCCGACGGGATCCTCCTCAACAGCGGCGAGTTCGGCGGGCTCGACTCGGAGACGGCGAGGGAGCGCATGGCCGCGAAGGCGGAAGCCGGCGGCTTCGGGCGCGTCGCCGTCAGATACAGGTTCCGCGACTGGCTCGTCAGCCGGCAGCGATACTGGGGTGCTCCAGTCCCCATGATACACTGCAGCGCGTGCGGAGCCGTCCCCGACAGGAACCTCCCCGTCCTGCTGCCCCCGGTGGAGTCCTACGAGCCCGACGACACCGGCAGGTCGCCGCTCGCGAGGGCGGCGGACTGGGTGGAGACCAGCTGCCCGGTCTGCGGAGGGCCTGCATCCAGGGACACGAATACGATGGCGGGGTTCGCCTGCTCATCCTGGTACTTCCTCCGCTTCGCCTCGCCCTGGGAGAAGGAGCGCCCGTTCGATCCGGAGTCGGTCCGCTACTGGCTGCCGGTCGACCTCTATGTGGGCGGGGCCGAGCACGCGGTGATGCACCTGCTCTACGCGAGGTTCTGGACGAAGGTCATGTACGATGCCGGGGTGATCGACTTCGACGAGCCCTTCACCGTCCTCAAGAACCAGGGGATGCTCCTGGGAGCCGACCACCAGAAGATGTCCAAGTCCAGGGGCAACGTCGTGACGCCGGACGAGATGGCCGAGCGTTACGGCGTCGATGCTCTCAGGCTCTACATCCTCTTCATGGGTCCGTTCGAGGCCGACCTCGAGTGGAGCGAAGAGGGCATCGCCGGCACATCCCGCTTCCTGAAGCGGCTCTGGGCCCTCGTGCTGGAATCCCCCCCCGGAGATGGCGCTCCCGCGGATGCATCGTTCCGCCGAGAGCTGCGATACCAGCTCGCGAAGACAGTGAAGAAGGTCACCGGCGACGTCGATTCCTTCCAGTTCAACACCGCGGTTGCCGCCCTCATGGAATTCGTCAACTTCCTGGCCGCATCGCGGGACAGGGCTCCTTCCGCATCGGACGACTGGAGGAAGGCGGTCTCCGACCTCCTCCTCCTGCTCGCCCCGATGACCCCGTTCATAGCCGAGGAGCTCTGGCACCGGCTCGGCTTCGAGGGCTGCACGATCCACGAGCAGCGGTGGCCCGGATGGTCGGAGGCCGACCTGGTCCGCGACACGGTGGAGATGGCCGTACAGGTCTCTGGGAAGGTCCGCGGGCACATCACGGTGCCGTCCGAGGCCTCCGAGGAGGAGATCCGCGAGGCCGCCCTGTCGAGTCCCAGGATTCGGGAGATGCTCGAGGGGAGGAAGCCTGTGCGCATCGTCGTCGTGCCCCGCAGGCTCGTCAACCTGATCGTCTAGGCTCTTCCCGGAGGTCCGGCGTTGAAGGAGAGCGACCTCTACCCGCCAGTCAAGGCGCTGCTCGAGGGTCTGGGCTACTCCGTCAAGGCCGAGATAGGAGACCTCGACGTCGCGGGCACGAAGGGCGACCTGCTCGTGGCGGTCGAGCTGAAGACCTCCGGCAGCCTCAGGCTTCTCATGCAGGCCGCATCCAGGATCACCGTCTCGGACTCGGTCTATGTGGCCGTCCCCGCCTCCTGTCCCACACTGGCGAAGGACAGGCGCGACTTCGTCCGCCTGCTCCGGATGCTGGGCCTGGGCCTGATCGAGGTGGATGTCCCCGGGCGGAGGGCATCGGTGACGGTCGACCCGTCCGAGTACAGGCCGCGACGGAGGAACGGCGACAGGGCGCTTCTGCTGCGCGAGCACTCCGCGAGGGCCGGCGATCCCAATTCCGGAGGCTCGGACAGGCGGCGGGGGCTCATGACCGCCTACCGCCAGAGGGCTCTGGGCATCGCGGCATTCCTCCGCGACAAGGGTCCCTCGACCGCCGCGTCGGCGAAAGCCGCGCTGGGGGACGCCCGCGCATGGGACGTCCTGTACGGCAACGTCTACGGGTGGTTCGAGAGGGCCGGCAAGGGCCTCTACGCGCTCTCGGCGAAAGGTGCCGCGGAGATGGGCCGCTGGACGGCCGCGACGCCGGGAGGGGCGGACCCGGAGGGCGGGGATGGATGCGATGAGATCCGCTAGCCCCGGTCCGGTGCAGGGAGCCGCGATACAGGCGGCGGTCATGACCGGCGCCTGCTACATCGCGGCGCAGATGCTCTCCGACATCGCGAGCCTGAGGATAGTGACCCTTTTCGGGCTGTCCATGGATGCGGGCACCCTCGTCTACCCGCTGACCTTCACCCTCAGGGACCTCGTCCACAAGGCCGCAGGCGCCCGCACCGCGAGGATACTCATCGGCGTGGCCGCAGCGGTGAACCTGGTCATGGCAGGCCTCTTCTGGCTGGTCTCCCGCCTGCCGGCCGACATGGCCGTAGGGCCGCAATCCGGGTTCGGCGCGGTGCTCTCCCCGCTCTGGAGGATAGTAGGGGCCTCCATCATCGCGGAAGTCCTGTCCGAGCTTGCGGACACGGAGGTCTACAGCCGCTGGACGAGGAGATTCCCGACCGGGGTGCAGATGTGGAGGGTCCTGGCGAGCAACTCCGTGGCGGTGCCGCTCGACAGCATGGTCTTCTGCTGGGCCGCCTTCGGCGGGGCCATGCCGTCCGCGGTGGTCTGGAGCATAGTCCTGAGCAACGTGCTCATGAAGATGGCGGTGACTGTCTTCTCGATGCCCCTCATCTCGGTGGTGAGGGAGGACCGGAGGGAATGATGCGCCTGCTCGAGCTGACGACGGGGGACTTTGCCTCCCGGAAGCCGCAGCTGTGCTTCTGGCCTGTCGGGACCGTGGAGGCCCATGACCTGGCGCCTCTGGGGACGGATGTACTGGCCCCGGAAATACTGGCAGCCGACCTGGCGGAGGAGTTCGGCGCCCTCATCCTCCCGACGATGCCTTTCGGACTCGTCTCCTCGCTGGCCGGCTATCCCGGCGGCATGTGGATGTCCAGGCAGACCTACTGCAGTGCGGTGGGCGAGCTGCTCGGATCGCTGCGGCGCTCGGGCGTGTCCTCGGTGGTCGTCTTCAACGGCCACGGCGGGAACTCCTCAGCGCTCTCGGAGGTCCTGCCGGAGGTCTGGAAGGAAACCGGTCTGAGGACGGCCTTCATCGACTGGTGGACACTCTGCGCCGACATCTCCGAGGAGTTCTTCGGGACCGCCGGGGGGCACGGAGGAGCCGACGAGATCTCCCTGGTCAAGGCCGCCCTGCCCGGCTGGGATCTCCCGCCATGGGACGGCAGCCGCTCGTGCCTGTCCCGTGAAGGCATCAGGGCCTGGCCCTCGCCCAGGTCGTCAATCCGGTATTCGGAGGGTCCTGCCACACCGCTGACGGAGGCATCGGCAGCCTCGTTCCACTTGGCGGCGAGGGAGAGGATCTCGTCGGCGGTCCGCGAGATCGTCTCCGGCTGGGAGCTCATGCAATAGAGAGAGGCGGGCCCGGGGCCCGCCCCTTCCGGATACCCCCTGAAACGCTCTAGCGGGCTACCACGAGCTGTCTGGTCTCGTTGACGCAGCCCGATGCCCTGATCGTGTAGATGCCGGCCGGAACTGCTCTCCCCGAGTCATCCGTGAGATTCCACACGATGCTGTGGAGGCCCGAGGCCAGCTCGTCGTCGACCAGAGTCGTGACGATCCTGCCCGAGAGGTCGAACACGTCGATCCTCATGCGGCCGGTCTGCCCCATCGTCAGCGGGATCGAGGCCGATGAAGAGGCCGGGCTGGGATAGGCATTCCCGAGATTGCTGACCATGGGTCCTTCGCCCTCGCCGGTGCCCGTCCCGGTCACGGTGATCGTGCCGCTGTAAGTGTTGTAGTTGTGGGCCCAGATCCTGACCGTGATGGTGCCGGTCGTGGCCGGGGCGGCATAGAGGGAAACCTGGCCGGAGGAGTTGGTCGTTCCCACGGAGTAGACCTCACCGGTCTGCCAGTCGCCCTTCTGGATGCAGACCCGGGCGCCCTGGAGGGGTGCCGAGCCGGCCCCGAGGACCGTGAAGGAGATGCTGGAGGCGCCCGGTATGGAGGACGGGAACGAAGCGGTCATCGTGGAGTGCTGCGCGGTCCACATCGGGAGCTCGGGATCGCCGAGCAGGTTGTACTCCACCGTGCACCAGTGCCAGTAGGCGTCGTCGGGAGGCAGGAACTGGTCGACGCTGACCGCGTGAGCCGCGCCGAGGTTGTACAGCCCGTTCTGCATGTACTCGACGTAGAACTGCTTGACGATGTCGTTGCTCAGGCCCGTGCCCGGCGCGACCCCGGTCTCGCCCCAGCCGTAGCGGGCGTTGAAGGCTCCGAAGCCGCCTCCGTTGGGGGCGCGGTTCCAGGCGTCGCCGCAGCAGGTCTCGGTGTCGATGGCGCCGATGAGGCACGAGATGGAGTTCCAGATCGAGACCACGCCCTCGGCCGAGATGTTCGTGAGGGCCATGATGTTGGATGTGGTCCACATATTGCCGTAGGAGGTGTACATGCCGGTCTCTGCGCCGTGGCTCGAGTGCATCACATGGGCCGGCCCTGCGCAGATCATCGCCTGGGTGATGGCCGCGCTGTTGCCGGGCGGGACCTCCTCGTGGCAGCCCTCCTGCTCCCAGTTCGCGGGGATGTAGTCGTCGACCAGGTAGGCCAGTGCGCTTCCGTAGACGGGCACCCCGCCGTCATCCCAGAGGTAGCCGGTGGAGTAGCCTATGCGCATCTCCTCGGGGGCCGTCTCGAAGTAGTCGAGGAGGCCGGGAACCGTCTGCATGTGCTCGTAGATCAGGACCTTGTCGGTGAACAGCGCCGCGTCGGCGGCCGTGCGGACCGAGGCCCTGCCCACCAGGAAGTCGGGGTGGTAGTCCATCTGGTCGACGCCGAACTCGCCCCAGACGTGGTTGTTGTTGCTGTCCCAGCGATCGGCTCCGGGGGCGGTGTCGTTGTTGTCCGAGAAGTAGATGTCGCAGGGCGCAAGGGAGGACTCGCCGCCGGCGTCGAGCTTGACGTCCCTGGCTGCGACCTGGTCGTCGTCGCCGGCGATCAGGACGTATTCGACGCCCTCGTCGCGGCAGTCGATCAGGAACGCGCGGATCTCCTGCTGAAGGTCATACGCGGTGTACTGCGACTGGATCCAGGTGGTGGTGTAGACATTCGTGGGCACGCCCTTGCTGGTCTTCCAGTCGGCGAGCTCCTGCATGGCGGACTCGAAGGCGGGGTTCGTGATGATCACGAACTCGCCGTAGGCCAGAGCGCGGGAGTCGATGATCGAGGCGCCCGAGGGCGACACCCCGTCGGGATTCACGGCGATGGCGCGGACTATGTCCATGGCCCGCTGCTCGCTCTGCGCGCTGCGACGCTGGATGGTGAGGGCTTCCGGCGAGCTGACGAGTTCGAGCGAAACCGTGAGGGAGGAGAGCACCTCGATCGTTCCGTCGGCCGGGTTCCAGCGCACGGGATAGACGTTCATGTTGGCGATGGGGATGCCGAGGATGGGGCCGGAGCCCTTGAGAGACGCCATCTCGAACGGGTAATAGCTGCTGCCGCCGTAGATATGCGGATCGGGCACGATGGGGGCGGCGGGCGCGTCGAGCGAGAGGGGCCGCGCAGGGCCGCAGGGCATGATCTCGTGGCGTCCGCGCAGCGGGACGTATACGGCATCCTCCACGGTCAGGCCGGTGGCCATGGTGCCTGTGGGCAGCGCCACCGTGACAGGCATGACGGGGAGGCTCGGAAGTCCTTCTCCTACAATGGGAGTCGTCCCCGGGGCGGAGACGCCTGTGTACGGACCGAGGTAGTCGAGCGTCACCGTCGACGGATCGAACTGGACATCGACCCTGAATCCGTCCGCGAATGCCGCGACGGCCAGGGTGAGGGACGCTGCAAGAAGCAACCTCATCGAGATGACCTTCCCTTCGAGAGGACCACAGGGGCTGCTCTACCATTCAGGCCGCGGCTGTGGCGTCGCGCGGACCTGTCCTCAGGGATGAACCTGTCACGAACCGATATAGTTCCTCACGGCGACCATCAGCGACTCCGCGGTCGCCCCGGGATCTGCCATGCCGGCTTCCTGCCAGATGATACCATCCTGCCCGACGAGTGCAACTCCCTCCTCGTCGGCGACTACGAGCAGATCCACGCCGAAGAAGGCCCGCGCGGTCTCCAGAGCGGAGCCGTCTCCTACGGAAGGCCCGAGGTCGAGCAGATCGGGATAGACCTCGATCCCGCGGTCCGCTGCGAGCTGCAGCTCCAGGAGGAGGTCCGGGCAGCGGGAGTCGGGTCCGGGCGAGGCGCAGCACAGGCCCAGCACGGCCGTGTCGGGCTCGATGGAATCCTCGACGGCCCCCCAGTCGATCCCGGTGGAATCGACGACGGCGACCTCCCCGGCATCCTCCTGCCGGTCCCGGTCGCTCATCATGTCCAGCACCAGGAGACCCGCCACGAGCGCAGCGGCGCCGGCCGCCATGTAGATGTCAAAGCTCGAGTCGGAGTCGGAATCTCCCGCTGCCGCAGCGGAGGCCACGGCCATCCGGCCGTGCAGGAGCAGGACCGCGCACAGGGCGGCGGCTGACGATCTGACAGCTCCTGAGAACCGCATCGCCGGAGAGCGGGGGCTCTACTCCTCCTCTTCCTCCTGCGTGGTCTCGGACATGATGCGTTCCTGGATCTCCCTGGGCACCGGCTCGTAATGGGAGAAGCTCGCCGTGAAGCTGCCCCTGGCCTGGGTGAGGGATCTCAGGGAGCTCGTGTACTGGTAGAGCTCCGCCTGCGGCGCCATGGCCTTGATGATCTGGAAGCCGCCCTCGGCCTCCATGCCCTGGATGCGGCCCCGGCGCGAATTGATGTCGCCGATGACATCGCCCATGAATTCCTCGGGCACGGTGATTTCCAGAGTCATCACCGGCTCGAGGAGCTGGGGTCCGGCCTGCAGCATGAGCATCTTGAAGCACTTCCTGGCGGCCAGCTTGAAGGCCATGTCGGACGAGTCGACGGGATGTGAGGATCCGTCGTAGACGACCGCCTTGAGATCGACGACGCGGCTGCCGGAGATGGGCCCGTTGTCGAGCGACTCGAGCACTCCCTTCTCGACGGCGGCGATGAACTTCGTGGGGACCGTCCCGCCGACGACCTCCGAGGAGAACTCGAAGCCCTGGCCGCGCGGTCGGGGCTCGACCCTCATGAAGACATGGCCGTACTGCCCCCGGCCCCCGGTCTGCTTCTTGTGCTTGTACTGGCCGCTGGCGGTCTTGGAGATGGTTTCGTGATATGCGATCCTGGGCTTGGAGAGCTCGGCCTCGACGCCGAAGATGTCCTTGAGCCTGGCGAGCATGGTCGCGAGATGCTGCTCGCCCATCCCCGAAACGGTCGTCTGGCCAATCTCAGCCTCGTTGCGGAAGATGATCGTCGGATCCTGCGAAGTGAGCTTCGAGAGGCCGGCGCCCATCTTGTCCTCCTCGCCGCGCTTCTTCGGCGAGATGGCCGCCCTGTACACCGGCTCGGGGAAGGAGATGGGCTTCAGCACCAGCTGCTTCTGCCTGTCGCAGAGGCTGTCGTTGGTGGAGGAGACCTTCAGCTTCGCCGCGGCCGCGATGTCGCCCGTGACGAGCCTGGAGGCGTCAACCCGCCTGGATCCGGAGACGAAGAAGTAGCTGCCGAGCCTCTCGGTGGCGCTTCGCGTGGAGTTCTGAACGTCCACCGTGCCCTCGATGCCGCCCCTCAGGATCCTGAAGAAGACCATGTCGCCGACGTGCTTGTCGATCGTGGTCTTGAAGACCCTTGCGACGAAGGGGCCGGCGGGATCGGGCGGGACGACGCTGCCGGAACCGCCGTCGGCCTCGGCCTCCGGCCTCCTGTCCACAGGGGACGGGAGCAGCCGGATGAAGCTGTCGAGAAGGAATTCCTGCCCGCAGGGGGGGGTGGAGGTGCCGGCCAGGAGGGGGAATATCTGCCGCCCTGCGACGGCCGCCTTCAGACCCCTGTCCATCTCCTCGGGGGAGAGCGTGTCGTTGGCGAAGAAGCTCTCCATCAGGGCTTCGTCGGTTTCGGCGACGGCCTCCACGAGCTCTCGCTTCCAGGCCTCGATGCGCTCGCGGTCGGCCGCGCCGACCGTGGCCGGGGCGCCCTTGGCGTCGACGGCCTTGTCGGCGATCAGGTCGTATACGCCGCCGAAGCCCCCGGAGGCTGACCGCAGCGGGACTGTAACGGGCATGACCTTGCGGTTCAACGCTTCGCGAGCCTTGATCAGGACTCTTGAGTAATCGGAATTCTCCTTGTCCAGGCGCCCTGCCCAGATGAGGACCGGCAGGGAGGCTCTGGATGCGAAGCCCCAGGTCTGGAGAGAGCCCACCTCGACGCCGGCTCCCCCGTCGAGGACGAGCAGCGCGCCGTCGCTCACGGCGATGGAGCTGATGGTCTCACCGTAGAAATCGGCGAAGCCCGGAGTATCTATAATGTTGATCTTGAAGTCTTTCCATTCGCAGATGCCGATCGAGGCCGACAGGCTCTGCTTGCGATCCCTGCTCTCCTGCGTGAAATCGAAGACGCTGGTTCCGTCAGCTATGCTGCCCAGACGATCTACAGCCGTGGCTGCGTACAGAATAGCGTCGCAAAGGCTTGTCTTGCCGACCGAGCCGTGGCCGATCACGGCTACGCTCCGTAGCGCCGTGGATGAGTAATCCTTCAATGCCTCGTCTCCCGTCGAAGGAAGTGCTTGCGGAGTATCGTGCTACGCTATACTAGTTTTCGGGCTATGGATTTGATTATCTACCCCAACATGTACTGGCTGTCAACCGCTTTGGGGGCTCGATGGACAATTTCCAGCTCGTCGTGACGCTCGCCGGCGCAGCGATCTTCGTATTCCTCCTCAGGCGCGTCTGGTCCGACGTCTTCAGCGGCCCGTCCCGGAAGGAGCAGCTCGCGAGGCTGGACGCCGAAGCGAAGAGGGAAGGCAGGATCACGTCGACGGAGCACCTCTGCCCTGTCTGCGGAGCCGGCACCATATACAAGAGGTATCCTCACCTGACGGTCTGGCGCTGCGAGAACTACCCGGAATGCAGGGGCTTCGTGAAGATCAAGGCTCCGGCGAGGCCGGCGTTCGCCACCCGCTGGGAGGCGCGCCGAAAAGTGCGCTGACGGTTGATCCGGAAGCGCCGGCAGGCTAGTTTACGCCCAGTTGCAGCATTCATCCCCATCACAAGACAGGGAGTCCTGAATTGTCTTTGAAACGTTCATCCGGCCGGATAAGCCGTCATCCGGTAATCGTCTGCGGGGAGGGCAGGAGAGTCCCGTTCCTCCTCGACGGCTCGCCCGCAGAAGGCATCGAAGGGGAGGCCGTCTCCTCGGCCATGGTGGCCGCCGGTTTCCCGGTCTTCGGTCACTCCTCGCGCGACGGGAGCCCCCAGGGCATCTTCTGCGCCAACGGGCAGTGCTCGCAGTGCAACCTGATAATAGACGGCGTTCTCCTCAAGAGCTGCATCGTGCCCCTGAGGGAGGGGATGGATGTCCGCACGGTCGAGGGGATGCCCGTGCTCGCCGACCTGCCCGGCCCCGACGTCCCGCCCCCGGTGAGGATGGACCTGGATGTCCTCGTCATAGGCGCCGGCCCGGCCGGCCTGGCAGCGGCGGTCGAGCTTGGAAGGATCGGCGTCAGGACGCTCGTCGTCGACGACAAGGAGAAGCCCGGCGGCAAGCTGGTCCTCCAGACGCACAAGTTCTTCGGCTCCGAGGAAGACTGCCACGCCGGCACCAGAGGCATCGAGATAGCAGACCTTCTCGCCGAGGAGGTGGCGGCGCTCCCATCGGTCGATCTCTGGCTGGGGACGACGGCGCTGGCCGCCTACTCCGACGGCTGCGTCTGCCTCCGGAGGGGCGACTCGATAGCCATCGCGAGACCGCGTTTCCTCCTCGTCGCCTCCGGCGCGAGGGAGAGGTCGCTGGCCTTCCCGGGCAACACGCTTCCTGGGGTGTTCGGCGCGGGCGCCTTCCAGACGCTCGTGAACAGGGACAGGGTCAGGTGCTCCGACAGGCTCTTCGTCGTCGGCGGAGGGAATGTCGGGCTGATCGCCTCCTACCACGCGCTCCAGGCCGGGATGACCGTGGTCGGTCTTGCCGAGGCCCTTCCGCGATGCGGAGGATACAAGGTCCACGAGGACAAGATCCGGCGCCTCGGAGTGCCGGTCCACACCTCCTCCACGGTGCTGGCGGCCTTCGGGGACGAGAGGCTGGAGGCGGTCACCGTCTGCGCCGTCGACGGGAGCTTCGCGCCGGTGCCGGGCACCGAGCGCAGCTATGCGGTCGACACCCTTCTCATCGCCGTCGGGCTGGAGCCTGTCGACGAGTTCTACCGCAAGGCAGTGACCTACGGCATCCCGGCCGAGTGCGCCGGCGACGCCGAGGAGATCGCCGAGGCCAGCGCGGCGATGTTCTCCGGGCGCATCAGGGGTCTGGAGATCGCATGCAGGCTGGGCGCCTGCTCGGCCGACGTGCCGTCGAACTGGGTCGAGAAGGCCGCTGTGCTCAAGAGCCCTGGCGGGAAGGTCTTTCCAGCCGCGCAGCCCCGGGAGCGCCAGGGCGTGTTCCCCGTTCTGCACTGCACGCAGGAGATCCCCTGCAATCCCTGCATGACCATCTGTCCCAAGAACCTCATCGGGACGAAGGGCCATCCGATCCTCGGGATCCCCGAGTACTCGGAGGGCTGTATCGGATGCGGGAAATGCGTCGAGATCTGCCCCGGCCTCGCCATCACTCTCGTCGACTTCAGGAAGTCCGTCTCCCGCCCGGTTGTGACGATGCCCTTCGAGCTCTGCACCGGAGACCTGGCGGAGGGCCGCGAGGTGGATGTCACGGACGCGGCAGGCAATCTGCTGGGAGAGGGGATCATCCGCAGCATCAGAAGCAGGCCGGGGGGGAGGAACACGACTCTCCTGGGGATCGAGGTCGATGGGGACTGGGCCTCCCGGGCCGCGGGGATACGGGTCCAGGAGCCGGGCGCTTCCGCCCCCCTGACCGGGGTCCTCGAGCCTCCGATGGCAGACGATGCGATCATCTGCAGATGCGAGAGGGTGACCGCAGGCACTCTCCGGGCGCTGCTGCGCTCCGGAGTCCGCGACCTCAACGAGATCAAGGCACTCACCCGCTGCGGATTCGGGGCCTGCGGGGGCAAGACCTGCCGCCCGCTCCTGGCCAGGCTCTGTCGAGAGGAAAGGATACCCGCCGCGGAGATAACCCTTCTCACCGAGAGGCCCCTGTTCGCCGAGACGAGGCTCGGCAGCTTCGCGGGGAGGTCGGGGGAATGAGCAGGGCATGGGACGTGGTCGTGATCGGGGCCGGAAGCGTCGGCACCCCAGCGGCGATGTGCATCGCGGAGAAAGGCCTCTCGGTCCTGTGCATCGATCCCGGAGCCTCCTCCGGGCAGGGGAGCAACAAGTGCGCCATCGGCGGCATCCGGGCCACCCACAGCGAGCCAGCCAAGGTGAGGCTGTGCCTCGACTCCCTCGAGACCTTCTCGGGATGGCGCGGTGCCCACGGCGACGATATCGCCTGGGTCAGGGGCGGCTACACCTATGTGGCCTACGACGACGAGGTCGAGAAACTGCTCAAGGACATGCTCCCCGTGCAGAAGGCCGCCGGTCTGGACATCGGCTGGCTCGGGCCCGAGGGCATATCCTCTATAGTGCCGGGCATCCGCATGGATGGGTTGCGGGGTGGCACCTTCTCCCCCGGAGACGGCAGCGCGAGCCCCATGAGCTCTTCCAGCGCCTTCTTCAGGATGGCTGTCTCGCATGGCGCCGAGTTCCGCTTCCGCGAGAGCGTGACCGGATTCGAATCCTCCGGCTCAGGGGTGACTGCCGTGATCACCGACCGGGGCTCCTACGCCTGCGGCGCCGTCATCAACTGCGCAGGGGCGAACGCAAGGGAGATCGGTGCCTTCCTCGGGCAGGACATCCCGGTGTTCCCCGATCTGCACGAGGCGGGGGTGACGGAGCCCGCCGCCCGCTTCTTCGAGCCCATGGTGGTGGACATCAGGAAGGCGCCTGGCTCCTCGAACTACTATTTCTACCAGCACGAGACCGGTCAGGTAGTCTTCTGCATAACGCCCGACCCGCCCATCCTGGGCACCTACAGGGAGGAGACCTCCGGCTTCCTGCCGCTGGTCGCGAGGCGGATGGTGGACCTCTACCCGAGGCTCGCGAACCTCAAGGTGCGCAGAACCTGGAGGGGCTGCTACCCTCAGACCCCGGACGGCTCGCCCATCGTGGCCCGGATGGACCCCGGGAACTGCTATTCCGCGGTGGGCATGTGCGGGCAGGGCTTCATGCTCGGGCCGGGCGTCGGGGCGCTGCTGTCGAGGATGATCACGGGATCTCTCCTGCCTGGTGATGGAGAGGTGCTGCAGGCCCTGAGGCCGGACAGGCCGTGGGGAGGCCAGGAGGCCCTGAAGTGACAGCGTGCGGACCGGGGCGTGCGCACGAGATCTCCGAGGAGAGTCGTCCGGATTTCCGGACCCACAGCCGAGAGGATGTCCCATGAATCGGTTTTCCTGGTTGCTGCTCCTCCTCGCGGTCGGTGCCCGAGCCGAGCGGTCGGTTGACGGATCGGAGGAGCTCCTCCCGATCGGCTTCACATCGGATGAGCTCGCCAGGATCGACGAGATAGGAACCTACAACTCCGCGACTCCCCCTCCCCCCGCCGGTGTGCGCAATCCAGCCGAGTTCGACCCGATGACGGGCGTCTTCATCAGGTGGCCGCTGGGGGTGCCCTACAACTTCATCGTGCCGCTCTCCAACCAGACGGATGTCTGGGTGATCTGCCAGGCGTCCGAGGAGGCCGCGGTGACGAGCGCCTTCACCTCGCAGGGCGTCAACATGGCCAGCGTGGACTTCGTGAACGCCACGACCAACTCGATCTGGGTGCGCGACTACGGTCCCTGGTTCCTCATGCTCCCGGACGGCACCCAGGGCATCTTCGACTTCGACTACAACAGGCCGCGGCCCGACGACGACAACTTCCCGATCGTCCTCGGCACGGCCTGGAGCACCCCCGTGTACACCTCCGACATCATCCACACCGGCGGCAACTACATGTCCACGGGCATGGGCCAGTCCATGTCCACCGATCTGGT
The DNA here is from genome assembly GCA_002414865.1 of candidate division Hyd24-12 bacterium UBA5074. GTDB lineage: Bacteria > Fermentibacterota > Fermentibacteria > Fermentibacterales > Fermentibacteraceae > UBA5938. Next base: position 4,963 of record DIAQ01000118.1, on the reverse strand, counting down.
GATAACCGAGAACGGCGGCAACGAGGACTGGGTCGACTCCCAGATGCTCCTCTACTGCGGCGTGGATGACTATTTCACCCCGCCCGATCCCCAGCAGAGCTACATCGACCATATCGACTGCTGGGGCAAGATCCTAAGCCCCACAAGGATACTCGTCCTTCAAGTCCCGCCTGGCAACGCCGACTACGTAGCCCTCGAGGCCATGGCCGACCTGCTCGAGACGATGCAGACCCCGTACGGCACGAACTGGCAGGTGTACAGGGTCTACTCCAGCGGAACAGAAGGCTACACGAACAGCCTGATAGTGAACGACCGCGTCTACGTGCCCACCTGGAACACGGCCAACGACGCCCCGGCCATCGCATCATACCAGGCCGCCCTGCCCGGCTTCGACATCTACGGGGTCTACTACAGCGGTTGGCTGAACACGGACGCGCTGCACTGCAGAGCGATGGGCGTCACCGACCCGGAGATGCTGCTGATCGACCACACCCCCGTGGCGGCAGGCCAGCCGGCGTCCACGCCCGTGACGGTGACGGCGTTCATCAGGTGCGCCCCCTCGCACACCCTCACCTATACGAGGCTGTACTACCGCACCGGGACTTCCGGCCCGTTCACCCAGCTCGCCATGGCGGCCCAGGGTTCGGGCATCTATTCCGCATCGATCCCCGGAGCTCCATCCGGGACCGTCGTCCAGTACTACATCGATGCCGGCGACAACTCGTCCCGCTCAGAGCAGCACCCGAGGTTCGCGCCCGATACCTGGTGCCACTCGTACACGGTCTCCCCCACCGGAATCGGAGGCGGGGACGAGCTCCTCCCCGGAGGCGCCTCGATCTCCAGGCCAGGCCCCAATCCGTTCTCGGGCAGCATCTCGCTGCAGGTCACCCAGCCCGGGCCCGACCCCTTGCTGATAGCGGTCTACGACATCCGGGGCAGGCTGGTGGAGAAGGTCTGCGAAGGCGTGGATGAAGGTGCGACGACAGTGACATGGACCCCGTCCTCCTCGGTTCCGGACGGTGTCTATTTCCTAAGGGCGACCTGCTCCGGCGCCTCGCTCTCCTTCGAGGTGACGCTCATCAGGTAGGGGGCTCGCGGGTCCCGCAGACGGGAGCGGCGGCCGTCATCCGGCCGCCGCTCTGCATGATCCCGGCCCCGGGCCGGGCTCCTGATGCCTACCTGCTCCTGAGAAGGTCCCTGATCTCGGTCAGCAGCTTCACCTCGGCCGTCGGCTCCGCAGGGGCCGGAGCGGCCTTCGGCTTCTGCAGCCTGCTTACGGCCTTGACCATGGCGAACACCGCGAAGGAGACGAGGAGGAAGCTGATCACCTTGTTCAGGAAGACGCCGTAGTTGATGGTCGCAGCCCCGGCGGCCTGGGCCTCCGCCAGGGTGGCGTACTGCCCTCCCGACAGGTTGACGAAGAGGCTGGAGAAGTCGACCCCACCCAGGAGAAGGCCTATCGGCGGCATTATGACGTCTGCCACGAACGAGGACACGATCGCCCCGAAGGCCGCTCCCATGATGACCGCGACAGCCAGGTCCATCACGTTTCCACGGGCGATGAAGTCTCTGAATTCCTTGAGCATCTGCACTCCCTTCAGATCGGATGTGAAGAGGCGCGGGCCTTCCGCCGGAAGGCCGTCAACTCCCTCAACCGGACCCCGATGGATAGGCGTACTGCGAACCGGCCGCGGCGTCGAGATCGTCGAGAGTGACGCTCCAGACGAGTTCCTCCATGATAGGGACCGCCAGGCGGGTGTAGGTGTCTCCGTCCACGTCGACGGCCCGGATGCTGTAGATGCCCGACGGGACCTCCAGCCTCAACTCCGCACCTTCGACAAGGTCGCCTTCCGTAAGGCGGTTCTCCCCCCAGCTCCTGGCGCCGAACGGTGAGAGATAGATGCTCGTCAGGTCCCACCCGCCGGTGTTGTTCGTTATCCTGATGACGCCGGCCTGTGTTCCGGCTGCGAACAGCGCGAGCACCAGCACGAGGCTCTTCCTCACAGGACCCTCCATTCGATGAGGCCGCTCCGGGGCGGCGCCGTGGTCAATCCTCGTAATCGACAGACCTGCGGTCGCTGCAGACTGACCTGACTGTCGGGACGACCGCCATATGGGCGGGGTGGATGCGGTAGGCCTCCAGGGACGCCCTGTCGCTGAACTCGGAGTAGAGTGCTATCTCGGAGGAAGGGGGATCCCCGCCATACGCGGCCGGAAGGTCGATCCCGATTCCCACCTCGAGCTTGACGAGCCCCGGTATCAGGCCGTTGAGCGACTCCAGGGCGCGCTTCACCCTCATGGCGTTGACCGTGCCCCGGCCGGGATCGCCGTCCTCGGACACCCTCCAGATAACGATGTGCTTGACCATGGGTTCCTCCTCCGCCCCTAACATAATCCAGCGGAAATCCCTGTGCGCATCGGAGGGGCTGCCGTCCCTCGATGCCCGCCGTATCTTCGGACACATGTACGCCGGGAGGTCGGATGTGTTCCTCGAGCTGAGCGGCAGGGGCGCCTGGCGCTCCTGGCTCCAGGCCAACTCCTCGTCCTCGAGGGGCATCTGGCTGGTCTTCAGGAAGATGGCCGCAGGCGGCCCCGGCCTGTCCTACGGAGAAGCGCTCGACGAAGCCCTCTGCTTCGGCTGGATAGACGGCGTCATCAAGAGGCTCGACGAAGACAGGTACGCCCGCAGGTTCATGCCGAGGCGACCCGGTAGCTCCTGGTCTGAGGTCAACAAGGCGAGGGCCGGGAAGCTCGTCGAGGCCGGAGCCATGACCGCGGCGGGGAAGGCCGCGATCGACGAGGCGGTCGCCTCGGGGGAGTGGGCCCTCGTCAGGCGAAGGCCGGACGTCCCGACCGCGGAGATGCCTTCCGAGCTGACCGATGCCCTCGCATCGAGCAGTGCCGCCTCGGAGTTCTTCGACTCCCTTCCCGCATCCTGCAGGAGGAGCTATGTGCTCTGGATAGCCAGCGCGAAGAAGCCCGGGACGAGGAAGCGACGCGCGCAGGAGGCCGCGGGCATGCTCGCCCGGAGAGAGCGGCTCGGTTTGAGATAGCGCTCCGCCCCCCGGGGGTGGGGCGGAGGGCCGAAGGAAAGGGGCGGGGTGCGAACCCCGCCCCTTCCGCATCCGAACCCGGACTACAGGACCGTGAAGCCGGCCCTGCGGTTGAGCGCCCTGTTGGCCTCGGTGTCGTTGGCGGCGGCGGGGCTGTCCTCGCCGGCGCTGGCCGTCGACAGCCTGGAGGCGCTGATGCCCTTGGCCACCAGGAAGTCGCGCACCGCATCGGCGCGGCTCTGGCCCAGGGACTCGTTGTAGGCCGACTCGCCCACGGAGTCAGTGTGCCCGGTGATGCGAACCTGGACGGAGTTGCCGGAGAGATAGCTCGCGGCTGCGTCGAGGATCGCTGCGGCATCGGGCCTGATGTTGGACTGGTTGAAGTCGAAGTAGACGGTCTCGAACTCGTAGGTGCCGGAGAGTTCGAAGTCCTGTGTCACGGAAGCGTCACCGGGGACTGTGACCGTGGCGCTGCTCGACGCGTATCCCGAAGCGGCTGCAGTCAGTGTCCTGCTGCCGACGGGGAGGCTGATCGAGTAGTTGCCGGAGGCATCGGTCGTGGCCCTGGCGGAGCCGCAGGTGACGGTCGCGACCAGAGGCTCGCCGGTGGCCTCATCGGTGACCGTTCCGGTCACGGTGCCGTTGACAGCGATGGGCTGGAGACCGAAGTCGACGGCGTAGACGCCGTTCCTGGACAGCTCGACGGTCTCCTCCGCGGAGAGGTAGCCGTCGGACGAAGCGGTCAGGGTGACCGTGCCGGCGGGGATCTCCATGGCGTAGGTGCCGTCAGCGGTGTTCACGGGCTCGACCTCGTTGTCGGAGCAGACGACGGTGCCGGGGAGTGCCTCTCCGGTGGCGGCGTCGTAGACCCTGCCCGAAACGGCGGCGGGGTGGGCGCTGAGGTCGGCGGTGTAGCTGAGGTCGAGGCCGACGCCCCACTCGGGAGCGTAGCCCTCGGCGAACGGGGCGCGATCAGCCCTGTAGGTCTCGGTGGGATCCGCCGCGCCATATCCGAGAGTGGTCCACTCGGGATCGAACTCGGTGAGGGCGAAGGTGCCCCTCAGGTCGAGGTTGAAGCCGGTGGGGCCGCCGAAGCGGAGGCCGGGGCCGACCTGGATGCAGTCATCGAAGTCCTGGTCGTCCAGGTCCTTCCAGTTGCGATCGGTGAAGTGGCGCCACTCGACCTCGCCGAAGAGGGTGGTGGTGGAGCCCAGGGGCAGCTCGATGCCGCCGGCGGTGCGGATGACAGGGTCGTCGACTTCGATGTCGACGGCCTCGCCGTTGTCATCGAACTCGAAGGACTGCGTGAACATGTGGTAGCCCACGTTGCCGTGCAGGACGACCGGGGCGAGCTTCCAGGACAGGAGCAGGTCGGCACCGTAGTTGAAGCTGCCCGAGTTGATCATGGGGCGCCTCATGGTGAACATGGGGTCGCCGGCATCCCAGATGCCGTCCCAGCCGTCGCCGTTCTCGACATAGGCGCTGTAGCCGCCGTCGTGGATGGCGAAGCCGGCGAAGGGCATCAGGCTGATCCAGAAGCGTTCCGCGGACGGATTGAAGTTGTACTTGAAGAAGAGAGCCGCCTCGCTGAACCCGTCGTCACCCTCCCAGTCGCCTGAGAGGAGGGACGCATGGTCGTCGCTTCTCTTGAGCTCGTTGACCAGGTAGGAGACCCGCGCGCTCATCTCGGCGCGGCGGCCGAGGCCGAAGCCCAGCGTGAGGAAGCCTGTCCCGTCGTACTCGGTGTCAGTCACCTCGGTGACACCTTCCGGCAGGGTGGCCGTCCTCTCGTCGGACGAGAGGCCCAGGTGCGTGAGGAGGCCGATCGACATCATGCCCGGACCACTGGTCCTCGCCTCGGTCGTCCAGAGCCGAGCCCTCGCGCCCGTCATGCCGGGAGCCGCAGCAGC
>DIAQ01000011.1:17595-23166 GCA_002414865.1 candidate division Hyd24-12 bacterium UBA5074 | reverse complement strand
TGGAGGAGCACATCCGGGGGTCGAAGGGCGTATCGCGAGGACAGCCTTCGTATGAGTCTGCGGAGAGCAGCCATCTGCCTGCGCGTGGGCTGCGAAACTTCGAAGTCGCCTACGAGGCAGATGCCCAGCGAATCGTTGTTGGCTCCCCGGGCGTGGGCCCCCACGGCCCAGTCGGGCCTGCCCTTCTCGATCCCGCCATCTCCCGAACAGGTGCCGTTACCGATCACATAGTGGTATCCGACATCGACCCAGCCCCAGACGCCCCTGTGGACAAGCCTGAAGAGAGCGGCGCAGCCGTCCCTTGTCGCCGAGTGATGGATGACGAGGCGGCGCACGTCTTCCAGCGGGCTGTAGACTTCGCGCGGTGGAGGAGCGGCGGCGAGGGCGCAGGCCTCCTCGTCCATGCCATCCGGAGGCGTCATGCCGACGGAGGTCAGCCAGGACAGATAGGGGGTGTCCCCGTTCACCGGCACCTCTTCCGGAATCCCTTCAGAGGAGGATGTCCTACTCGAGTTTCGAGAACTTGAGGTCGCCGATCCGTGCGCGGACGGCAAGCTGGGGACCGCCTCCTGCGAGCAGGCCCCTGAGTTGCAGGGCGCCGACTGACGGGGAGCCGATGTTCAGACCCTCGAACGAGAGCACTCCCCTCCCGGTGGAGGAGTCCAGCTCGGCCGGGAGGTCTGCCGCGATCCTGAGAGAGATCGAGCCCGTCGTGGTGGAGATCGCGGCACCCGACGACGCGATGTCGGATATGTCCGCCCTGATCTCGCCGTTCAGCACCGAGATGCTGGATATCGAGCAGCGCCCGGAAACGTCCACCGACCCGTTTCTTGTGGCCAGGGAAACCTCTCCGGCAGGGCCTGTCAGCCTGACGAATCCGTTGTGCGTGGCGGCTGTTGCAGGGCAGCCGGGCGCGACGAGGACGATATTGCCGTTGACGGTCTCAGCCATCACGGACTTCACACCTGCAGGGAGGTCTATCTCCAGGTCGACCGATGCCTGCACCCTGCTGCAGGAATAGCTGCACTTCAGGACGAGCGGGGGACCCTCCTCCACCTCGGGTTCGAAGAACCTGGTGTGGGGCAGTTCGGGGCCCGGCCTCCTGATGGCCGTGATCACGCCCGTCGCGGCCCCTCCGCGGACCAGCACCGAGCCGTTCGAGTTTCGGATGATGACTTCGGTGCCGTGAGGAACTGCGAATTCCCTGCTGCGCTTCTCCACGATCATTCCCCGGAGCCAGCGGCCGCCGGCCGGACCGGCAGCGTGACCGTGAATGTGGAGCCCTCGTCAGGCCTGCTCTCCACGGTCACGGTTCCTCCATAGGCGTTGGCCAGCTTCTGCACGATGGAAAGACCCAGGCCGCTGCCGAGGATGTTCTTCGTCTTCTCGTTCCTGATCCTGACGAACTCGCCGAAGAGCTTGGCGACCTCCTCGGCGGTCATGCCGATGCCTGTGTCAGACACGCTGATCCTGACAGCGCCATCCTGCCTCTCCAGCCTGACCGTCACCATGCCGCCGTCGCGGTTGTACTTGACCGCGTTGGACACGAGGTTGTTCAGGATTATCTCCATCTCGCCCCTGTCCGCCTCGAGGACGCACTGCCCCCCGGGGGCCTCGAGCGACATGGTTATGCCTCGCCTGGATGCATCGGACGCCATCGTGTCGATCGAAGCTCCTGCGAGCTCCCTCAGATCGACCTGCACGAGCTCGCGCTTCCTCTGGCCGGACTCGATCCTCGTGAGGTCGAGGATGTCCATGATCAGTTTCCTCATACCGCTGAGCCTCACCATGCACCTCTCGACGACCCTGTCATAGGCGGCGGGATCCTGCACCGCGCTCCTGTCCTGCAGGATGTAGAGATACCCCTCTATGGCTCCCAGAGGCGCCTTCAGCTCATGGGCGAGCACCGAGATGAACTGGAAGCGGACCCGCTTCTTCTCCTCCTCGAGCTGTCTGGCTTTCTTCAACGCCATGAGATGGCTGAGAGCCTTTCGGACCGACGCCTTGAGCTCGGCCGGAGTGAAGGGCTTGGCGAGGAAGTCGAATGCGCCCTTCTTGGTGGCCGAGATGGCTGTCTCGAGGGAGGCATAGGCGGTGATCATCACAGTCAGGACTTCGGGACGGTTATCAGAAAGCCAGGCCAGGACGTCCAGACCGCTGATGCCCGGGAGCTTGTGGTCGAGGAGCATCATATCGGGCTTCTCTGACTCCAGCTTGAGGATAGCCTCTTCACCGGATGCCGCCTGGATGATGTCGAGTGTGACCTCGCCGCCGACACTCTCAAGGGACACCGTGAAATCGCGCAGGGATCTGGCTATGGCGGCACGCATGCCTGACTCGTCGTCCACCACGAGCAGCTTCAGCCTCTGCGGAGCGTCAGTCATGGACCAGCCTGTCTATTTCCTTCTCGAGCTGCTCGAACCGTATCGGCTTGGGGAGGATCGCGTCGGCCCTTATCCAGTCGTGCCTGTCCTCCACCGGATTGAACTGCAGACCCGTCTCGCGCGTGACCGCCGTGACGAGGATGACAGGCACATCCGGGTACTTCTGCCGGAGGTGGAAGCTCAGGACGAAACCGTCGTCCTCGTTCTCCATCATCAGATCGAGCACTGCGAGATCGGGGCGCTCCTGTTCGAGGAGCTTTTCGCCCTCGGGTCTGCTGGATGCCTCCAGCACCCTGAAGCCTTTCGAGGAGAGCATCATCGACATCTGCGCGAGGAAGTCGGGATCGTCGTCCACCACCAGCACAGTTCTGGTTTTATCGGCCATCGGTATCTCCTGCCTGTTCCCGTTACTCGTCGAGCGCCTTGCGGGGCAACACTACAGTGAATGTGGTCCCGGTGGGACCCGCGGAGGGGTCCGCGTTCGAGGTTGCGCTGATCTGGCCCCTGTGCATCTTGACTATACCATATGTGACAGCGAGTCCGAGACCCGTCCCCTTCCCCATCTTCTTCGTCGTGAAGAACGGCTCGAACACCTTGTTTATGTTCTCCCTGGGGATGCCGATGCCCGTGTCGCTGACCCTGAACGTCATCTGGTCCTCGCCGCCCTCCACGGAGAGTGTGAGCCTACCCCCGTCGGGCATCGCGGCAACGGAGTTGCTGACCAGGTTGGTGATCACCTGGGCGATCTGGTCGGGGTCGATCTCGGCCACGGGATCGCCGCTGACCAGTTCGACGGAGGTCGTGACGGACTCGGGGATGTTCATGACATCGATGGTTCGCTTCAGGAGATCCGGGATGTCCGTGGGCTGGTGGATCACCTTGTTCTGCCTGGCGAAGTCGAGAAGGCCGGATACTATCTTCCGGCACCTGTCGGCCTGTTCCGCTATCATGCGGAGATCGCCCGTCATCCCCTCGTCGTTCTCGCAGCTGTCGAGCAGCATGTGGGAGTACATGAGGACCACGCCCAGTGGGTTGTTCACCTCGTGGGCGATGCCGGCGGCGAGCTGCCCCATGCTGGCCATCTTCTCGGCATGCTCCAGAGCCTCGCGGGCGTCGGCCAGCTCCGCATGGCTCTCTGCCAGCCTGGAAAGTGTCTCCTTGAGCTGCTCGATGGTGTAAGGAAGACACATCTCGCTCTCGGCAAGGCCGTCGTAGATTGCCACGGCATGTTCCTGGCAGGTGTCGTAGCCGCAGGCTCCGCAGTTCAGCTCGCTCTCGGACCCGGTCTTGCCCATCCGCTCGAGTATCGGCTTCAGCTCCTCGGGCGAGGGGCGCTTCATCCGGGTGTCCCTGGGTGTGAAGCTCCTCGACAGGTCCATGTCGCGGAACCTGCTCATGGCGACATGCCAGCGGCTGAGATTCATCTTCTCGAGCTTGCGATGCGCATACCTGCTGACGTTTCCCCTGCGACGGAACCGCTTGTCCTCGCTGGTCATCCCGGGTCCCATTATGCATCCGTTGCAGCACAGGATGTCGAGGAGCCTTATATCCCCATGGCCCTGTTCGAACTCCTTGAGTATCTCGACGAATGACTGCCGGCCGCTGGCGGTTATCACATCGCCGCTCGCCAGGTCCTCGTCGATGTCGGCGGCCTGCAGCATGCCGCGCGTCAGAGGGAACAGGGAGCCCAGGCCGGCTTCGGGCGGATCGAAGTCCGAGGGCTCCACCCCTTCAGGAGTTATGCCGGCCTCGTCGAGGAGGATCCTCAGCTCGGCGAATGTCAGGACCTCGTCGATGTCATGGCCCGCGTCACGGTCTTCGGCCTCGTTCTTCTTGGCGATGCAGGGACCGATGAAGACCATTCCCAGCTGGTCGCCGTGCATGGCCTTCAGAACCCTGGCCATGGCGATCATCGGGGAGACCACCGGAGCGAGCAGCCCCACCAGGTCGGGATGGTACATCTCCACATAACTGATTAGGGCGGGGCAGTTGACCGCGATGTAGGAAGCCTTCGGATCCTCTTCGAGGAGCTTGCGGTACTTGTCGGCCACCAGGTCGGCGCCGAAGGCCACCTCTGCGACCGTCGAGAACCCCAGCTTCCGCACCATGCCGACGAGTGCCTCCGTGTCAATGCCGGAGAACTCGGCCGGGAAGCTGGGTGCGAGGATCGCGGCCACCTGCCTCCCGCTCGAGAGGAGAGCCCGCACCTCGTCGAGGGAGCTCCTGACCTGTTTCGCGCCCATGCTGCAGACCTTGAAGCAGTTGCCGCAGGCGACGCAACGCTCGGGCAGGACCTCGGCCCTTCCGGAATGGATGCGGATGGCCTTGGCCGGACACTCGCGAACGCAGGTGTAGCAGGCCTTGCATCTCTCGCTGATCGTGCTGACGAGCGGCTGCTCGGTCCGGGCGGACATGATCCCCCTACCTCGGGACGTCTCTGGCCACGTACGAAGTGTGCAGGAGCTCGTGCGCCTTGTGGTCGCCGGGCTCTCCGAGGCACTCCTCGTACAGGCGCCTCACCGACGGATTCGAGTGCGAAGTGCGCAGGGCCGAATCCCTATCGATGTTGTAGAGGGCCTGCATCCGGGCCTTCAGCACCTCCGGGGAGGTGCCCGTGGGCTGGCCGCCCCCTGCGATGCATCCGCCGGGGCAGGACATGATCTCGATGAAGTGCAGGTCCGTGCGACCCGCGACCAGGGAGTCGAGGAGCTTCCTGGCGTTGCCCAGGCCGCTCGCCACCGCCACACCTATCCCGACTCCTCCCACCTCGATACTGGCTTCCTTGATGCCGTCGAAGCCGCGCAGGGCGGGGATGCGGAGATTGTCCATCTCCTTGCCGGTGATCATGAAGTGAGCAGTTCTGACCGCCGCCTCCATCACGCCGCCGGAAGCGCCGAAGATCTTGCCCGCGGAGCTGCGCTCGCCGAAGGGGGTATCGGCCGGCTCGCCCTTCATGTTCGCGAGGTCGAGACCGAACATGCGGATCATCTGGGCGAGCTCCCTGGTGGTGAGAACAGCGTCTATGTCGGCCTTCCCGTCCCGGGACATCTCGGGCCTCTCGGCCTCGAACTTCTTGGCCGTGCAAGGCATGATCGAGACGCTGAAGACATCGTCCGGGGAGATGCCCTCCCTGGGCGCCCAGCACCCCTTCACCACGGCGCCCATCATCTGCTGCGGGCTCTTGCAG
>DIAQ01000011.1:15868-17339 GCA_002414865.1 candidate division Hyd24-12 bacterium UBA5074 | reverse complement strand
CGGGCTCTTGCAGGTGGACAGGTTCCCGATCAGGGACGGGTAGAAGGTCTCCACGAACTTTATCCAGGCCGGCGAGCAGCTGGTCATGAGCGGGAGCCTGCCGCCGTTCCTGATGCGCGAAACCAGCTCTCCTGCCTCCTCCATTATCGTGAGGTCGGCGCTGAACGCGGTGTCGAAGACCCTGTCGAATCCCATGCGCCTGAGGGCGGCGGTCATGATGTCGGCGATGTCGCTGCCGGGCTTCATGCCGAATTCCTCGGCGATGGTCACAGAGATGCTCGGGGCATGCTGGACGACCACGGTTTTGCCGGGGTCGTTGATGGCGTCGAGGACGGCGGCGATGCTGCTGCGTTCTGACAGCGCACCGGTCGGGCAGACCTTGATGCACTGGCCGCAGTTGATGCAGCTCGAGACGTTCAACCCCTCGTCGAACGCGGTGCCTATCCTGGCCCTGCTCCCCCTGCCGATGAAGTCGATCGCGGAGACGCCCTGGATCTCTTCGCACACCCTCACGCACTTGCCGCAGAGGATGCATTTCGAGGGCTCACGGACGATGGCGGGGCTCGAGAGGTCCATGTTCTGCGGAGTGCCCGCGCCCCTGTACCGCCTCTGCCTGACCCCCAGGTCCTGGGCCAGGAGCTGCAGGTCGCATCCGCCGTTGCGGACGCAGTAGAGGCAGTCGTCGGGATGGCTGGCCAGCAGGAGCTCGATGATCGTCTTCCTCGCGGCGATGGCGCTGCTCGAATGCGTGCGGATCCTCATGCCGGGCTCGACCGGGAACGAGCACGACGGGACGAGGCGGTTCTGCCCCTCTATCTCGACGACGCACATCCGGCAGGCCCCGGAAGGCTGCAGACCCTCCACGAAGCAGAGTGTGGGAACGGAGATGCCCTCGCGGCGCAGGGCGGAGAGGATGGTCTCGCCCTCGCGGGCCTCAATCTGTCTGTCGTTTACCGTGATGTTGATCATGACAGGACCTTCCTCACTCCACCGTGATGGCGGCGAACGGGCAAGCCTCCCTGCAGGTGCCGCATCCTACGCAGCGCTCGGGAACGATGTGGTGCGGCGCCTTCGGCGTGCCGAGTATCGCTCCCGCCGGGCACTTCTTCGCGCAGAGGGTGCATCCCCTGCACTTCTCCGGATCTATCGAGTACAGGAGGAGGCTCTGGCAGACGCCGGCCTTGCACTTCCTGTCGAAGACGTGAGCTTCGTATTCGTCCCTGAACCACCTGAGTGTGCTGAGCACTGGGTTCGGAGCCGTCTGCCCCAGGCCGCACAGGCTGGTGGAGCGGATGACCTCGCCCAGCTGCTCCAGCTGCATGACGCCCTGGAACCTCTCCAGGGCCTGGGAACCCTTCTCCTCACGCCGGCCAGTGGTGATGGCGTTCAGTATCTCCAGCATGCGCTTCGTGCCCTCCCTGCACGGAATGCACTTCCCGCAGCTCTCGCGCTGGATGAAGTCCATGAAGAA
>DIAQ01000011.1:15470-15616 GCA_002414865.1 candidate division Hyd24-12 bacterium UBA5074 | reverse complement strand
ATGAAGAAGCGGGCGACGTCGACCATGCAGTTGTCCTCGTCCATCACGACGAGGCCTCCGGAGCCCATGATGGCGCCGAAGCTCTTCAGGGACTCGTAGTCGATCTGGATGTCGAGATGACCGGCGGGGATGCAGCCGCCCGAGGG
>DIAQ01000011.1:11319-15211 GCA_002414865.1 candidate division Hyd24-12 bacterium UBA5074 | reverse complement strand
GAGGGCCCGCCGATCTGAACGGCCTTGAAGGCTTTGCCATCGGGCGTGCCTCCGCCGATCTCGTTGATGATCTCGTTCAGGGTCGTGCCCATGGCCACCTCCACGAGACCGGTCCTCAGGACCTTTCCCGAGAGGGCGAACACCTTCGTGCCCTTGCTGCCGGCCGTTCCCAGGGAACTGAACCACTCGGCGCCGTTCCTGACGATGTCGGGTACGTTGGCCAGGGTCTCGACATTGTTTATCGCGGTCGGCCTGCCGAAGAGGCCCGACACGGCCGGATACGGCGGCCTGGGCCTGGGCATGCCGCGCCTGCCTTCGATGCTGTGCATGAGGGCTGTTTCCTCGCCGCATACGAAGGCTCCGGCGCCCATCTTCACGACTATGTCGAGGTCGATGCCGCTGTCCAGGATGTTCCGTCCGATCAGGCCGTGCTCGCGTGCGGCGTCCATGGCCTCCCTCAGCCGCCGGATGGCCAGGGGATACTCGGCGCGGATGTAGACGTAGGCATGCGACGCCCCGATGGCATACGAAGCGATGGCGAGGCCCTCGATCAGCCTGTGCGGATCACCCTCGATGACCGCCCTGTCCATGAAGGCGCCCGGGTCTCCCTCGTCGGCGTTGCAGATCATGTACTTGGTGTCGCTGCTCTGGGCGAGGGCCAGCTTCCACTTGCGGCCGGTGGGGAACCCGCCGCCCCCGCGCCCGCGGAGCCCGCTGCGCTCGACGATGTCGCACACCTCGGCCGGAGTGCGGGTCCTGAGCGCCATGGAGTAGGCTCGGTAGCCGCCGTTCGCAATGTACTCGTCGATGCTCGAAGGGTCGATGATGCCGCAGTTGGCGAGCACCCAGCGCTTCTGGCGCGAGAAGAAGGGGTGCTCGGCGATGTCCTGTACGCCCTCCCAGGGCACCAGCCCCTGGGACATATACTGCCCGATGGCGTCATCCTTCGAGGGAGAGCCCGAGAACGCCCCGTCCAGCAGAGTGCCCACCCTGTCCGCAGAAACCGAGGAGAAGGACAGACGGGGTCTCCCGGGGATCAGCACGTCCACGATCGGCTCGAGGTAGCAGGCCCCCACGCATCCGACTTCGATCAACTCGGCGTCGCGGCCCGTGGACTCGCGCCACCGTCCGATCGCCTCGAGCGTCTTCCCGGCGCCTGCTCCGAGGCCGCAGGTTCCAGTCCCCACGAAGATCACGGGGCGCATCGGGCTCTCGCGCCTCAGCGACGAGATGGCCCTGCTCCTGATCTCACCGCATTCCCGGCCTTCGTGGCACAGAGGTCCGGTGGTGGCGCACTCAAGAGACTCGGGGCAGAACCTCTCGCGCCTGTGCCAGCACTTGTCGCAGCAGCGGATGTCGAGAAGCCCCTCCATCTCACGCCTCCTTCCCGGAAGCCTGCCGGCGGCAGTTCCCGGTCAGCGCGGCGACCATCTCGGGCACGACCCTTGCGTGGAACTCCCCGTTTATGCTGACCACCGGCGCGAGCGCGCAGGCGCCCATGCATGCCACTATCTCGAGGCTGAACAGACCGTCCCGGGTCGTCCTGCCCGACTCTATCCCGAGCTCCTTCTTGATGGCATCGAGCACTTTCACGGAGCCTTTGACGTGGCACGCGGTCCCTCGGCAGACCTGGACGTGGAAGCGGCCGCGCGGCTCGAAACGGAACTGGTTGTAGAAGGTGGCGACACCGTAGATCTTGCTGTCAGGAAGGTTTATGAGCTTCCCGAGCGCGATGATGGAGTCCCTCGATAAGTAGCCCAGTGTCTCCTGTATCTCCTGCAGAAGCGGTATGAGGCTGTCCCTGCCGGCGCCCGGGTGCTTCCCCACCGCCTCGGAAACCAAGGCTTCCGTGTCAGACTTCATTCGGCATCTCCAAGGCTCCGCCTTGCGAAGAAGGCTACCGTTTCGAGTGACATCGTCATGTCCCTGTGCTCCAGGAATACGCCTTCAGGCACCTTCAGGGGCACGGGGGCGAAGTTCAGGATGCCCCTGACACCAGCCGCCACCAGTCTGTCCGCTATGTCCTGCGCGGCAGATGCGGGCACGGCCACGATGGCGGCTCCAATCTCCGATCCCCTCAACACTTCGGACAGCTCCGACATGGGATGACATCTGCAGCCGTTGATCACCCGGCCCGCCAGAGAAGGATCGCTGTCGAAAGCGGCCGTAATGGCTATGCCGGGTCGCCTGCCCGAGAAATATGACAGGATGGCCCTGCCCAGGTTACCGACGCCCACCAGGGCGATCCTCTGTCCGCCGGGAGCATCCAGCACCGCCGTGATCTCCCGTACAAGCTCCTGCACGGAGTACCCTCTCGAGGTGCTGCCGCTGTTGTCGACGCACATCAGATCGCGCCTCACCTGTGCCGGCGTGACACAGGCGAGTTCGGCCAGCTCATGGGAGAACACGTGTTCGTGCCCTTTCCCGAACCGGTTTTCCAGCAGGCGCCGGTAAAGGCTGAGCCTGTTTATCGTCTTCTCCGATACCGATCTCAGCTTGTCGCCGTTCATTTTCCCGGAAACCTTTCGCGCCTCAGATAACGCTATTCATCCGAGCACTCAAACTATCTGTGATTGCTTTCACAGATATTCTGCCACATATACGTGCACTCGTCAAGTGTATTGTCCGCCGCCATTCTGCCGCTCAGTCCGGGCGAACCGCTTCGAGGACTGGAAAGCCATCAAAGGACCCTGTGACCACCGGAACGAAGGAGAAGGCGTCCAGCTCAAGGCTGAGGTCGAGATCGCGGGAGGGGCGGCCAGGACGGTCACCCTCGCGGAAGGCCCTTGCAGAGGCTGAAGAGGCCGCCTCCCCGATGAAGGCCGTGGCATCGGGTCTAGAGCCTCCCGCAACCAGGGCTGTGAGGTAGTCCGAGAAGGCTTCGTCTTCGAGAGCGGGCTCGATCCCCTCGGCGCCCATCGCCACAATGTCGACTTCGACGCACCCCGCAAGCCACCGCGCGCACGCCTCCGAGCACGGGAACGACCCGAATGCGACCTGCCCGGAGCTGCGGGATGCCGCCGCCAGCCCCTGGGTCCCCGCACTCGTGCAATGGATCACCGTCATCCCCGGGGCGACCCTCTCGAGAGCTCCCGAGGGCGAGTTGCCGAGATCGAAGCCTTCGGGAGGAACTCCTCCCCTCTCCCCCGCCAGAAGCCACTCCGGATTGCGCCTCTTCAATGCGAGAGCATCTTCGACGCGCGGCACCTCGAAGATGCGCAGGGCCCCCGAGCCCAGAGCCCAGCAGGCGAACGAGGCCGCCCTGAGGACATCCACGACTACGATCCGCCCCCGGGCATCGAGGGCACCCTCCAGCAGGGAAAGGCGGCGCACACGGGGCGCCGCCTCCCGGCCTGCTGGTGATGCGCTTCCGCAGCCCGTCAGGATCCGCTCCCCGCCTCGAGGAAGGCGAATACCTCGTCGAGGTCCGGAAGCTGCGGGATCTGGTATACCTTGATGAAGGCAGCCCTGCCCGAAGGGTCGATCACGACGTTCGCCCTCTGCGAGAAACCCTCGACCGGCCTGAACAGCCCCAGCGAGGAGGCCACTCCCCCGTGGGGCCAGAAGTCGGCCAGCATCCTCAGCCTCTTGATTCCCATCTCCCTGCCCCATGCATGCTTGGCTGGCATCGGATCCACTGAGAGACCGAGGGGCAGCACTCCCAGCGACTCGAACCTGTCCATGGCCGCTTCCAGCGCCTGCATCTGTCTGGTGCAGACCTGGGTGAAGGCGAGAGGATGGAAGGACAGGAGCACCCTTGCGCCGAGCGCCTGCGCCAGGTCGAACTCCTCGTTGTGCTGGTCCCTGAGCTTGAACGAAGGCACTGGATCGCCTTCCCTAACGAGCTGGTCCAAGATGCGCCTCCCTCCCTCGGCTCTGCGGGACCGGCCGG
>DIAQ01000011.1:5551-11013 GCA_002414865.1 candidate division Hyd24-12 bacterium UBA5074 | reverse complement strand
GTCCGGAGCGCCTGCTCCGTCGGCTCGTCGAAGCCCCTGCCGCCCCATGCGATGGTCCCCTCGGGCGAGATCACATAGAAGGTGGGGATTGCCGTCACCCCGTACTCCGCCGCGACGCTGTCGCCCGCGACGACGATGGTGTAGGTGATCCCGTTCTCGTCAGCGAAGGCTGCCGGGTCGGCGTTTTCCCAGGTGTTCACGCCGATGACCCGGAAAGGCTCGGCCGACAACTCCTCGGAGAGGGCCTGGAGACCCGGCATGGCCATGGCGCACGGACCGCACCACGTGGCCCAGAAGTCGAGGACGACGACCTCTCCGCGGAGGTCGGACAGGCTGAGGGTTTCACCCTCGGTTGTCTGGAGAGTCCAGTCGGGGGCCTCGCTGCCTATCTCCAGCACAGCCCTGTAGGTCTCCACGGTATAGCCCGTGTCGGGAGCCTGGAGAACGAAGTCGGCCGGAGTGAAGGTCGGGGCAGTATTCAGCTCGGAGATCTCCAGCGTCTGGTATCCCGTTGCGCCGTTCATGCCGGCCCTGTCCACCCTGCGTGGCAGGTTGTCATCGGCGCCGATGTACCAGCGGGCGCTCCCCTGCCCGCCCTCGTACTCCACGAAGACGACGTTGCAGGCGACTCCGCCGATCGTGTCGACTCCTTCAGAGCTCATGGAGTCACCAGCCAGCTCGGCCTGGAACGGTCCGTCGATGGCGAACTCCATCATGGACGCAGGATACGCGGTCTCGAGCAGATCGCTTCCACCCTCGCTGATGGCTCCGTAACCGAACCACTTCGACGTGCGGTCGAGCGCCCACGCGGTCACGCCATCCGTGGAGATGGTGAGGTCGGGCATCTGCTCGCCCGTCTCGAGCGTGTCGGGGTCGAACCGGACCCACATCGCCGCGGGGGTCTCGGAAGTCTCGCGCACCAGCCTCGCCGTCCCGGAGAAGGCTGGCATGGAGGAGAAGTCTCCGGATCCATAGACCTCGAACCTGTACTCGACCTGCTGGACCGCCTGCGCGCACGAGTCGGCCGCGGCGAGTATGGAGGCGGGGCCTGCCGCCGTGTCCTGGACGGGCGCGGGTTCCCCGCATGCGATTACGATCGCCGAAAATGCGATCATCGAACTGCGCTTCATGGCAACCTCCTGAAAATGGGAATGGAACCGGGGCGCCGATCCGGGCGCCCCGGAACGACAATTGGCTATTCGGCCTTCACGAATCTCACCGAAGCCGAGCTGGAGCCGCTCGATATCCTTGCCACGAAGACCCCGTCGGGCAATCCTGACAGGGAGACCTCGGCGGTGGAGATGCCTCCGTCCAGGACGACCGGCAGCGAGCGCACGATCCTCCCCGCGAGGTCGAAGACGTGCAGCGCGGCCATTCCCGGGGAAGTCGACGAGACCTGCAGCGAGAGCATCGACGACGCAGGATTTGCCCCGGCTATGGCCAGCCCGAGCGAGGAGCCCCCGCCGGCAGTCCCTCCATCCTCGATTCCTGTCGCACCCAGGGGCTCGGCCAGGTAGGCCACCGTGGCGATGGCACCTCGAATGCAGTTGGTGCCGAATGGGAAATAGGTGATGTAGTTGGACAGGAGGTCGGTGGTCTGGTGGTAGTAGGGGTTGCTGAAGACCTCCTGCTCGATGCCCAGGACTGCTGCGTAGCCTGCGTTCCAGAACGACGAATGGTCGCTGTAGGTCACGCCCGGGTCGTACTCGGTCAGGACCTCGAGCGCCGGGACATAGGTGTCGCAGATGGCGTCCAGGGCAAGCGCAAGGCCGGTCGACTGGGCATCGTAGGGCACCCAGAAGACGTCCTGGCCCGCCGGGCCGTAGAGGACCATGTCGAGGTTCATCACGCCGATGATGTCGTCGCCCGCCGCTGCTGCGGCGTCAGCGTAGCTCGAGCTGCCGTAGAGGCCCTGCTCCTCGCCTCCGAAGCAGATGAACCTGATGGTGTACTTGAAGTTGTAGCCTGACATGATACGTGCGGCCTCGATCACGCCCGCGGAGCCGCTGGCATTGTCGTCCCCTCCCGGGGCGTTCGAGTACTGCTGGGGGGATGTGGAATCGAGATGCGCGCAGATTATGAAGATCTTCGTCGAATCGACCAGGCCTGGCTTCTCGGCGACCACATTTTCGCAGTTGTAGGAGCCCATGTCGAAGTACTGGAGCTCCGAGTCGAGTCCGTATCCCTGGAGGGTGGTGTTCACCCAGGCGGCCGCAGTGTCGTAGTTGTCGGTGCTGGAGTAGCGGGTCAGATAGCCCTGGAGCTGGGTTATGAAGCCCTGATACCCGGTCTGGTCGACTGCGGAGACTATGTCGCCTACAAGGTCGTCGTAGCCGTCGCCTCTCGGCTGGATCGGCGCCGGAACAGACCCGGGGTGCATCTCGCGAAGAGGCTGCACGAAAGCGACGCCGTCTGCGGGAATGCCGTCGAAAACCTCGCCCGATGTCCTCACCAGGGCGATCGAGCCGTCGATGTAGAGCACGTCTCCGAGCGCGGAGGCGGACTCCCGGCCACCGCGGGGAGCGAGGTGGACGATGGCATACCGCCCGGGGGATGCGAAGTCCGCGTCGAGCACCGATGCGGACCTGAGGTTCGCCAGCGAGGCGTCACCCGCCACGATCAAGTGGTCCGTGGAGATGAAGTAGATATCGACAGACGACATCCAGGCATCGCCGGAAACCTGCCTGAAGTCGGCGTCCACGAGGTACAGGCAGTCGGACGCCCAGACCAGGGCTGCTGTCGACAGCATCAGGAAAGCTAGCTTCATCTGCTGCTCCTATCGGGCTTGGGCTGGTGCTCGGGATGAAGAATCTTCACTGTCGTCAAGAATACGCATGCGAGGTCCTCCCGACAATTCCCAACACGCACCTCGGGAAGGCGTTCCCGCACTCCTGGAGCACTTTCGGAAGGCTTCGTCCCGGCCGTCCACGGCGCCGCTGTAGGATGAGGGGCTCCGGGAGCCGGTCCAGCCCCGCCGATGGTGGCTCAGGCCGGATGGCGGAACCGGGCGGCGCGCTCAGTCCTTCCTGAACACACCCCAGAACACCGGCAGGGAGAGGACGGCTCCCGTCCCCGGCCTGACCGGCCCTGCGTCCGGGGCGATGCCCAGCGATGCGAGGAAGGCTTCGCCCGGAGCTGCAGGGATCCCTCGCTCGACGCCCGAGGCGATCGTCCGGAAGCCGGCGCGTCGGAACAGGTCCAGCATCTCCTCCGAGCTGCGGGCGATGATACCCGACGCGCGAAGGGCGGTGACCAGCTCCGCAATCAATCCGGGTCCCGGACCGCCCGACGCGGCAGTCCAGTCATACTCGCAGAGGACTGCGGCATACCCGCCCCCCCGCAGTGCGCGGCGCACTCTGGTGAGGAACCTCCCGAGGTCCGAGATGTGCAGGAGGACGTGCGAGAACACGAAGAGGTCGGCTCCCGGGAGCCTCATCGCCTCGAGATCGCCCTGCATGAGCACCGTGCCGGGCGGGCATGCCCTGCCTGCGGTCTCGAGGCAGGCTTCGTCCCTGTCGATGCCCGTAACCGGATTCGCGGCGACAGCCGCCAGCGTCGAGAGGACGCTCCCCGTCCCGCAACCGGCCTCGACGACCGATCGCGCGCTGCGCACCGGAACTCTCGAGAGGACGCGGGAGCGTAGTCCGGCCATCCAGGATGCCTGCAGATCCAGGAAGGCCGCGCCTTCGGCTGTAGATTCCCAGCCGCCTGCTCCTGCTCCGACCACGACTCTCCCCGTCAGGGGTTGGACATCGAGTCGGGGCACAGCACCGGCGAGCCTTCGGCCTCCAGGGGGCATCCTCCGCCGCAGAGGGCGAAGAATTCGCACGAGCGGCACTCCCCGCCGACCCAGTCCCTCTCGCGGATCGAGCGGAAAACTTCGCCGCCGAAGATGGCGGTCCAGTCGTCCTTCAGGATGTTCCCCGCCACCTTGTCGCAGCTCTGGCAGGGTATGACCCCTCCATCCGGCTCGATGCAGATGTTGTACTGGGCAGCCGTGCAGCGCTTCGGCCCGAGCCCCAGAGAGACGGGATCCAGCTCGCAGTATCTTGTCGGCGTATACCACACGAGCCTTACGCCCAGCGGGATCGCGACGCTGCGAAGGCGCGGGAGGATCTCCTCCAGCTCGGAAACCGTCAGCCCGAACTCGCCGGATGCCGATCTCCCGCTGCGGATCACCGAGTTGAAGGCCATCGACCTGAGTCCGAGGGAGGCTCCGAATCTCAGAGTATCTTCAAGAGTGTCCCTGTTTGCTTCCGTGATTGTAGTATTTGTTATCGTGTATATTCCTGCTGCAATGAAGTTGATCAAGCCCTTAACGGTGTCCCCATGTGAGACGGCTCGCGTCATCGAGTCGTGCACCGCCCGGGAGGACGATTCGAGGGTCACCTGGGCATAGTCGAGGCCTCTGTCCCTGAGCAGTTCCGTGTATTCCACGGAAGAGGCCTTCACGCCGTTCGTGAGGAGCCCGGAAACCATCCCCAGCGACTCCGCATGGCTCACGAGATCGGGGAGGTCTTCGCGCAGAGTCGCCTCTCCACCGGTGAACGCGACATGCGGGATGCCGTTGTCCCACAGTTTGCCGAGTATCGTCTTCCAGGACATCGTATCCAGCTCGGGGGATTCCTTCTCCCAGTTGTAGCAGTGCGAGCAGTCGTTGTTGCACCTGTAGGTCAGCGCCAGGTCGGCCCTGTAGGGCGCCGTGACAGGCGTCGCGAAGGGCTCGATGCGCTCGAGCCCGAGGAAGGAGATGGGACAGATGTCATTGTCCTGGAGCAGACTGTCCATTGTCCCCCGCATGGCATCGTAGTCGGCCGCCGCAGTGCGGCGCGAGACCCTGTACCTGCCTCCCAGGATGTCCAGGGCCTTCCCGCGCGGCGTGCCGGAAAGCAGCAGCCATGCCATGTCGGCGGCGGATGAGTTGAGATGGATCACCCGGGAGGCGTCGATGACGAGAAGCGCCGACCCGTCGGCTTCCACCCTCAGATGGACGCGCCTGCCGCCGTTTTCTCCCCCGGGGCGGAAATGGTGCAGCCCGGGTCTGACTATGGGATCCCTTCTCACCCTGAACAGCGAAGCTGGATCCGGTATCCTCATCTCCCACCTCCGGCGCAGGCGCATGCGCATCCGGCGCAGGCACAGGCGCACGCGCAGCCGCCTCCCGAGTGCGATGAGCCGTAGGACCTGGACACGGGCACCGGGTTGGTCACCGAGGTGACCGATGCGGCAATGCCGTCGAAGCTGCCCACGAAGCCCGAGGCCATATGCTCGAGTCCGCCTGCGACATTCGAGCAGAACTGCCCGATGGTCATGCCGCCGCCGGACTGGACCAGCGGGCGGTAGTGGCCCCCCATGTTGACGGGATAGATCAGGATGCTGCGGAGCTCGGGCATCTGCCGGGTCCGCTCGTCGATGCGGTTTTCCAGGAGCAGCCAGGGGAGCTGCTCGGACAGGACTGCCGA
>DIAQ01000011.1:715-5206 GCA_002414865.1 candidate division Hyd24-12 bacterium UBA5074 | reverse complement strand
AAGCCCTTCATGCGCTCCTCGACATCCCTGACCATGCCGACGAACATCTCACGGAGCTTCGCGGGGTCGAGCGCATCCTTCCCCGTCCTGCCCGGCTTCACGGCCGACAGGAACACCTTCTCGTACTCCTGCAGGCCTTCCATGGACGGGATCGGTTTCTCGAAGGTCATCTTCCCGTCCTCTCCCGAAAGCGACAGAGCCCCCTTCCGGAGCAGGCCGTGGACGACGAGGATCATCACCCTGTCGAGCTTCTCGCCCAGGAGCATCCCAACCTGCGGCACGGTGAGACCCCTCTTGATGCCGACGCCCTCCACGCCGAGCGAGGGTTTGAGGTACTGCTGACGCCTCTTCCTGGCGCTCAGTGCGGCCAGCAGGCCCGCCCCGAGCAGGATGGCGGGGATCGCTCCGACAACGCAGCATGCACCTGTCTCGCCATGACTTCCCTGAGCATGCGTGATCGGGCCGGCTCCGCCGGCGGGAGAGCTGTCGAGGATCTCGCAGGTCACCAGGTTTCCGGGGAAGGAAACGCCGACCAGGTACTGCGAGGAGACCTGTCGCTCGGTCTCCCACTCGTAGACCATCCGTCCCTCGTATGCATAGGCGCTCGTGAAAGGCATGCGCGTGTAGGCGACTCCTGCCGAGTCCGCTCCTGGCGGGAACATGAACCTGAGCAGGAAATCCGAGGTGCCGGTGAGCAGGGACGGGTCGAACCACGTGGGAGTGAACTCGAGGGAGGCCCGCGAGGGATCGGTGGTGTCGCGGAACACGACGCCGTCCACGGATCCCGAGACTTCAAGGACGCCCGTTCTCCCGGGCGCGATGCTCTCGGAGCCCAGGTGCACCTCGATGCCGATGGGCAGCACCGTGGATTCCCTGATGTCGTCGATGCCATGCCCGTCGATCTCCGCGGAGAACGATGACCGGTCGTATCCCTCGACGGGGAGCCCGATGTCCACGATGTCGATCTCGTGAGCCCCCGGCTCGCACTCGAAGGTGATCTCGTAGTAGATCGAAAGCGTGCCCGTGCTTTCCAGGGCGGTTACGCACATGAAGTCGGGCACGCTGAAACGGTAGCTCTGCGCGGCCGAGGAGGCCGCGAGGAGGAGTGTTGCCGCTGCGATGCCCCTCACCATTTCGGCTTCTCCTCGAGCTGGTAGGCGGCCGAACAGTAAGGGCAGGAAACGAAGACAGCGCCGGCTTTCACCGTGACGCTGCTCTTGTCGAGCGCTCCGCCGCATTGCCTGCAGGTGATCTGCTCGAGCCCGACGTCTCCGGAGAGCTCGATGCGCTGCTGGATTCCGCCTGCGGCCCCTGAACGTTTCTGGCGTGCTGCATGGATGCCCACGACCGCCCCGCCTGCGACCAGCACGGCGCCCACCAGAAGCCTGGGGATCGTCTTCCCCTCGGTCGAGGCGATCATGAACACGAGGCCCAGGAGCACAATCACCACGGAGACCAGTATGGAAATCGCCCGCATCGCCGCTCACCCCCCTGCAGATCCGGTTCCTGGATGGACGAACCGAAGATAGGAGCGGCGCGCCCAAAGAGGAATGCCGGTCAGGCCTGGAGCGGGATCCCTGCCTGCCGAACCCTCCGAGGCTGCGGTGCATCGCCCCGGCCGGCCGGTGTCAGCGCAGGAGCGGGCCGGCTTGATGATCATCCCTCTCTGTCGCGCTCTTCGCGTCGATGCAGGACGCTGGAGGGCGCTCTCACGCAGAGGGCGGCCAGACGGCCTGTCCGGCGTCCTGATGGACGCTCAGCGCCTGGGACCCTGGCCTCTCCCGCAGTGGGTGGCATAGCGGCCTCCGGCAGAGCGACCAGGCCTTGCGTATCCGCCGTGTGCGCCGGCGAAGGCCGGCCGGCTCGACGGTGCCGAGCGGGGCCAGCGGGTTGCCTGCAGGGCCTTCTCCGAGTGGTAGGGGTGCTCCATCTCGATGGGCACACGCTCTCCGATGATCCGCTCGATCTCGAAGAGGATCCCCGACTCGTCCAACGTGCAGAAGGAGATGGCGTCACCCGATGCCCCAGCGCGCGCGGTGCGGCCGATGCGGTGGATGTATGTCTCGGGCTCCACCGGGAGGTCGTAGTTGATGACGTGGGAGATGTCGTCGATATCCAGGCCCCTGGCGGCGAGGTCGGTGGCGACGAGGACCCTGCAGCGCCCCTGCCTGAACTCCTCCAGGGCGAAGGTGCGCGCCGACTGGCTCTTGTTCCCGTGGATGGCCTCCGCCTGTATCCCGTGGAGCGAGAGCTTCTTCACCACCTTGTTGGCGGTGTGCTTCATCCTGGTGAATACGAGGACCCTGGAAATGCCGGGGTCTCCGAGGAGCGCCACCAGCAGGGCATCCTTGTCCTCCCTGTCGACGAAAAGGACCCTCTGGATCACGAGGTCCACGGTGGGCCGGTCCTGCGACACGGCCACCCTGACCGGATCCCTGACCATGGTGTTCGCAAGCTCCTCGATGTCAGGCGGCATCGTGGCCGAGAAGAACATGGTCTGCCTCTCGGAGGGGATGTGGGCGAGGATCCTGCGGATATCGGGGATGAAGCCCATGTCGAGCATCCGGTCGACTTCGTCCAGGACGAAGATCTCGACCTTCTCGAGGTGTATGAACTCCTGCCCCATGAGATCGAGGAGCCTGCCCGGAGTCGCCACGAGGATGTCCACCCCCCGGCCGAGAGCGGCTACCTGGCGAGCCTGGTTCACGCCTCCGAAGACCACGGTCGAGCTCAGTCGGAGATGCCGTCCGTAGGCCCGGATACTCTCCCCTATCTGAGCCGCGAGCTCACGGGTGGGAGCGATGACGAGCGCTCTCGGCGCACCTGCGGAGGGCCTGCGATGCTCGGCCGAGAGCCTCTGCAGCATCGGGAGCGCGTAAGCCGCGGTCTTGCCGGTGCCTGTCTGGGCGGTTCCTATCAGGTCGCGGCCAGCCAGGAGGTGGCTGATGCATTTCTCCTGGATCGGGGTGGGGGTGACGTATCCCTCGAAGGAGACCGCGCGGCAGATCTCGGGGATCAGCGTGCCGAATGCGCCTTCGAGCGCTGTCGTTGCGGGTCGATTCGCGGACCGTCCCTGACGGGAGGTTTCCGCATGCTTCTGTTCTGTCATTTTCTCCATGTCCGGCTTGTCAGGATGCAAATCTCTACCCGCCGGACGCGTGGAGAAGATGTGGCCGCAGTATCGCGGCAGCGGGCAGTCGGCAACTTCGCGCGGCAGGCCCGCTCTTTGGGACGGCACTCCTGGGATGATTGGCGGAGTAGTTCCGCAGAGACCTTCGCAAGAGGCATTCTCGATCGAAAACATACGGGAATGCGCGCAGGAATGCAAATCCTGAGCCTTCCCGAGCTCCCTCTCCTCCTTGTTTCGGCTGGATTAGGCTCCCCGGCACGGGAGGGGCGGAGGCATCACGCCCCCGCCCCCCGCCCCTGCCGGAGCCGGCAGGATGTCTTCCGCGGACTAGATGACCTGGTGCTTCCTTCCGACCTTCACGAAGGCTGCGATGGCCTTGTCGATATGGTCCCTGGAATGGCCTGCCGAGAGCTGGACCCTGATGCGGGACTGGCCCTTCGCAACAACCGGGTAGAAGAAGCCCGTCACGTAGATGCCCTCTTCGAGCATGTCCTTGGCGAAGGCCTGCGCGACGGGTGCGTCGTCGGGCGTGAACTTGGTGAACATGATGGGGACGATGGCATGGTCGCCCTTGAGTATCTCGAAGCCCTCCGCGGTCATGCGCTGGCGGAAGTACTTCTGGTTCCATTCGAGCCTGTCGCGCAGCTCCGTGGAGCTGCTGAGCAGGTCGAGGACCTTCAGGGTTGCGCCGACGACCATCGGAGCCACGGTGTTCGAGAACAGATAGGGCCTGGAGACCTGGCGCAGCCACTCGATCATCACTGCGCGACCGCTGGTGCAGCCGCCGCTGGCACCGCCGAGGGCCTTGCCGAAGGTGGTGGTGATGAGGTCGACCTTGTCCATGACTCCGAAGTACTCATGGGTGCCGCGGCCGGTCTTGCCGACGAAGCCCGTGGAATGGCTGTCGTCGACCATGACGAGAGCGTCGTACTTCTCGGCCAGGGCACAGATCCTGTCCAGGGGCGCGAGATCGCCGTTCATGCTGAACACGCCGTCTGTGGCTATCATGCGGTACTTGCAGTTGCGGACTTCCTCGCTGGCGAGCACCCCCTCGAGTCCCTGGAGGTCCTTGCCGTCGAACTTGTAGGTATCCGGACCCATCTGGATGTGCGAATAGACATATCGCTTGGCCTTGCACAGCCTCACTCCGTCGATGATCGAGGCGTGGTTCAGCTGGTCGGCGATGATGGCGCAGTCCTGGTCCAGGAATGGCTCGAAGACGCCTCCGTTGGCGTCGAAGCAGGCCGCGTAGAGGATGGTGTCCTCCGTGCCGAGGAACTCGCTGACCTTCTTCTCCAGCTGCTTGTGGATGTCCTGCGTGCCACAGATGAAACGGACGCTGGACATGCCGTAGCCGCGGT
>DIAQ01000011.1:0-369 GCA_002414865.1 candidate division Hyd24-12 bacterium UBA5074 | reverse complement strand
ACCTTCCTGCCGCCTACGACTATCTCGGCTCCCTGGTGCGACTCGATGATGCGCTCTTCCTTGTACAGCCCGTCCCTCTTCTTGCTCGCGATCTGCTCCGCAAGGTCTCCGAAGATCTTCCTGGACATCTCATCTGCCTTTCGCTGCACGGGACGTTGAAAAGCCGCCCGAGGGCGGCCGTGAAACGCTGCCTGTCTTCCGGGATTCGCTAATCTAAACTGAAGCCGGTCTCCGGAGGGAGTGCCCCGGACGGTCAGGGGCCGCACGGCACCGAGGATGCAGTGCCTGCCGACAGGACCGAGCCCGAAGGCGAGACCAGGGCGAAGGCGTAGATCCCCTCCGGACATCCTTCGACAACCTGTCCGGGCA
>DIAQ01000109.1 GCA_002414865.1 candidate division Hyd24-12 bacterium UBA5074 | reverse complement strand
GCGGAGATCCCTGTTCTGTAATGGGTCTTCACCACGGGCACCGAGACCACCACGGCGCGCGATACGATCTCGGGGATGCCGAACTCGAGGCCAGAGACGGTGACCCTCTTCCAGGGATTCCTGGAGAAGTTGTGCCAGACGAGCCCCCTGCGCCTGCAGACCGCGCCTATCCCGCTAACTTCCAGAGCCTTGTCGGCATCGACGAGTATCTGGCCGGACTCGCCTACGAAAATCCTGGCGGCGTGACCCGACAACCTCTCGGCGATCGCCTCCAGCACCCATGGTCCCGTATCGACTCCCGGGCGCAGCCGGTCCCAGGTGAGGTTCACCTTGAGCAGAACGTCGACTCCCGCCGGAATCAGATCGCTCCAGCAGGCGGCCTCCATCAGATCGAAGACCGCTCGGCGGACACCGCCGGCGGTCGAGGCGTAGAAGACCTTCATGATCGTACCTTTCCGACAGACCGCAATATACAAAGGAGGGGGGTCCGCACAACGCCTCCCCGGGTCGTCCGGACCGCGGAGGCGATGGAATGGAGGGCGTCCCCGTCTGTACCAGCAACAGGTGCCTTCATCGGCTGCAGCCCGTGGAAGGGTATCGTTGACAGCCACGGAGGTGATCGTAGTATCTTCACCCCGTTGCACCAAACAGAGGAGGTTACATGATCCGTTCTTTGTTCGCGCTCATGATCGCCGGCTTCCTCGCAGTCTCCATGGCTGCGACGGTCGAGATCACCAACGGAACCGGAAACTACGACATCTACTACGTCTACATCTCCCCCAGCACGTCCTCCGACTGGGGCTCCGACTGGCTCGGGAGCGACATCATCAATCCCGGTGACACCTGGGAGTTCAACGTCCAGAGCGGCACCTGGGACCTCAAGCTCGTCGACGAGGATGGCGACGAGTACATCCTCTACAACGTCCCGATATCCGGCACCTACTCCTGGTACGTGACGCTCGACGACCTGGGCGAGTACAACTACGGCGGCGAGTCGACCTACGAAACCGAGGGCGGCTGCCCTATCACCATCTACAACGACCTCGGCAACTGGACCATCTACTACATCTACTGCAGCCCGTCCTCCAGCAGCGACTGGGGCTCCGACTGGCTGGGCAGCGAGACCCTCGCTCCGGGCGAGTCGTGGACCTTCTACGTCAATCCCGGCCAGTATGACCTGCGCTGCCAGGACGAGGACGACGACACCTACACCCTCATGGGCATCAGCGTCGACTACGACGGGTTCTACTGGTCCGTCGACCTCAACGACATAGACTAGATCCGGGCGCCTCCGGGCGCATCCGTCGCAAAGAACCGGCTCCCGCCCCTGGGAGCCGGTTCCCGTAACCGGCCGCCTCCGTCAATGGCAGTCACCGGCCAGTCCCTTCCTCGGACAGATGTCGAGCAGCAGGCAGGCGCTGCAGCGGGGCTTCCGGGCTGCGCAGATGCGCCTGCCATGGGCTCCCATCCTGTGGCTGAAGGCGGTGCGGAGAGGAGGGGGGATGAGCTTCCCGAGGTCCTCCTCGATCCTGTCGGGGTCGGTGCTGGAGGTGAGACCCATCCTGAATGAGAGCCTCTTGACGTGGGTGTCCACGATGATGGCCGGCTTGTGCGAGATCTCCCCGAGGGCGACATTCGCGGTCTTCCTGCCCACGCCGGGTATCTCCAGCAGTCGATCCATGGTGTCCGGCACCTCTCCCCCCGAGTTCCCGAGCAGCCATGCGGCGGCCGCGGAGACAAGCCGCGCCTTGCTGCGGAAGAAGCCCAAGGGATGGATGACCTCCTCGATGGATGCGAGGGGCGCGCGGGAGAGGGATTCGAGGTCGGGCCAGGCCTTCCAGAGCCTCGGCGTGACACGGTTGACCGATTCGTCGGTGGTCTGGGCCGACAGTATGGTCGAGAGCAGGAGCCTGTACGGGACTCCGCCGTAATCGAGCAGGCATCCTGCATCCGGATACAGACCCTGGAGTCCGTCCGCTATCGCAAGAGCCCTTTCCTTCCTCGTCATGCGAACGCCTCCGGATTTGCGGGTGGAATCTGCGCTATTGTATTCTTCGGGAGTCAATCTAACCGGCATCCTGATGGAGGAGCCAGCCTGGAGGCCAGCTTGCCAGCACCGCATCCTGTCTTCGAGAGCGCCTGCGCGATCCCCGGAGTTATGAGGGCGGCTCTTCCCGGAGGGGAGGACGCCAGGGGGCGCTTCACCGAAGTGTTCAGGCTGGAGTGGATGGAAGAGCTCTTCGGAGGCGTTGTGCAGGTCAACTGCTCCTTCTCCAGGGCCGGCACCCTGCGCGGGCTGCACTTTCACCTGCGCCAGAGAGACCTCTGGTTCCTCTGCTCCGGACGCATCAGGGCCGGGGTAGCCGATCTGAGGACGGGAGCGGCTCCAGCCAGGGGACTCTCCATCGACCTGACCGCGGGAAAGGGAGAGGCGCTCCTGATCCCGCCCGGCGTGGCGCACGGGTTCCTCGCCCTCGAGGACAGCGTTCTCGTCTACGTGGTCAATGGGTACTACGACGGGTCCGACGAGCACGGCGTTGCGTGGGACGACATGTCCCTGGGCATCGACTGGGGCGTCTCCGATCCGATCCTCTCGGCCCGCGACAGGGCAAACCCACCGCTGGACTCGGCCAGGAAGCGGCTGGCAGCCCTCGAATCCGGGGAATTGGAGTCCTCATGAGCAACCTGATGGTCCTGCCGAGCCCGGCCGAAGCGCTGATGATGCTCTTCGGCCTGCTCCTCTGCTTCTTCGCGGTCCGGAAGAAATACGAGCCGCTCCTTCTGCTCCCGATAGGTCTGGGCATCGTGCTCATAAACATGCCCATGTCTCCCATGCGCGAGCCGGGCTCAATCCTCGGCGTCCTCTACTCCGTCGGGATCGAAACCGAGCTCTTCCCTCTCCTCATCTTCGTGGCCATAGGCGCGATGATGGACTTCAGACCGCTGCTCGAGCGCCCCTGGCTCGTGATCTTCGGGGCTATAGGGCAGATCGGGATCTTCGGCAGCCTCCTGGTCGCCCTTCTGATGGGATTCGACCTCTTCGAGGCTGCCTCGATAGGTGTCATCGGAACCGCGGACGGGCCGACCTCCATCTTCGTGACCGCGCTGCTCGCCCCCCGGATACTCGGACCGGTCACGCTCGCGGCGTATTCCTACATGGCCCTGGTCCCGCTGATCCAGCCGCCCATCATGCGCCTGCTGACGACGAGGAAGGAGAGGGCTGTCACGATGCCGCATTCGGAGGAGGAGGTCCCCCAGACCCTCCTCAGGCTGTTCCCGTGGATCATCACGATCTTCGCGGGTTTCCTCAGCCCCATGAGCATCCCGCTCATCGGCATGCTGATGTTCGGCAACATCCTCGCCACCTCGGGAGCCACCGATTCGCTGGCCGCGTCCGCGAAGAACGTGCTGTCGGGCCTGGTCACGCTCTTCCTCGGGATAGCCGTCGGCTCCACGATGCGGGCCGAGGTCTTCCTGAGGTCCGACACGATGGCGATCTTCGGACTCGGCCTCCTGGCCTTCGCCATGTCCACCGCGCTGGGTGTACTCCTCGGCAAGCTGCTCCACGCCATCGGCCTCAGGGTCAACCCCCTGATCGGAGCCGCGGGTCTCTCCTCGTTCCCCATGTCGGCGAGGCTGGTGCAGCAGATCGGGCGGGAGGAGGACCGCAACAACTTCCTCCTCATGCACGCGGCAAGCGCCAATGTGTCCGGGCAGATCGGCTCGGTCCTCGCCGGGGGCATACTGCTCGATCTCTGCATGCGCTCCGGCAACACAACGGGCGTCGGGGCAGGGGTGTCGATCCTCGCCGAAGGCATGGGAAGGGTGATGCTCGGTCTGGCCCTCATCGGCCTGACCGTTCATGTGTTGAAGACCCTGATGGGCCGTCCCGGAAGGGGGAGTGGTGCCGAAGGGGGGACTTGAACCCCCACAAGGTTGCCCTTACTAGGTCCTGAACCTAGCGCGTCTGCCAATTCCGCCACTTCGGCACCGGGCAGGCCCCAAACTTAGGCCAAGAGGGCGCGGGCGTCAATCGAGACGCCGGAAAGTGTCCGCCATGAGCGATCTGGCTGCGAGGAACAAGAAGGCCTTCCACGATTACGACGTCCTGGAGACGCTGGAGACCGGCATCGTCCTCGCGGGCTCGGAGATCAAGTCCATAAGGAACGGCAAGGCAGGCCTGTCGGGATCCTACGCCGCCTTCGACGACTCAGGGGAGCTCTGGGTGATAGGCATGTCCATAGCCGAGTATCCCCAGGCCAGGGACAATCAGGACCCTCACAGGAAGAGGAAGCTGCTGGCCCACGGCCGCGAGCTGCTTCGCCTCAGGCGCAAGATCGAGGAGAAGGGGCTCACGCTCATCCCCCTGGACGTCCACTACTCGAACGGGATCGCCAAGATCACGCTAGGTCTTTGCAGGGGACGCCGCTCGTACGACAAGCGGCAGGAGATAGCCAGGAGGGAGGAGGGCCGGCGCATCGATGCCGTTCTCAAGGCGCGCCGCCGCGGCTAGTCTTCTCCTGCTGCTCCTGATCGCAGGGAGCGGCTTCGCCGCCCCGTGCAGGGTGGACATCGTCCCGCGCCTCGACGGTCTCCTCCTCGATGTGAGATCTCTCGCCCCTATCGAGCCTTCGGTTTCCATGAGCGGATTCGAGCTGGGCATCAGTTGCGGGCTCCCGCTGGCAGTAGCGGCAGCCCCACTGCCTGTCTGGCTCGACTCCATGCGCATCTCGCCCGACTCGTGCCTGCTGTCGCTGTTCCTCGACCCCCGGATAGCCTCGGTCGACTGGGCTCTGAGCCCCGACAGCACGAGTCTGAGGATCTTCATGCGCTCCGACAGCGTGTTCTATCTCCCCGCCCTCTCATGGGAGGGTCCGCCGGTCGAGATGGTGACGGCATCCCTCTCCCAGGCCGACTCGGTGGCGGCCGCAGCCCTCCAGAGCGGCGAGATGTCCCCCTGGCTGAGGGAGTTCGACTGCGTGGTGCTCGATCCGGGCCATGGCGGCAGGGATCCCGGTGCGGTGGGTCCGTCGGGCACATACGAGAAGGACAGGACCCTGCAGATAGCGCTCCTGGTGCGCGATCTGATGGCGCTGGAGATGCCGTCCGTCAGGGTCATCCTCACCCGCGACAGCGATTCCTACGCTTCGCTCGGCTCCAGGACGAGACTGGCGAACGCCAGCAGGGCGGACCTGTTCGTGAGCATCCACTGCAATGCCAGCACGCGAAGGGAGGCGGAGGGTTTCGAGACCTATTTCCTGTCCCTCGCCCGCTCGGACGACGCCAGGGCCGTCGCAGCCCTCGAGAACGGCTCCGCCGCATACGACCTGCCGGAGGAGTCCTCCCCGGCGGGCGATCCTCTGCAGTTCCTGCTCGCCGACATGGCGCAGAACATCTACCTCGAGAACAGCAGCTCCCTCGCCGGCCTGATCCAGAGCAACATCTCGGCCGAGCTGCCCGCGCTCAGCGACAGAGGGGTCAAGCAGGCGGGATTCTATGTCCTCAGAGGAGCCTGGATGCCTTCCATCCTCGTCGAGTCAGCATTCATCTCCAATCCTGGAGAGGAGCAGCTCCTGGGATCCCTGGACTTCCGCTTCAGGATCGCCCGGGCTATTGTTTCGTCGATACGCGGGTTCGCAACAGGACAGGGAGTGTACTGGTGACTTCAGGACCGGACAGACGCGATACGTCGAGCGCCCCCCCACTTGTCAGGAGCATCCTGATCGAGATAGCGATCGTCCTCGTCCTGGCGATCTCGTTCTTCCTGGCCATGAGGATAGCGAACCGCAGGCTCGGGCTTCGAGATCCCACCTCCTCTACCGAGGAGACCGCCGTCTCCAGCGGACAGGCCGATTCCCTGACCGTTCCAGAGATGGCGCCGAGGGCCGGGGAGCAGGAGCGCGCCGAGAGCCCCGAAGCGACCTGGGAGACCACGCCCTGCTCCCTGTTCACGAGCGCTTCGTCCGGGGCCCGCATCATCGACCTGCCGCAGGCTCCCGACGGAGCCCGGATACCCTACGAGGCCCTGCTCGTCACGAAGGCCTGGGCGGCCGCCTGCGGGATGGACGAGGACGACCTCCTTCGAGTCTTCGTCTTCAACAGAGCCGACACGATCTATGTCGACCTCCCCGAGCACCTCGACACAGAGGGTCTGAGGCGCACCCTGGAAGGGCGATTCGTCTGCTTCACCAGGATGTTCGTCCTGATCGGGGGCAATCCTGCCGGAGATCCCGCAGGAGTGCCCCTGAGAGGTGTGGCCGGCGGCATTCCCGACTGATGAACGACAATCCCATAGGCGTCTTCGATTCGGGGATAGGCGGACTCACCGTCGTGAGAGAGCTGCTGAGGCAGCTTCCGGGGGAATCCGTCGTCTACTTCGGCGACACCGCGCGCCTGCCCTACGGCTCGAAGTCTCCCGAGACCGTCATCAGGTTCGCCCTCGAGGACGCATCCTTCCTGCTCTCGAGAGGAGTCAAGCTGCTCGTGGCGGCATGCAACACGGCCTCCTCGGTGAGCATGCCGGCCCTCAGGGAGTTCAGTCCGGTACAGGTCGTGGGCGTCATCGAGCCGGGAGCTGCGGCTGCGGCCGGGGCGACCGTCAGCGGAGATGTCGGAGTGATGGGCACGGAGGGCACCATAAGGAGCGGGGCGTACCAGGCGGCGCTGAGGTCCCGCACCGAGGTCCGCTCCGTCGCCGCTGTCCCTTGCCCTCTGCTGGTCCCTCTCGTCGAGGAGGGCTGGACGGACCATCCTGTCACGGAGACCATCGTATCGGAGTACCTGACTCCTCTGTCCAGTGCAGGGATAGATACTCTCGTCCTGGGATGCACGCACTACCCGCTGCTGAAGCCCGTGATCGCCAGGGTCCTGGGTCCCGGTGTGAGACTTGTCGACTCGGCCGAGGAGACAGCGGCGGCCGTGAAGGCGATACTGGCGGAGGACGGCATGCTGAGCGAGGCCGAGCATGGGCAGTGCAGCTTCTACGTCAGCGACATACCGATGAGGTTCCAGGAGATAGCCCAGAGGTTCCTGGGCAGGTCCATACCTCTCGTGACACAGGTCGACGCGGCCGACTTCCCGGTCCAGGCCGCCGGAAGGGGAATCGCCACATGAGATCCGACGGCCGGCAGAACGACGAGATGAGAGAGATCCGCATAGATACCGGCTGGCAACCCTCCCCGGAGGGCAGCGTCCTCATCCAGTGGGGCGAGACGCGAGTCCTGTGCTCCGCCTCGATCGAGAACAGGGTTCCTCCCTTCCTCCCGTCACGCGGCACCGGATGGGTCACCGCGGAGTACGACATGGTTCCCGGGAGTGGCAACAAGCGCATACGGAGGGACAGGGGCGGGCAGGTCAAGGGACGCAGCCAGGAGATACAGAGGCTTGTCGGCAGGAGCCTGCGCCAGTGCGTCAGGGCTGACCAGCTGGGAGAGAGGACCTTCACGATAGACTGCGACGTCCTGGTCGCCGACGGGGGCACACGCGTGGCCTCCATCACCGGAGGCGCCGTGGCTCTGAGGCTTGCCATACTGCGCCTCCTCTCCGCGGGCGATCTGCAGACGGATCCCTGGAAGGGCTTCGTCGCCGCTCTGAGCATGGGCATCGTGCAGGGGACCCCTCTGATCGACCTCTGCTACGAGGAGGACTCCAGGGCGGAGATGGACATGAACCTGGTCTGCACATCCGCCGGAACGCTGGTGGAGCTGCAGGCTTCCGCCGAGCAGGGGTCCTTCCCCCTCGAGCCCCTGGAGACGATGTCCAGGCTCGGGCTCTCGATAATCCTGAAGGAGATAGTCCCCGTTCAGAAGCTGGCGGCAGGGGAATAGGCGTGGAGACGGTCCTGGCCTCCTCCAACCCGGACAAGGCCGCAGAGATAGCAGCCATCCTCGCCGCTTCGGGTCTTGCAGATCTGCATCTGAGGTGCGTACCCGTGGGCTGGCACTGCGAGGAGACGGGGATCACCATAGAGGAGAACGCCATCCTCAAGGCCAGGAAGGCCTGTCTCGACACGGGCCTTCCTGCGCTGGGCGACGACACGGGCCTCTTCGTGGAGGGGCTGGGTGGAGGCCCCGGGGTCTACACATCGAGATATGCAGGACCGGCATGCAGTTATGAGGATAATGTCAGGAAGCTCCTGAAGGCGCTCATGTGGGAGACGGGAAATGCGAGGA
>DIAQ01000061.1:1863-3017 GCA_002414865.1 candidate division Hyd24-12 bacterium UBA5074 | reverse complement strand
TCGCAGTCATGTCGGCTCACAGGAACCCCGACACGGTGGCCTCCTATGCCGCTTCGGCCGCTTCCAGGGGCATCCGCGTGCTCATAGCGGGAGCGGGGATGGCGGCGCATCTCGCCGGAGCCGTCGCCTCCAGGACCGTTCTCCCCGTGATCGGCGTTCCTCTCGCCTCCGGGCCGCTGGGCGGCCTGGACGCACTCCTCTCCACTGTGCAGATGCCGAAGGGCATACCCGTCGCCACCGTCGCCATCGGATCCCACGGGGCGAGGAACGCGGGCTATCTTGCCGCCCAGATCGTCGCCACCGGAGACCCCGACCTCGCGGGGAGGCTCAGGGCACTCCGGGAGGGATGACCGCTCCCCTGATCCCCATGAGCCGCACTGCCCCGGACGCCCGGGGAGTGTTCGAGGCGGCGCGCCAGGTCGCCATGGGGCACCTGCTTGTATACCCTTCGGACACCGTCTACGGGATCGCCTGCGATGCCTGCGACCCCGGGGCGGTCAAGAGGGTGAGACGCCTCAAGGGCTGCGGGGTTCCGCGGCCTTTCATCGTGATCGTGGAGAGCCTGGAGGCCGCTCTTGCGCTTGCCGCTCCGCTGCCGGAGCACGCGGTGGCGAGGATGAGGTCATCCTGGCCGGGTCCGGTCACGCTCGTACTCCCGGCATCTTCTGCAGCCCCCGCCCATGTATTGTCCGGAGACGGCTGCATCGCGCTCAGAGTCCCGGCCGACCCACTCAGCCAGGCGCTGCTCTCGGCGTGCCGCATCCCTCTCGTGAGCACCAGCGCCAACCCCGCGGGAGGACGCGTTCCGCTCTCCCTCGACGACATCCCCCGCGAGCTGCTCGCGGGATGCGATCTCGTCCTCGACGGGGGCGCGCTTCCGCCGGCCTCTCCGTCAGCGGTGCTGAGGCTATCGGGAGACGGTTTCGAGCAGATCAGAGCGCGCGCAGAAGAGCCCTGACGAGGCTCGGCACGTGCATCAGCATATTGGAATAGGCCTGGTTGGCCAGGGGGCAGAAGCACTCGCCTCTCCTGATGGACCGCCTGATCTCCGCAGCCTCGCGCGACCTCCAGACCCCGGCGAAGTCGGCCGAGGCGCCCACGGCGCCCATCGTGGCCCCGTAGGCCAGGATGGCGCAGGGCCAGACGCTGCCGTC
>DIAQ01000061.1:669-1472 GCA_002414865.1 candidate division Hyd24-12 bacterium UBA5074 | reverse complement strand
ATGCCCTTCATCCTCCGCCCGGCCGCCTCCTTGAAGCTCTGCATGATGCCGGAGTAGGTTGCGGGGTCGGGGGTGATGCCCGAGCCCCTGTTGAAGAACTCCTCCCTCTCCTCGGCTATCTCGTTGATGTAGGTATCCACTCCCAGGCTGTCGGCATACGCGATGATGCCGGGCAGCTCGGCAGCGTTGAACCTCGAGATCACCGTCCCGACTCCCACCTGGAGTGCGGGATGGCTCTTCCGGAGCCTCTTGAGGCGCTCCAGGGTGTCCAGCAGCTTCGCGAAGTTGCCGGGGACGCCCCTGATCTGGTCGTGACGCTCCCCGACGCCGTCGAAGGATGGCTTCACCGTGAGCACGGTGCCGGGGCTCTCGCGCTCGATGACCTCCAGCATCCGCTCCGTCATGGCTTCGATGCGATCCGGAAGCAGCGCGTTGGTGGGTATGTGGATGACCGCCGGGGAGAGGTGGATGCACGCGAGCCTGACGATCCGGTCGAGGTCCTCCCTCAGGAAGGGCTCTCCTCCGGAGATGTTGAAGAAATAGGTCCACCCCAGCGAGCGGAAGAAGGCCTCGAAGCTCTCCAGGGACATCTCCTCCAGCCCATCCGCCTTCCAGATGTAGCAGGTGCCGCATCTCGACTGGCATCTCCTGGTCACGGACACCGTGACGTTGATAGGAGTCGGCGGGCCGCACAGACCGAGCCTCGCGAAGCGGGCGCGGAACAGGCTCCCCGCCAGCCTGCGGATGTTCCGGACCTGCCTGGAGAACGCGGGCCTCGACCGGATGGAGGCGTTGACGCCCGC
>DIAQ01000061.1:0-302 GCA_002414865.1 candidate division Hyd24-12 bacterium UBA5074 | reverse complement strand
ACGGACTCCCTCACGCCGATGCCGCCCGGGAAGAAGATCAGGGCGACGGCCACCAGCCAGGAGACGGGCGTGGCGACGAGGCATGCGGGAAGCAGCGCAAGAGCCCTGGACCCGTCGGTGGCGGCCATGAACCAGAGGGTCAGCGAAATGCCCCTGAAGGCCCATGAGGCGGTATCGAAGCCGACCGCCACCAGCTGGGCCTTCTGCGAGATGCGCGGGATCTGCACCGGCCTGTCGTCCACACCGTGGCTCACCCATCTGCCGAGGATCCTCTGTATGCCGGGGACGAAGAGCATCACGAG
>DIAQ01000089.1 GCA_002414865.1 candidate division Hyd24-12 bacterium UBA5074 | reverse complement strand
CCGCTGCTGGGGGACAGGTTCCCCGATATCTCCGTGAAGACGACGCAGGGGCACCTCGACCTGCCCCGGGACATGGGCGGCAAGTGGTTCATCCTGTTCAGCCATCCCGCCGACTTCACCCCGGTGTGCACGACCGAGTTCGTGGCATTCCAGAAGCGCTACGGGGAATTCCGCTCGCTGAACTGCGAGCTGATCGGCCTCAGCATCGATCAGGTCTTCTCCCACATGAAGTGGTTCGAGTGGATCCGCGAGAAGCTGGGAGTCGAGATAAAGTTCCCCCTCATCGCCGACGACATGGGTGAGGTCGCGCGCGGACTCGGACTGATCCATCCCGGGAAGGGGACCAACACCGTCAGGGGAGTCTTCGTGGTGGACGCCAGGGGCATTCTGAGGGCCATGCTCTTCTATCCGCAGGAGCTGGGCCGCAACATGGAGGAGATCCTCAGGATCATCCAGGGGCTCCAGATCGCCGACAAGAACGGCGTCGCGATACCCGCCAACTGGCCCAGGAACGAGATAATCGGCGGGAATCTCATCATCCCGCCCCCCCAGGACGAGGCGACCGCCAGGCAGCGCCTGCAGCAGCAGGACTGCTTCGACTGGTGGTTCTGCCACAAGAAGATGGGAGAGTAGCTGGTGCCCATCGACCGATCGGCCTTCAGAGCTTTCAGCTACGGCGTCTACGTCGTGTGTTCCGGGTCGGAAGCCAGGCGCAACGGCCAGATATGCAACACCGTGTTCCAGGTGACCTCCGAGCCACCTACAGTCGCCGCGAGCATCAACAAGCTCAACTTCACCCACGAGATCCTGACCGAGCATCGCAACTTCACGGTCTCCGTGCTGTCCGAGGAGGCACCGATGGTCTACATCGGCAGGTTCGGATTCAGGTGCGGCCGCGACTTCGACAAGTTCGAGGGCATCAGGGCGAGGCAGGGCTCGACCGGAGCCCCGATCCCCGAGGATTACTCGGTCTCGTTCATCGAGTGCAGGGTGACGGACTCTCTCGACTGCGGCACCCACACGCTCTTCCTCGGAGAGGTCGTGGATGCCGGCGTGCTCTCGGACGCGACCCCGATGACCTACGCCTTCTACCACGAGGTGAAGAAAGGCAAGTCCCCGAGCCGTGCGCCGACCTTCATCGGGAGCTGACCCGGCAAGGGTTCCTCCGGATTCCGGCCCCGGCGGGCCGGTAGATGGAGTCAGCTTCTTCCTCCCGGCCTTCAACGAGGAGGCCAACGCCGAGTACATGGTCTCGAGCGCATCCGGGATGCTGGAGAAGCTCGGAGTGCCCTGGGAGATCATCGTCGTGGACGATGGCTCCACGGACGGCACGGCGGCATCCGTCCTACGGATGTCCATGCAGGATGACAGGATAAGGCTGGTCAGCCACGGCCGGAACCTCGGGTTCGGCATGGCGGTGAGGACCGGGATCGCCTCAGCCCGGCACCCCTGGATCTTCTACACGGACTGCGACGGCCAGTTCGATCTCGACGACTTCCGGATGGTCTGGGACCTGAAGGAGGGCTGCGACATCGTCTCTGCATACCGGCGGAGGCGGCGTGACCCGGGGCTGAGGCTGGTCTATTCGTTATGCTATAACACGTTGTCATGGATGATGTTCTGGGGCGGATTCAAGGATGTGGACTCCTCCTTCAAGCTGTATCGCAGGAGCGTCTTCGACAGGGTGCACCCCGTCTCCACCTGCGGCGTCGTAGACCTGGAGATCCTTCTTCTCGCAAGAGGATCCGGGATGAGGATCAGGCAGATCCCGGTGTCGCACAGACCCAGGAGAGCTGGCAGCGTCTCGTTCGAAACCGTCAGACACGGATTCTTCGCATGGGTCAGGCCTCGCGCGATCATCGAGATGGCGGAGCAGCTCATCAGACTGCGCATCAGGACCTGGCGCGGCGATGTCGGCTGATCCGGGTCCGTTCCTCGACCGCTCCGGCAGACCATCGGCCGTGATGGTGTGTCCGCTGCCGCCCATGAGGACCGGTGTGGCCACATACGCCCTGCGCGTGCTCGAATACACCCGGGATTCGATAGACTGGACCGTGCACGCTCCCGCCGGAGCAGACGGGTCCTGCCTCCCCGGGGACATCCGGTGCTTCCGCCTCGAGCGGGACGGCCCGGCGCCCGGGACACGAAGGATCTTCATGCTGGGGAATTCGCCCGAGTGCTTCGAGGTTTCGAGGGCTCTGCTGGCCTGGGGCGGGACTGCGGTCTTCCACGAGACCGTCATGCACCATATGCTGCGGTTCTGTCTCCTCGCGGAGGGGGATGCAGCCGGATACCGGCGCGAGCTGCTCTTCGAATACGGTCCTTCCGCGGAGAGGATCGAGAGGCTGCTGTCGCGCCGGGGTCGTGCGGAGTCCGAGTTCGACTCGCTTCTGAAGGCATATCCCCTGACGGGGAGGCTCCTGCATGCGACGGATGCGCTGGTCTGCCTGGGGGCCTCGTCAGCCGCCGTGCTCGGAGCCAGGTGCCCCGGGAAGCCGGTGTTCAGAGTGTCTCACCCGCTGAGCCCGGTGCCTGCATTGCCGCACATCGAGCGCCCCGCCTGCAGATACCTGCTGGGCATGGTCGGCGGCGGCCATCCCGGGCGCAACCCCGGCATCTTCCTGGATGCCGTCGAGACCGTGAGACAGACCGTTCCGGGAGTCAAGGCTGTCCTGGTCGGCGCAGGCTGGCCGGACGGCCTGCCCGAGTGGGCCTTCACCACCGGAAGGCTGCAGGAGCCGGAGTACCAGGCATGGATCAGGCAGCTCGACCTCGTGGTGGACACGAGGCACCCCGATTGCGGGGAGACGTCCGGCAGCCTACTGGAAGCCCTGAGGGCGGGAATCCCGGCGATCACTCCCGCCTCCGGCGGCTTCCTCTCGATGCCGTCGGAGTGCGTCTCCAGGATACCCGTTCCACCCACCCCGACAAGCGTTGCCGCAGCCATCAGGCACCTCCTCTCGGAACCGGAGCTGAGGCGCTCCCTTTCGAAGGCTTCGTCCTCCTGGGCGGAGGCCCAGGGGAGCGCGGAGAGGGCGCGCTCGGAATGGGCGGGGATAATGGCACTGCAGCCTGTCGCGCCGCGGAGAGGTGATGCCGTCGTCTCTCTGTCGGCGGCCTGGCACGAGCCCCCGCGAGGATTGGTCAGGAGGCTCGGTCCCGGGCCCGTCACCTGGCATTTCGAGGGTGGCGCATCGTTCGATCCTCCTTCCGCGGGCATGGACGCCCTGGTCACCGCCCTGGGGACCGGACAGGTGTCCGGGATGCCCCTGAATCCGACCGCAACCGTTTTCGAGGTGCCGGGGGGACGGGTCGAGATAACGGGGACGGG
>DIAQ01000081.1 GCA_002414865.1 candidate division Hyd24-12 bacterium UBA5074 | reverse complement strand
GAAGCCTGGGCCGCCCATGCCATTGTCCTCGGGGCACCCCCCCTGCGCCACGAATCCGGGGATGACCCTGTGGAACTCGATACCGTCATAGAAGTCGCGCGAGGCCAGCCAGGCTAAGGCCGCGCAGTGGACCGGGGCCTCCTCCCGCCAGAGCTCGATGGTGAAATCCCCGACATCCGTCACCAGGACGAGGGTTTCCGGCACCTGAACGAGGGTGGGGTCGAACGGGAGCCAGGGCACTGCCGGCGCAGGTCCAATGCCGATGAACTGCTCAAGGGAGACACGGAGATCCTCTCCCGGAGGAGTGCTGAGAGTGTCGAGGATCTCCGCCGCTGCGGATGCTGCAAGAGAGCTGTCCGTCCTGGCGATGTCCTCGAGGACCGTCATGGGGATCACCCAGTAAGGATCGGAGAGAAGGCTGTCCCTCCTGCCGGCATCCAGCAGCAGACCCGAGGAGAGCCAGGCTGTCAGGGCGGAAAGCCTCCTGCCTGGAGAATCGGACGACAGTTCGCGCGAAAGCAGGCCCGCCGAGCCTGAGTCGAGCAGGGCGATGGCCTGGATGCCGATCGGGCCTCCCGTCTCGGTAAGGCGCTCCATGCCTTCTCTCCAGCCCTGCATCCCGAGGTCCTTCATCCTTCCCAGGGCGGCCAGGGCGACGGCCCCGCAGCCATCTCCGGCAAGGATGGCCAGGACTTCGGTCGAATCACTCCTGGACGCGACTTCGTGCCTCACCGCCCACGACGGATCTCCCGCCAGGGCGGCCAGGAGCCTTGGAGTGGCGCATCTCGCCGCATACACCCTGGTCAGGGGCCACAGATCGCCTGGGATTTCATCTATCGAGCCGGAGCCGGTTTCCGAGAGATACCTCAGCCAGGAGGCATACAGGGCGGTGGAGCCTGTGACGGAACACCTCCCGGGCCAGAAATCGCGAGCCTCACCGAGCCTGCCGTACACCTGCAGCGCAAGCCGGAGCACCCTGTCGGGCAGCCCTGAGGCATGTGCCTCGAGGAGCATGTCCAGGATCGCGGGCGCCTCCTGCGGAGGCCGTCCTGCGGCTGTTTCGTGGAGTATGTGCTTAAGCAGCGCCTCGATCGCCGCTGAGGGGTCCACTCCCCTGATGTCCTCATCCAGGAGCTCCCCGCTGCCGAATTCCAGAGCGGCTTCCGAGGGACCCACGGGAAGAGGCATGCCTGCGCTCCAGGCTGCCCAGTATGCGGCTCTCTCGAATCCAGGTGTCTGCGAAGCGATTGCGAGCCATGCTGCGGCATCTCCGCCTCCCGGGAGCCTGCCCGTCCTGGCGACCGTTCTTATTGTATCCATGGTCCCTTCAGCCGGGGCGATCCCAGCCATGAGAAGAAGCGCGGCCAGAAACAGGCGGGGGCCGCAGTCAGTCGTCATCCATCCCGCCTTCTCCGGGCTCGCAGCCTTCCGGTCCGGTTCCCTCGAGGGACTCCAGATACTCGTCCACGAGCTGCCTGGCAGCCGCTTCGGAGCTCTCTCGGACGAGCACCCACCCCCACACCGGGTTGAACATCTTCCCGATGCCGTCGTACATGGTGATCTGCCTGCTCTGCACGGCCGCATCGATGCCTTCCTGCTCGAGGAGGGCCTGGATGGCAAGGGCCTCCATCTCGTTCGGAGCATCGAAGATCCTCACGAGACTCTCGTTTTCGATTCCCTGCGCTCCGGTTCCGTTCACGGTGCCTCCTTGACTTCGGTCATCCCGGGCCTGAAAGTAAGCAAGGACGACTTCGGAGCAAAGCCTGGGGTGCCCCTGC
Source organism: candidate division Hyd24-12 bacterium UBA5074 (assembly GCA_002414865.1). Classification (GTDB taxonomy): domain Bacteria; phylum Fermentibacterota; class Fermentibacteria; order Fermentibacterales; family Fermentibacteraceae; genus UBA5938. The sequence continues at coordinate 910 of DIAQ01000081.1, read as the reverse complement.
GGGCTGAGATCATACCCGTCGAACCTGATCCGGGTCATGCCGGCGAAGGGATGGAGGCAAGGTCCAATGGCCCGGATGCAGAGACCCCCCTACAGGGGAGGTTGTATATGGCCGCAACGATAATCGAGTCAGCCCGCTCGGGCGAGGTCACTGAAGCCATGAAGGCGGTGGCGTCCGCGGAGGGCGCCTCCCCGGAGGCTATACGCAATGGCATCTCATCAGGCACCATCGTCATACCGCACTCGTCGGTCTCTCGCCGCAGCCGCCTGTGCGGGATCGGCGCGGGGCTCGGGGTAAAGGTCAACGCGAACATAGGCAGCTCTCGCGATAGCGAGTCGGCCGAGGTCGAGATGCAGAAGATGGCCGTGGCGGTCGGGGCCGGGGCCGATGCCGTGATGGACCTCTCCACGGGACCCAGGTGGAGGGAGATCCTCCACGGCATATCGGAGGCCTGCCCCGTCCCACTCGGCACCGTGCCGGTCTACCAGGTGTTCGGCGAGATCCTCGAGGCCGGATGCGGTGTCGGCGAGATCGGGCCGCAGGAGATGCTGGATGCAGTGGAGGCCCATTGCGCGTGCGGAGTCGACTTCCTGACTCTGCACTGCGGCGTGACGGGCCATGCGCTCTCGATCCTGAAATCGCAGGGCAGGAAGCTGGGCATCGTATCCCGCGGAGGCGCCCTGCTGGCGGAGTGGATGAGCGTCAGGAAGGCTGAGAATCCACTCTACGAGAGGTTCGATGACCTCATCGACATCCTGCGCAGATACGATGCCACGTTCTCACTGGGGGACGGCCTCCGGCCGGGCTGCCTGGCCGACGCCTCCGACGGCGCGCAGATCGAGGAGCTCATCACCCTCGGATGCCTCCAGAGGAGGGCGCTGGAAGCCGGCGTCCAGGTGATGATCGAAGG
>DIAQ01000052.1:18354-22008 GCA_002414865.1 candidate division Hyd24-12 bacterium UBA5074 | reverse complement strand
GCGATGACCAGTATCCGGTCCTGGCAGGCCTCCGCGAAGAGGAGCTCGCCGAGCAGAGCGAGGCTGTTCTCGTCGGTCCAGCCCATGAGCACCGGTACGAGCTCCCATCCCGTTGCGAGGGAGCGCTGAAGGAACGGGAGCTGCACCTCGATCGCATGCTCTTCGGCGTTCTCCCCCCCATCGGACCGCGCCGCCGGGTGTGACAGCACCAGGCGTTCTGCCGCCGCCGTGTCGATCGGGACGGCGCCGAGCGGGGTCAGGTAGGAGCCCCGGGTCGGGATCCTCAATCCGTCGAAGCCGACCCTGTGTGCCGGTGCGAGGATGTAGACCCTGTCGAAGCTCCGGCCTTCGATCGCCTTGTAGAGGAATGCGGCCGTGGCGCCCGAATAGATGTAGCCTGCGTGGGGCACGACGGCAGAGACGATTGCCGCCGGCAGGGATGCCGGGTCGGCAGCCGCCATGAGGCTGTCCACCGCTCCCGCCAGCGAGGCGCTGTCCGCGGGATAGAATGTCCCGGCGCAGACCGGCGGCCTCAGCAGATCTTCCGGAGGGGTCCCGCCCGTCCCTGCGTCTCCGCAGCCGCAGATGACCGCCGGGAGGATCGGAGCGAGCCAGTGCGCCCTCATCCCGCCAGCCTCCTCCAGTAGGAGGCCCGCCTGGGCGCCGGCCTCTCCTCCCGCCTGCGTCCCGGGCCGGGCACGAATCCGGCCATCAGGGCGGCTGCCATGGCCGCGAGCATGCAGAAGAAACTCCTCCTGTTCATGTCATAACCCCCGCTCGTTCCAGACCCCTGGCACGGCGCCCGAGCACTCGGGGCATTCGGGTGCCGCCCTGTCTATGGTCACTGTATATCCATGCCTCGTAACAAGAACAGCTCCGCAGTGCGGGCAGATCGTATCGGATCCCCCCTGCAGGCTCAGGTTGCCCGCATACACGAACGAAACGCCTGCCGAGAGGGCCGTCTCCCGTGCCATGGCGATGGTTGATGCAGGGGTGGGCGCCAGGTCGGCCAGCCTGTACATCGGGAAGAAGCGCGAGAAATGCAGCGGCACATCCCGGCCGACTGCGCCCTTGAACAGCGTGACCAGGGCCGAGATGTCCTCTTCGGTATCATTCCAGCCGGGCACGACGAGATTGGTCACTTCCAGCCAGACTCCACACTCGTGGAGGATCTCGAGGCATCTCACCACGGGCTGGAGGGTTGCGAAGCACATCCGCCTGTAGAAGGAGTTCGTCGCCCCCTTCAGGTCTATGTTGGCAGCGTCCAGAAGGGGCGCAAGCTCGCGCAGAGGACCTTCGTTGGCGTATCCCGCCGAGACCAGGACGTTTGCAAGGCCGGCCTCCCGCGCGGCGGAGGCCGTGTCGAGGACATACTCGAAGGCCATGAGCGGCTCGGTGTAGGTGTAGGAGATCGAGGAGCATCCCTGGTCCAGGGCGGACTCCACCACCTGCGCGGGAGGCATCGTCAGAGGCGGGATGTCCTCCGGGAGAGCCTGCGAGATCTCCCAGTTCTGGCAGCCCAGGCAGCCCAGGTTGCAGCCCGCGCAGGCTATCGAAAAGCTCTTCGAGCCCGGTCGGAAGTGGAAGAGCGGCTTCTTCTCGATAGGATCTGCATTCGCGGCAACCGGCAGCCCGTAGACCAGGCTCACGAGCTCGCCCGAGAGGTTCATCCTCACTCCGCAGGTGCCGCGCTCCCCGGGGTCCATCCCGCACAGGTGCGGGCACAGCAGGCACTGGACCCTGTCAGCGGGCATCGGAGGAGTCCGGGATGGCGACGAACCACAGGCCTCTGCGGGCGCTGAGATCGCCATGCCTGATGAGGCTCCGGATCATGGCGGTGTCCACGGCCGACGGAGGGCACTTCGCAGCAGCGCCGAGGCTGTCCCCGAAGAGTGAACCCAGCAAGGGAATGCCGATCAAGGGATTCCTGGGTTGCTCCCCGGATGTCGCCAGCAGTGCGATGAACAGGGCCGTAACGATCTTCATGTCGCCCTCCACGAAATCTAGGAGCGCAGGGCTGCAGGAGGAAGTAGAATGTCGGACGGCGGTTTGTCTCGATCATCCGGGCCCGGTAAATTCGGGCGTCCACGCACGGAGGGCCATGAAGGAAGAGGGTTCCCAGCTCAGGCAGACCATCAGGGTCTCCATAACGGAGGGCCTGTTCTCGCAGTTGTACACAGGCCTCGCCGGGCCGGGTTCCGTGTTCCTCACCAAGCTCGCTTCGCTGCTCGGGGCGCAGCCTTTCCAGTACGGAGTCCTGTTCGCCATTGGACAACTCTCTCAGGTGTTCCAGCTCCTCGGGATAGCCGTCACCCGCAGGCTGAGAGCCCGCAAGAAGGCGGTCATCACCCTGGCGGCTCTGGGAAGAGGGCTGACGCCGCTCTACGGGCTCCTCCCGCTGATAGGCGGGGCCGCCTCGATGAACTCCTTCCTCTTCGCCTTCTTCGTCGCGACATCGCTTCTCGCCGTGTCCTCCAACGCATGGATGGGCTGGATAGGCGACATGGTCCCGACCAGGATCAGGGGGCGGTTCTTCGCGAAGAGGAACCAGCTCCTTCTGATCGCCGGGCTCCTGGGAGGCTATCTCTTCGGCGTGGCCATCGACCTGTTCGACAGGAACCCCGGCCCCGCGGGCAGGGCGCTGCGCTCGGTCCTGGACCTCGAGAGCCTGCAGTCGCATGCGCATCTGGCATTTCTCGTGCTCTTCTGCGCCGCCGGCGTCATCGGCCTCTCCGGCCTCTACATCCTCAGGAGGCAGCCGGAGCGGGAAAAGGACGTCGAGACCGAGCCCTTCCTGAGCATGCTCGCCTCGCCGTTCAGGGACAGGAACTTCCGCAGACTGGCCGTGTGGGGCGCCTGGTGGATGCTGGCGACCGGCATCGGCGCGCCCTTCTGGCAGCCATTCATGATCGACAGGCTGAGGATGAGCGTGCTGCTGATCCAGTTCTACGGGACGATCTCTGCGGTCGCAGGGATGGTGTCGCTCCGCGCCTGGGGCCGCCTGATAGACAGATACGGGAACAAGAACTCGATGAGGATCGCCACGGTGATGTCGGCCGTCAGCCCCCTCCCATGGCTCTTCGCGACACCCTCCAGCCTGTGGCTCATCTACACCGAGGCCGCCTTCTCAGGGGTGCTGTGGGCCGGCGTGGGCATAGTCATCACGAATTTCGTCCTCACCATCGCCCCGGCCGGAAGGCAGCAGTCCTACTCGGGCGTTTTCGGCGCGATGTCGGGCCTTGCCATGATGTCCACGATGCTCCTCTCGGGCGCGCTGATGCCGCCTCCCCTCGCCCTGCCGGGCCTGAGCCTGCACCCGATGCAGGTGCTCTTCCTCTGCACCGCCGTCGCCAGGCTCACCTCGCTCCTCCCGCTCTCGCGCGTCCACGAGGACATCTCGACCCCGTTCGGCTCGGTTCTCGGGATAATCCTGCAGCACGCCTCGGTCAGGGTGCTGGCCATCTCCGCTCTCATAGGGCGCAGGCGCGGACAGGGCGACGACGCCACCGAGGACGGGCTTGCCTAGCTTCCCGGGCGGAGTTAGTCTCCCCCTGATCCTGGAGGAGGACCCATGGCCACGCCCCTGATAGCGAACATCCTCGTCGCGGCAGCCCTCGGCCTGGGCGCGGGAGTGATAATCCGCCTCCTCCGCCA
>DIAQ01000052.1:6497-17973 GCA_002414865.1 candidate division Hyd24-12 bacterium UBA5074 | reverse complement strand
ACCGTAACCATCCTGCTCGCCGCCAATGCGATCCTTCAGCTCTTCAACATGATCGTCTGGGACTACCTGTTCAGGCAGAGAAGGGGCATCTCGATACCCAGGCTCGTCATCGACGTGATCAACTTCCTGGTGCTGGCCGGCGTCGCGATCAGCCTGCTCAAGACGATCTTCGGGGTCAATCCCAACGCCTTCCTCGTGACCTCCACGGTGCTCTCCGCAGTCGTCGGCCTCTCGCTTCAGGACGTGCTCGGAGGCGTCGTGGCGGGCATGGCCCTCCAGATGGAGAGGCCGTTCGTGGTGGGCGACTGGGTGAGCATCAGCGGCGAGGAGGGGCAGATCCAGCAGATGAGCTGGCGGACCCTGACGTTGAGGACCCGCAGCAACAACGCCGTCATCATGCCCAATTCCACGGTCACCAAGCAGATGATCATCAACTACACCAGGCTCACCCCCTTCATGCTCAGGATCGAGATCGGCCTCCCATATGCCACGCCTCCGGGGCAGGCCAGGAGCGCCCTCCTGGCGGCGGTCGCGGAAAGCGGCGCTGCGCTCGAAGAGCCCGCCCCCAGCGTCATCCTCAAGGAATTCTCCGAATCCTCGATAGTCTACGAGGTCAGGTTCTGGGCCACCGACTACGGCAGGAAGCCCCACCTCGTAGACGCGGTGCAGACCAGGATCTGGTACACCCTCGACCGCGGTGGGATCGCAATCCCCTTCCCCCAGCGCGATGTCACGCTCCGCTCGCTTCCGGAGGACTTCGAGGAGAGAAGGGCCCGGCGGATCCAGGACGAGATGTTCCGCGAGCTGAGGTCGCTCCCGCTGTTCGAGGGCCTTTCCGACGACCAGATCCGATCCGTCTCCTCGACCTCCGCCCTGCTTCGCTTCACGGCCGGCGAGACGCTCGTGAGGCAGGGCGACACGGGCGATTCGATGTACGTCATCAAGTCCGGATCGGTGAGAGTGATGGTCAGCGCAGGCGCCTCCGGAGACCGGAAGCTCGTCGCGAAACTGGGAGCCGGGCAGTTCTTCGGCGAGATGAGCCTGCTCACGGGCGAGCCCCGGAGCGCATCCGTGATCTCCGAAGCCGAGACCGAGGTCATGGTCCTCTCGAAGGCTGATTTCATCAGCATCATCGCGAGCGATGCCAACGCCGTGGATGCCCTCAGCAAGGCCTTGTCAGACCGCATGACGGGGCTTGCCGAGAAGGCCGCCGAATCGGCGGCGGAGGGGCAGAGGACCCAGGCGCCCCAGAAGGCGGACATCATCCGGAGGATCCGAGGTTTCTTCGGCATCTGACCTCCCGGGGAGGGCCGGGAAGATGAGTTGCCGCAGGATCTCGGCACTGCTGGCCCGCGAGATCCGCTGTGCTCTCAGGGAAAAGAACATCGTCGTGAACTCCCTGCTCATCCCCCTTCTTCTCTACCCGTTCATGATCTGGGCCGCCTTCACGGTCGTGTCGCTCGTGGAATCGAGCACGGCGGGCATACGCTCGAGGATCGGCGTCAGCGGGGTCTCCGCTGAGATATCGTCGGGACCGGCCTTCCGCTGGGCAGAGGTGGTTCAGGCGGGAGACCGGGCCGATTCCCTTCTGCTGGACGGCTCCATCGAAGCTGCGGTGGTGCAGGCCGGCGACACCTCCGGCTGTGGCGGCAGGCCTCCCCTCACGGTTCTCCGCGACGGCTCGCGCGAGCGAAGCAGGATCGCATCGGACAATGCCGTGAGCTCGCTGCTGGACGAGCGCGGCTCATGGCTGAGGAATCTGCTCGCATCCCTGGGCATCTCGCCCCGCGAGTGGACGCCTCTGCAGCTCGAGCTCCAGAATACGGCCAGCAGCAGGCAGATGGGCGCCTTCATCCTCGGGCTGATAATACCGATCACATTCATCGCCATGGCCTCGGTGGGCTGCTTCTACCCGGCCGTGGACGCCTTCGCCGGCGAGCGCGAGAGGCAGACATGGGAGACCACTCTCTCCACCTCCGCCGGCAGGGTGGAGATCCTCATCTCCAAGTTCCTGTACGTTGGCTTCTTCGGCCTTGCCTCGGGCCTGCTCAACATAGCGGCCATGACCGTCTCCATGTCTTCTCTCCTCGGCCCCCTGCTGAGGCAGTCGGGCGAGGCCGTCGAGCTCTCGATACCTCTCCATGCGCTGCCTTCCCTCGCGCTCGGAGCGGTTCTGATGGCCGCCTTCCTGGCCACCGGAATGATCCTGTTCGGGGCGTACGCCAGGACTTTCAAGGAGGGCCAGGCGATGATCACCCCCTTCTACATGGTGTCGATAATCCCGGTGGTCTTCCTGCAGTCTCCGGGGCTCACCTACGGCAGCGGAATCGCCGCCGTGCCCGTCGTGAACGTGGCGATGATGGCGAAGGAGGCACTGGTGCGGCCTCCCGCGGCGCTGGACATGGCGATTACCACGCTTTCTACGCTCGTCTTCGTGGCTGCAGGCCTCTTCGCAGCTGCCAGGATGCTTGGCAGGGATCAGGCCCTCACGCCCCCGGACAAGGGAAGGCCCGGCCTGCTCCGGGTGTTCCGGTCCGGGAGGGAAAGGTCCGCAGGTGTCTGAAAGAGCCATCGAGGTAAGGGATCTTGTGAAGGTCTACAGCGACGCCTCCCGCGGCGAGGTCCGCGCGGTCGACGGGATCAGCCTGGATGTCGACTGCGGAGAGATCATGGGGCTCCTCGGAGTGAACGGCGCCGGCAAGACCACGACCCTGAGGATACTGGCCACCGTGCTGCAGCCCACTTCGGGCACCGCGCTCGTGATGGGCCGCGACGTCGTGGGGGACGCTTCCGGCGTGAGGAGGCTCATCGGCTACTACTCCTCGACCACCGCACTCTATCCCAGGCTCACGACCCGTGAAACGCTGGAGTTCTTCGCCCGGGTCAACGGCTATCGTGCCGACAGGGTGAAGCAGCGGGTCGAATCTCTGATCGAGCAGATGGACATGGGACGCTTCGCAGGCGTCTGGGTGGACAAGCTCTCCCAGGGGATGAAGCAGAAGGTCTCCATCGCCAGGACCATCGTGCACGAGCCGGCGGTGCTGATCTTCGACGAGCCCACGCAGGGGCTGGATGTCCTGAACGCCCACGAGATGGTGGATATGATCTCGGGCTTCAGGACCTCCGGGCACGCCGTCATATACTCCACTCACATCCTGGCAGAAGCCGAGAGGCTCTGTGACCGCATCGCCGTCATCCATGGAGGGCGCATCTCGGCGTGCGGAACGCCTGCCGCCCTGATGGGATCCGCAGGTTCTGCGACTCTCGAGCAGGCCTTCGTGAAGCTCGTCACCCCCCCGGGGGCCGAAGCGCGGTGAAGCTCCTCTCCTCCGAAGTCGCAACAGTCCTGAGATTCGAGCTCCTGTCCCTCCTGCGCGACAGGAGGACCATCATCATGTCGATCGTGGTGCCCGCGGTCCTGACGCCCATCCTCATGACGGCGGGCAGCTTCATGGAGCAGCGGCGTGAGCGCCGGACACTCGAGATGGTCCACAGCTATGCGGTGACGGGTGACTCCGTGTCCCGGGCAGAGGCGGCCTCGCTCGTCGGGGATGCCCTCTCCTCGCGGGGTGACGGCGGAGGCCTGAGACTCGAGATGTCCCCGGGCGACCCTGAGTCGTCCTTCGAGGCCGGGGATGCCGAGTTACTCGTCGATCTGCAGCCCTCCCCGTCCGGCAGGATTTCCTCCCTCCGGATCAGGTACCGGGCGGACTCCGACGAGTCGCGCGCCGCAGCGATGTTCCTGGCCGACAGGCTCTCCGCGGGAAGGGAGGCCGGGCGGACGGAGCTCCTCGCCGCGAGGGGCATCAGCTACCTGCCGGACAGCCTGTACGCGGCGGAGATCGACATCGCTCCTCCGTGGATGAGCGCGGGAGCCAGGACAGGGAGCCTCGTGGTCCTCTTCCTGCTGATCTTCCTTCTCTCGGGCAGCTCGGTCGTGGCCGTGGACACCATCGCGGGTGAGAGGGAGCGCGGCACGCTGGAGACCCTCCTCGCGAGCTCGGCGTCGCGGGCGGACATCATCCAGGCCAAGTTCCTCGCCATCCTGTCGGTTTCTTCGGTCATATTCCTCACCCAGCTCGCCAGTCTCCTGGTGTGTCTCGAACTCGATTTCGTGCCGGGCGGATCGCTGTCGGCGCTCCATGCCACGCCGGCCGCCGCAGTCGCCGCGCTGCTCCTGGCCGTCTCGCTGGCGGTGCTCGTGTCCGCTGTCATGCTCCTGATATCCGCAGGCGCCTCCAGCGTGAAGGACGCGCAGCTGAAGTTCTTCCCGATCTTCCTGCTCGCCCTGTTCCCGGCGCTCGCCCCGGTGTTCCCCCGCCTGGAAGGCGGATTCCCCCTCACCCTCGTGCCGGTGGCCGGCAGCGCCCTCGGAATGCGTGATCTCCTGGCGGGCAGGCCCGATTACCTGGGTCTGCTCACCTCCTTCGCCTCGAATCTCGCCCTGTCGCTCCTGGCTCTGTACGGCTCCTGGCGTGCGATGTCGGCGGAGAGGATGGTCGCGGGCGGAGAGGCCGGCTCGGCCGTGCCTTCCCCCAGGCTCTTCTCCTACAGGGCCGGCCGGATCATGGCGGCTGTATGGGCGGTCACGACCATCTTCGCGCTGCAGGCCCAGACGCTGGACATCCGGGCGGTGCTGGCCGTGAACACCGTGGTATTCCTGGGCGGCGGGACGCTCTACGCAGCGCTCAGATACAGGCTCGGGCCGCGCCATCTGCTGCTTCGCGCACCCGATGCGGGCGCGCTCGCACTGGCCGTTCCCGGAGCCCTGAGCGGGATGATCGCGGTGCTGGGCATCACCAGGCTCCTCGGAGCCATTCTCCCGGTGCCTCCGTCACAGCTCGAGATGCTCGAGCAGACCCTCCTGCCCGGCGAGGTCCCGAAGCTCGAGCTGCTGCTGTTCGTCGCCCTCCTTCCGGCCGTCTTCGAGGAGATCGCCTTCAGGGGCATGTTCCTCGGGGGACTTCTGAGGCGCATGCCGGCATGGGCTGCTGTGACAGTGAGTGCGCTCCTCTTCGGCTTCTTCCACTTCCAGTGGTTCAGGATCGCCCCGACCGCCCTTCTGGGCGCCATGCTCGGCATGGCCACGCTCTTCACCGGATCAGTCTTCCCCGCAATCCTGTGGCACTTCCTGAACAACGCCCTGGCGGTTGTGATGCCGGGGTCGGTCGACCTCGGGAATCTGCAGCCATGGATTTATCTGCTCGCGGGAGCGACCTGCGCCGGATGTCTCGCGGGTATGAGGCTGCTCTCGAGGAGAAGCGCGGGCTGAGGGTCTCTCAGTCGGACTTCAGCGCCTTCTCCAGCGCCTCCTGGAGAGTCTCGATGCGGAAGGGTTTCTGCAGAACGCCGTCGGGGGTCAGCTGGCCCAGTCTCTCGACCACTTCCCTCTCGTCGTAGCCGCTCATCACGACCACTTTCGTCATCGGCGATATCTCGCGCATGGACCTGAGGACCTTGGCCCCGTCCATGCCCGGCATGGCCATGTCCAGTATCACGCACAGGTAGCGGTTGCGCCTTGATGTGAGCATCTCAAGGCCGGCCGCCCCGTCGGGCGCTGCATCGCAGCCATAACCCAGCTTGCTGAGCATGCGCGTGACCACGTTCCTGACGATGTCCTCGTCGTCTATGAGGAGCACCCGCCCCTGCTGGCCGGCCATGTCCTCCTTCTCCTCCCTGTCGCGCACCATGGCGGAGGGAGAAGGCGGCATGATGATCTTGAAGGTGGTTCCCTCGCCTGGCTCGCTGTACACCCTGATCGCGCCGTGGTGCCCTCTGACGATGCCCAGCACCGCCGCCAGACCGAGGCCCCTGCCGGTGAACTTCGTCGAATAGAACGGGTCGAAGATCCTCGTCCGGGTCTCCTCGTCCATCCCGCATCCGGTATCGCAGACTTCGATGTAGACGTAGATTCCCGGGGGAAGGTCGTCGTTGATGTAGCTGCCCCTCAGGTACTCGCGATCGCAGTACATGGATCTCGTGATGAGCGTTATGGTGCCCTGCCCGTCCTGGATCGCCTCGGCTGCGTTGGTGATCAGGTTCATGACCACCTGGCTGAGCTGGGAGGGGTCACCGTCCACTGGCAGAAGGTCGGGCGCCAGGTCGAACTTTAGGGTCACCCCTTCCGGGATGCCCACCCTGAGCAGCTCGGCCATCTCCCTGATAAGGGAGTTTATCTCGACCGCTTCGTTGGTGGTCCTTCCCCGGCCTGCATAGGCGAGCATCTGCCTGCAGAGGTCGGCCGCCTTGCGCGCCGCGGTCTCGATCGACCTGATGTGCGAGACCGCCCCGGAAGCTCCCCCGATCTCCACCGAGGCGAGCTCGGCATTCCCGAGGATGCCCATCAGGAGGTTGTTGAAGTCGTGGGCTATGCCGCCTGCAAGGAGTCCCAGGCTCTCGAGTTTCTGCGTCTGGCGGAGCTGGTCCTGCAGGCGTGTCTGCTCCGACTCGAGGCGTCTCCTGTCGGTAATGTCCCGTATGACTCCGACCGCGCCGCTGAACCGGCCCCCGACAGTCACCGGCGATAGCTTGGTCGAGTAGATCCCCGTCCCGGATGGCAGGTCGAGAGTGTACTCATACTCGCTCGCACGGCCTGTCTTCGTCTCCTCGAAGGCCGCCTCGAACTGGCGGGTCATCACATCGGGCATCACGTCGCCGAACCGTCTGCCGAGGAAGGCGCTGGGGGGCATCAACAGCTCCATCTCGGGAACGTTCACGAAGATGAAGCGCATGTCCTCGTCGAACAGGAAGACGGAGTCGACCATCGACGAGAAGACGCTCTTCATGAGGCTCTCGGACTTCTGGAGCCCCTCCTCGGCGTGTATGCGTGTGGAGATGTCTCTCATGATGCCGAGCACCCGCACCGAGTTCTTCGACTCGAGCTGGTGCGTCGTCACCTCCACCTCCACGGTCTTGCCGTTCCGGGTCAGGACCTGGATGCGGTACTCGGGAGGGATCGGCCTGCCGCTCTCCCTCGCGCTGAACCTCTCCTGCATGAACCTGCGCGATTCCTCCGGGAGCAGGCTGTTGTAGTCGAACGACGGCGAGGTGAGCTCCGCGAAGGAGTAGCCCGTGATCTCGCAGAATCTCGGGTTCACGTACTCGTATCGCTTCCCGCGCAGCAGATAGATGGCATCGAACGAGTTCTCCACGATCATCCGGTAGAGGGTCTCGCTGTTGCGCAGGGCATCCTCTGCAACGGACTGCCTTGATTCGTCCCTGATGGTGGCAACGTAGCCTGCTACGGCTCCATCGGCGGTTATCGCCGAGGTGGAGACGCTCACCTTGTTCTCGCTCCTGGTCTTGGGCACCAGGATGCACCTGAGCCTCCGGGAGGGCTGGCCGTCGGACTCCCTGAACAGCTTCTTCAGAGGCTCCCGGGACCTCGGATCGAGGAGGACGGCCGTCTCCGAGAAGGGCTTGCCGCCAGCCTCCGAGAGGCTGTAGCCCGTGAGCGCCTCGGCCGCCCGGTTCATCCCGGTGACCACGCCTTCGAGGTCGACCGTTATCACGCCTTCGTCCAGCGCGCGGTAGAGGGCGGCGAGAGTGGGCTCGGGCGGCAAACGCTTCTGCTTCATCTCGGGCTCTCGCACCTCCCCGGGCCTGCCTGTCCTGCCGCCATCGCCTCGCTAGTCCTCCGAGAGAACGATCACGCGGTCACTGGGGACGAACTCGACCATCCTGGATTTCACGGGGTTGACCACGATTCCATGCGCAGCCCCGGGGTCGTGGGCGCTGGCTGCTATCCTGTAGCCTATCGCCACCTCGCCGCGCCTGCGGGCAGACTCCAGGATCGTGTAGAAGGAGACCGGGACGCCGGTTGACACGTAGTTCTCCACGGGCTTCAGGTAGACCTCCGAGCCGTCCGGAGTGAAGAGGTCGGCGAAGACGCCCTTCAGATCGCGGTTCTCCGCTATCTGGGTGAGCATGAGGCTCACGAGCTTGTCGCTCACAATGAAGTCGTCGGCCTGGGTGACCTCCGCCAGCTCCCTGTTCCTGTCGTCCAGCATCTCGCTCACGATGGAGAATCGCAGGTTCCTGGACTCGCGGATGTTCCTGAGATGGAGCAGTGTGATGAGAGTCCTGGCGTCGGCGCTCTGGGCGTCCATCCTGTCCGAGTAGCTCTGGACGATGACGTGGTGGGTCTGCTCCAGGTCTAGGCTGTCGAGCACCGACCTGTCAGTGGTGCTGCCCTCCACGACCTGCACCGAGAGGTGGTGGTAGTCGCGGGAGGTCATCTCCTCGAGATCCTCCTCCACTTCGAACTCGGCCACGACCTGCACCGAGGAGCCCGCTCCCACATAGCCGTCGAGCTCGCTTACGATCGTCGGAACCTTGGAGTTGAAGCCGAGGATGATCGTCTTCTCCGCTCCTGGCGGGATCCGGGCGCCATCCCTCATCAGCTCCACCTGGGGCGCGGGGGCCGGGCGGGGCGAGACCCTGACCGTATCGTCGTCCTCGGAGATCGCCACCACCGAGTCGCCCGCTCCGAAGGGCGTGTCCATGGGCGGGTTCAGGCAGACCCTTCCGTCCGCGAACCGTATCCCCATGACCGACGAGTCCTCGAAGGCCGATAGTATGCTCCCGAAAGTGCCACCGGCCAGCGACGGGGCCGGGGAGATGTAGATCTCGTCCCCTCCGAAGTCGAGCAGCTCGGTGTAGACGATCGAGAGGCCGGACTGCCTGCACGTCTGGGCCGAGATCCTGGCGATCAGGTCCCCGGCGAGGATGAGCTGGACCTCGTCGCCCCCCACCATCTCCGCAACCCTCATGTTCTCGGGATCGTGGAGGACTCCGACGATGTGGTAGGGCGTCTTCTTGCGCCTGGGGTTGTTCACGAGCGCGAGCATGGTCTTGATGACCGACGAATCGGGCTCTTCGCACTCCGGGGGCATGATGACGATGGCCCTCGCCGAGTGATGGTTCACGATTTCGAGATCGGCCATCTCGATCGGGCATCCCGTCCTGCAGACTATCTTCGTTGTCTTGAGGTCCGCGACCTTCTCGCGGATCTCGTCCTCCATCTCCACCTTCTCCTTCTCGGCGAGAACAGCTACGCAGGCCTTCTTCCTGTTCGCATTGGCCTCGACCAGTTCAGAGATCACGGTGAAGATCTGGGACGACCAGCCGAGGATGATCGTGTGGTCGGTCTCCGCCACGAAGGAGCGCCCCTTGCGGAGCTGGCCCAGCTTGGCATCGATGCCGTTGGTGATGATGCCGATGAGCGTGCCCACGACGAAGATCCCGCCGATGGTCACTGCGAGCATGGCTGCGAGGAAGTACGGGGAGCCTTCGTCCCCGCCCATCGTGCCTGCATCGAGGGTCCTCATGAGGCCCATCCATGCGACCTTCAGAGAGCTCGTGCCGTCGGGTGCGCTCTCCGTCAGGACCACGAAGAGCGTCACGGCGGAGATGAGGATCAGCGCGAGGATGAAGAGCATGCTGATCATCGCCGCGGAGCCCCTGGAGGTCAGGTTGTCGAAGCCGTAACGCAGTCTCTGGCGGAATCCTATGCTCGACATCACTGACCTCTCCGGGTTGGGGTCACTACGCATTCTCGACATTCATCACGCTGCGGAGGGTCTCGATCTTGCGCGACTTGCGCCCGATGCCCCAAACGAGCAGGTCCAGGGGCTCCCTCTTGATGTCATGGAAGCTGACCATGACCCTGCCGAAGCCCATGATCCTCTGGGGGAGGTTGTCTGTGTTCACGCTGGTGGAGTAGTGCTCCCGGGTGATCTGCATGCCGGTCTCCGTCAGACCGCTCTGGATGTTTATGTAGTTCGGCGTGATCGCGAGGTAATGGAAGAGCCCCCTCAGCCACGAGACGAAGATCGCGCACAGGAATACGAGTGCGATGAGCAGGTACCCTATCCCGTTCATGGTGACGCTGAGCGTGCCGATGAAGTCGATGAAGGGCGAGAGCCAGTGGAGGTAGGCCAGCCAGGTCATCAGGGCGCCCATGCCGAGCAGGATGATGACGGTCTCCTTCAGCCCTATCGGGAATTCCTCCACGATGAAGTTGAACAGGAACAGGAACAGCCAGATCGTGCCGAACGTCCCCATGAGGGAGTCGCTCGCGAAGAGGCTCATTATGAAGCAGATGACCGAAAACACGATGGTGGGCACATAAAGGACCTTGCTGCTCCAGTCGAACACGACGAGCCATTCGGAGATGTCCTTGTTTTCGCGGAGCTCCCGGTCCATCTCCGTGCGTGTCCGGATGGTCCTTCGCCCGGCGAGCCAGATCAGCACCCCGGCCAGGATAATGACGAACGGGATAGCGAATATCAGCCACTCGGTCCCTGTCCAGTCCTTCATCGCCGCCCTCCAGGCTTCCAGAGTTCATCTGATGACCAAGAATAAGCGATAAGTGGGGAGAAAGGCACACTGAATCTCTCTATTCCAGAGCGAGAGCCACCTTCAGCAGCAGGCCCTGCACCGTGAACGGCTTCTGGAGGAAGAGATATGAGTCGCCAGCGAGGCCGCGGGACGCTACGACATCGTCGGTATAGCCCGAGATGTACAGCACTCTGATGCCCGGGAACGCACCGGAGACCTCCTCGTGCACCTTCTGTCCGCTCAGACCGGGCATCACGACATCGGTAACGAGCAGATCGACGCTGCCGTGCTGCTGCGCCATCCCGGCGGCCTGCAATGGCTCCGCGCACTCGATGACCGTGTAGCCGGCCTCCTCGAGTATCCTCGTGATGAGCTGCCTGACCGGGAAGTCATCCTCCACGACGAGGATCGTGGCCTTCTTCCTCGAGATGGGCTGCATCTCCTGCGAATCGGCCTGCTCGCAGGCTTTTCCTGACCATTCCGGGAAGAAGATCCGGAAGGTGGTCCCCTTCCCGGGCTCGGAGCTGACGGTGATATGCCCGTCGTGCTGCTTCACTATCCCGTACACGGTGGCGAGACCGAGCCCCGTCCCCTTCCCGACCTCCTTGGTGGTGAAGAAGGGATCGAAGATCCTGCTTCGCGTTGTTGCGTCCATCCCCGTCCCGGTGTCGCTGACCTGCATCAACACATGCCTGCCCGGCCGGATGTCCGGGCTCTCCATCTGATCGTCCGTGCCCAGGGTCACGGGGGAGGTCTCGATCCTGAGCACACCACCGAGCGGCATTGCGTCGCGCGCGTTCACCGCGAGGTTCATGAGCACCTGCTCGATCTGCGATGTGTCGGCGCTCACCAGGCCTGTTTCCGGGAAGAGCCTCGTCACGATCTCGACATCCTCGCCGATGAGCCTCCTGAGGATGCCGGAGAACCCGCTTATGAGATCGTTGAGGTTGACCGGAGCCATCGTGAGCAGCTGCTTCCTGCCGAATGCCAGCAGTTGCCCCGTCAGGTTCCTCGCCCGCCCGCCAGCCTTCTGTATCTCGATGAGCCCCGAGCGCAGAGGCGTGTCGAACTGAGGAAGGTCCGCGAGTATCAGCTCGAGGTGGCCGAGTATGACCGTCAACAGGTTGTTGAAGTC
>DIAQ01000052.1:0-6240 GCA_002414865.1 candidate division Hyd24-12 bacterium UBA5074 | reverse complement strand
TTGAAGTCGTGGGCCACGCCTCCGGCCAGCCTGCCGATGGACTCGAGCCGCTGGGCATTCCCGAGCTGCTCCTGCAGGAGCCTCTCCTTCTCCTCGGCCTGTTTCCTCGCGGTGATGTTCCTCGAGACCCCGAGGACGCCTGTCACGTTCCCGGAGGAGTCGCGCAGCGGGGCCAGCCAGGTGCCGAGCCAGAGCGGAGAGCCGGGGAATCCGGTGACGTTCTCGCGGTAGATGGGTGCGCCGGTGCTGAAGACCTCATCGAGGCTCTTCTTCTGGGTGTCGGCCGCTCCGGGGGGGAACAGCTCCGAGCGCTTCCTGCCGACGATGTCGACCTGGCTGCCTCCGAAGAATTTGGCCGAGATGGAGTTCACATACTGGATGCTGTCGTCCCTGTCGACGACGAAGATCAGGTCCTGTGCGGCTTCGGCGAGCGCCCGATACCTTTCCTCGCTCTCGCGCAGAGCCAGCTCGGCCTTCTTCCTCTCGCTGATGTCCTCGGTCATTATCACGACCCGGTCGACCTTCCCCGAGTTGTCCGGCAGGGCATAGAAATGCTGCGAGACCCATTCCGCAGCTCCTGCCCGCCTGCTGCGGGTTTTCAGCTCGGGGATGTTCAGCGTTCCTCCGACCTCGTACACCCGCTTGACATGATCGACCCAGACGCCGAGGTAGCCGTTACGGTCGTCGAGCTTGAGGGTCTTCCTCTCGCTTCGGAGATCCGCTTCGATGTCCTCGTCGGGAATCGCCCAGATCTCTTTCCAGGACTTGTTGAACTGCAGCAGTCTGCCGGTGCTGCTCCGAACCGAGATCCCGATGGGGGAGCTGTCGATTGCGGCGCGGAAGAACTGCTCGCTCCGCCTCAGGCTCTCCTGGGCCCTGACCCTCTCGGAGACATCCTCTATCGTCACGACGATGCCGTCCAGCGCGCCTTCCAGGTCGGAAAGCGGGGCGGTGCTGACCGACACGAACGCCGTGTGCCCGTTCGGGAGTTCCAGCTGGAAGCCCTCGTTGCGGGCGGCCTTCCCAGTCGCTCGCGTGATCTCCAGCGGGAGATCGGTCTTCTTCATGGGGATGCCGTCCAGCGTCCAGGCATTCCACCCCTGCAGGGTGTACGAACCAGTGGAAAGGGCTTTGCGGGGCATTGCGAATATCGTCTCGGCCATGGCATTCGCGAAGACGATCCTGTTGCCGCGGTCGATCACGAGAATGCCAGCGGGGCTCACTTCGGCAATGCCCTCCAGGAGTTCCTTCTCCTTTCGGAGGGCCACTTCGGCGGCCACGCGCTGGCTGATGTTCCTGACGTATTCGATGACGCCGGTGACTTCGCCGGTGACCCTGTCGATCAGCGGGAAGCTGAACAGGTCGAGCCATCCTGCCACGGAGCCGTCTGCTGCCGTCAGGGGGACGACGTCCTCCTGGAAGCTTCCCTGCTCGAGCGCCCGTATGCTCGGACAGACAGCACAGGGCTCTCTGCGGCCGTGATACGCCTCGTGGCAGATCTTCCCCTCGAGAGGCATGGCATGCGGATACCACCGCTCCATGGCCTCGTTCACCCTGAGGATCCTCAGATCGCGGTCGAGAACGCTGATGCCGTCCTGAACGCTCGAGAAAACGCTGGAGAGAAGCCTCTCGCTCTGCTCCAGGGAGTCCTCCGCCTGCTTCCTGCCCGTGACATCCACGGCGATGAAGGCCGTCCCGTTCGAAGGGTTGGATGGGTCGACCGGGGCGGAGTTGATCATCAGATCGATGACCGTCCCGTCGGATCTCACGACGCGGGACTCCACCATCGAAGGCCCGATGCTGTCCCTGAGCCTGTCTCGCTCCTGGCCGATCCGCTCGTAGTCCTGGTCGCTCTCGTACAGGAATCTGGTATCCCGCCCGACGAGCTGCTCCCGGGTATAGCCCGTCATCTCGCAGAAGCGGTCGTTCACATCCGTCATCACTCGTCCCGAGAGCATCCCCATCCCCGCTGGCGCATTCCTGATGATGTCGCTGATGCGAGTCTCCCTGATCAGGCAGCTCGCTTCGGCCTGAACCAGATCGGTGATGTCATACAGGGTCACCGAGATGAGCATCTCCCCGCCGTTGTGCATCGGGACTCTGCGCTGCGAGCACCTCAGCCAGCGGATCGCACCGTCCCTCCTGACGATCCTGAAGTCGATGCTGCGCTTGTCCGGGGAGTCCGGCTCGCGGAGGGCGAAATCCTCCCTGACGCGGAGCCTGTCTTCGGGATGGATGATTGCGTACCA
Source organism: candidate division Hyd24-12 bacterium UBA5074 (assembly GCA_002414865.1). Classification (GTDB taxonomy): domain Bacteria; phylum Fermentibacterota; class Fermentibacteria; order Fermentibacterales; family Fermentibacteraceae; genus UBA5938. The sequence continues at coordinate 3,991 of DIAQ01000052.1, read as the reverse complement.
GTTGATGGCGCCCGACTGGAATTCGTCGGGCTCGTAGCCGGTGATCTGCACCACCAGCCCGTAGATATGGAGTGGGGAGTCCTCGAGGTCCCTGGTGAACAGGAGGATGCCGGGGAAGCCTTCCAGCAGGAAGCTATGCTCTGCGGAGGATATCGTGCTCCTCGCGGTCCTGGAGCGCCCCTTCGCACCCGTTCCAGGCATCTGCCGCCCCTTCGAGATGGAGCCCCGGCTGAAACCGTGCCTTCCCGACACGGTGAAATGCCCGTTCCTTCAAGACTATATCACCCTGCCCCCGGGAAGTCATATCGGGGCAGCATCACTCTGTTCGGATTCCTCCTGCAGGAATGGCGGGGCAACGGATCATCATGCTCTTCCTGCCATCCCTGTATTGCCGAGAATCTCCATGATGAGCTCGTTCTGATGCTCCAGATGCAGCAGAATGAGCTCTATCTCCTTCTCCGCTCTGACATTCACTTCGAAATCCGACTCAGCCCTGATCTCGGCATGCCGGCCCTGGAGATTCTGCCCGATCATGATCAAAGGCATCAGGAAGATCTGGATCATGTTGGAGACGAACAGCCACAGGACGAAAGCAGGAAATGGATCGAACCTGAGCCCTCGTGGCGCAAGGATATTCCAGCTCAGCCAGAGGATGGTCCAGCTGAAGATGACGATGAAGAAACCCACCGAGCCAACGAAGTCGGTCAGCCTGACCGCAGCCCTTTCCAGCGGGCTCAGGCTCTCCCTGTGCTTCACATTCGCGTTGGATACCGGCTTCCGCAACTTCCTGAGTTCTTCACGGGCTTCGTGAAGCTTGCCTGCGTCCATTTCCCCTCCCATCGGCAGGGCTGCCTGGCAGCCGGTTTGTCGAATGTGAGACAAGGCGGCTGTGCTCGGTGCCCCGATACGGAAACTACCCCTGATTCTTCCTCCGGGAACAGATTCCGATCAAAATGATGGGCTCTGAACCGCCCGACAGCAAGATACTGCGGAAGCAGGCATCGAGAACTCGTGGCACTCCGAGGACCTGATCGCCTAAGATGTTGGCTGACAGCCTCAAGATGGTTCTTCGCAGCATCTGCCGGGGAACTGGCCTGATGGCTCTGCTGCACGCATGGAATGCCTGGATGGTTTCCCGTTGTCCAGTCTATGACGCTGTGGGTGCTCGAAACATGCACCTGTCGCTGGAGTGCGTTCCGGGGCGGAACGACCTGAACTGGCGAAGCGTCGCATTTCCGGCACGGAAATGCTGGCTCCCCGTATCGCTATCTAGGCGAACCCCACGGGGACCCGTCCTGACCATACCCATCCAGCTCACTGTGAGGCACCTTAAGCCAAAGCCAGTAAAGACATATCGCAACCCGGTGATCCACGCGATGGAGCTCAGAGACCGGATGGTGGCAGAAGGCATCAACCGTGCCGAGCTAGCCAGGAGGATTGGCGTGTCGAGGGCACGGGTCACACAGTGGCTGAATCTGCTGGAGCTGCCCGAGGATGCACTTCACGAGGTGGAAGAGCAAGGCGATAACAGGAGTCGTCAGGTGGTGACGGAGAGGATGCTCAGAAGACCGCGATAGTGAAATATACGGTTGTGTAAGGGTTGAGGAGAGTCGACCGATAGATATGTTCAGCAGATCGCACAATGGGAACGGGCCGCTGGAGAAACAGCAGCCCGCCAGTCGGTGCTACCCACTCACCTCACCAGTACCACCCGAGCGGAAGCCTCGAGATCAGCACTGGAGAGCCTCAGGAAGTACACCCCCTGGACCAGGGCATGCCCGTTCCCTTCGAGGCCATCCCAATAGTGGGTCTGGGAGCCCATGGGCAGGGTTCCCAGATCCTGCGTCCTCACCAGACGCCCTGCGGCGTCGTAGATCTCGAGTGTCAGCGGGGAGAGCCCGGTGCTCTGGAAGGAGAGTTCGATGCCAGCAGCCGTGGGGTTGGGAGAGGCATGAAGCACACTCGATTCCATTTCCGGAGATGGTTCGATCCCCGTGTCAGGTTCCCATCGAGCTATGCCATTGGCAGGTTTACCACCGGCCTCGGTGAAGTATCCTCCCACATACAAGCCTGAACCAATCACTAAGATGTCAGCACTACCATTCTGCACACCGCTTCCAAGAGCATGCCAGGAACTGCCATCCCACATGGCGATGCCATCTAGGTCGTCATAGGGAGACCAGCTAGGATACCAGAATAATCCTCCAACATAAACGTCAGAGCCACTCGAGACGATGTCATAGACTTCGTCGTTCAATACGCTTCCCATTGCTGACCAGCTGCTGCCATCCCATCGGGCAACGTAATTGGCAGGGTTCCCTCCGGCCTGGGTGAAGCCTCCACCCACATACACGTCCGAACCGCTCACAGCGACGGCCCAGACCCAGTTGTTCACACCGGTTCCGAGCGCTGACCAGCTGCTGCCATCCCATCGGGCAATGTGGTTGGCTGGGTTCCCACCGGCTTGGGTGAAATCTCCTCCCACATACACGTCCGAGCCACTCACGGTGATAGCGTAGACATAGTCGTTAACACCGCTTCCCATTGCTGACCAGCTGCTGCCGTTCCATCGGGCGATGTAGTTGGCAGGGTTCCCCCCGGCCTGGGTGAAGTTTCCTCCCACATACACGTCCGAGCCGCTCACAGCGATGGCCCAGACGCGTTTGTTCACACCGCTTCCCAGTTCTGACCAGCTGCTGCCATCCCATCGGGCGATGTAGCTGGCTGGGTTGCCACCGGCTTGGGTGAACCACCCCCCAGCATATACAACCGAGCCGCTGACAGCGATGGCCCAGACCATGTCGTTCACACCGCCACCCAGTTCTGACCAAGAACTGCCATTCCAACTGGCTATATGGTTGACAGTGCTTCCCCCGGCCTGGTTGAACCACCCCCCAGCATACAAAACGCCTGCATCGCTGCAGTCGATGGCATAGACCGGAGCGTCAACACCACTTCCCAGCGGGTACCAGGTCCCTTCCATATCCTGCCCGGCAGGAGGGAAAACAGGTTCCCAGGGTGAAGAGTCCTCTTCCACGAACAGAGGTTCCCCACCTGGACCGTATTCCATGCGGAAACCGGTGGGGTCGAAACTCCCCGAAGCCCCCTCCATGATCTCTCCGCCTGAAGTCAGTGCTGTCCCCAAGGAGGATATCGTCTCGGAAAATGCAACTGAGGCGCTCAGAAGTAGAGCAGCTGAAAGGTTCCATGCTCTCATGGTAATCCTCCTTAACTGGGACATGGAGGCATATAAATGAATGATATTCTGGAACAACAAACAGGTCAATGAGCGGTCAGACAACACTGAAGATCGCGCCCGAATATATCTGAACAGTACTGTTCATGAGTCTGTCCAGGTCAAGAGTTGTAAGGAAGGCCGCGGTGTCAACGACGGCCCATTTCACCAGTTAGTTGCTTGGTCTAGACTGCCTCGCTGGTCCTCCACCCGGATGCAGGCCACGATCTCCCCGAACGCCTCGCAGGTGATTGGTTCCAGAGTGATCCCCTCCCCCGGCCGGTTGATGGTCTTCTGCTCTTCGAGGACCTCAGCGAAGGCCTTGGCGTTGGCTTGCTCAGGATCAGCTCCTTGTCGATCTCCCTGAACCGGATGGTGTACTTCTCGGCTTTCTGGCCCGTGGCCATCTGCTCCTTGTCCCTGAGGACCTCGGAGATGGTCAGGGGCACCGCCTTCCCCAAGAAGTCAGCGGCCAGCAGGTAGCAGGATGTGAACATCTGGTCGACGTGGAAGTCGGGATTCGGATTCTCCAGCTTCTTCGAACAGCCTGAATCGATGCGTTGTCACTCTCGATCTCCGATCTCGATTAGGCTTGGGCGATGCCACGAATCCACGGTGAAGAGCATGTTGAAACATGCGATCTGCTGACACCCAGATCGATGGATCATCAAGAGAAGAGGACTGCTCGCGGTCCGATCAGCGAGCTGATAGCCAGTTCGTGCTTGTTGTGAAAATGCGTGGCTCCCCGTATCGCTA
>DIAQ01000108.1:470-60993 GCA_002414865.1 candidate division Hyd24-12 bacterium UBA5074 | reverse complement strand
CGTCGATGCCGCCCAGGTCCACGAACGCTCCGAAGTCGGTGATGTTCTTCACCACGCCGGTGCGGACCTGGCCCTCCTCGAGCTCCCTGATCAACTTCTCCTTCTGCTCGGAGCGCGCCTCCTCGAGAACCTGCCTGCGGCTCACGACTATGTTGCGGCGGCGCTTGTTCAGCTTGATCACCCGGAACTCGAGCTTCTGAGCGATGAACTTCTCCAGGTTGGGAACCTGGCGCAGGGCGACCTGCGAGCCGGGCAGGAAGGCATCGACACCCATGATGCGGACGACGAGTCCGCCCTTTATGCGCTTGATCACCGTTCCGCGCAGGATGGTGCCGTTGTCATAGGCGGCCTTGATGTCCGTCCAGACCTTGTGGAAGTGGGCCTTCTCCTTGGAGACGGCCACCCTCCCGTCGGGATCTTCGAGGCTCTCGATGAAGACGTCCACCTGGAGGCCCTGCACTATCTCCTCGTCCTCGCGGAACTCGGAGATGGGAATGACGCCCTCGCTCTTGTATCCGATGTCGACGATGACCTCGTTGCCGACCTTCTGGAGGATCGTGCCGGAGACGATGCTCCCCACCTTGACCTCCGTGGTCGTCAGGGTCTTCTCGTAGGATTCCTCCAGGAGCTTCCTCTGCTCCCTGGTGTACTCCTGACCCTCCATCCTCTCGATTTCGTCCTCTGTGAGGCCGACGATGAACTCCTTGCCTTCCACTGTCCTTCCTTTCACGGGCGGGCTGCGGGGCCCGTTGCGTCCGCGAGACTCTGGATCGCGTCCATGACGAGTCGCGAGACGGTTGCGTAACCACCCTTCACTCCTCGATACCCGATGAATTCGCTTCCGGGGATGATGCTCCCGAATACAACCCTGAATCCCGGTCTCTGGAATACTGACAGGAAGAGCCTGTCCGTCCCCGAGACGTAGACCGGCAGGACGGGCGCTCCGGTCGACAGCGCGAGCAGGCCCAGGCCCGGGCGCGGGGCGAGCTGCCGGCCGTCGACGCTCCGGGTCCCCTCGGGGAAGATCGCCACCGCCTCTCCGGACGAAAGGAGATCGCTGGCGGTGCGGATGGCCTGTCTGTCGGCGGTCCCCCTGTCGACCGGAAAGGCCCGGACATTCCTGAAGAAACGGTCGAGCAGGCGGTTCGAGAACAGCTCCTTCTTCGCCATGAAGTGGAGCGTGCGAGGCATGGCGCAGGCCAGCACGGGCGGATCCATCTCAGAGATGTGGTTGCAGGCCACGAGGAGAGGCCCCTCGACCGGAACGTTCCCGGCACCTGTGACGCGCATGCCGAAGAGCAGCTCCATGAGCCGGCGCACCGCCACCTGGATCCTGTGCACCAGGGCATCGCTGATCAAGACGCGACCCCCCGGAGAGCGGAATACATGGCAGCGGCATGCTCGACCTGCTCGTCCACGGACATGAGCGTGGTGTCCAGCCACAGCGACTCCGGACACGGCCGGAGAGGGCTGTCGAGCCGTTCCCTGTCGCGCCGGTCCCTCCTGAGCATGGCGGACGCGACGTCGTCGAAGGAGGAGCGCTCACCCGCCTTAGCGAGCTCCCGCAGCCTCCTCACAACCCGAACGGCGAAGTCGGCGATCACGAAAACCTTCAACCTCGCCTGCGGGAAGACCACCGTGCCCATGTCGCGGCCCTCCGCCACCACCGGTCTGCCAGATGCAAAGCAGCGCTGCAGGCTCACCATCGCAGCCCTGACGGCAGGGACGGCGGACACGATGCTGGCAGCCTCCCCTGCGCCTGGCGTGCGAATCGGCGCGGAAACGTCCTCGCCATCCAGGAGGATGGCGCCCGAGTTGAATTCGATCTTGCATGAGGATGCCGCTGCAGATACCGCAGCGGAGTCTTCGAGAGGGATGCCCCTTCGGATGCACAGCAGGGCGACGGCCCTGTACATAGCCCCGGTATCGAGGTACTCGAAACCGAGTTTCCCGGCCAGCAGCCTCGCAGTCGTGCTCTTCCCCGACGCCGCCGGGCCGTCTATGGCGATGACATCAGCCAGTCAAGGTCACGCCCCTTCTTGTGAATTGGCGCAAGTATCGGTCCCCTAGGACCTTTCGTCAAGGCCTGGAGGAGTCCGGAGGCTCGAGATCAACGCACCGGTAGAGCTTTTCCAGCTCGTCCCCGGCCAGGAGCCGTCTGCCCCCGCGCCCCAGCCCCCCCAGGGACACAGGACCGTATCTGAGGCGTTCCAGGCCTGCCAGGGCGAGCCCGGCGGCCTCGGCCAGGCGCCTGACCTCATGGTGCCTCCCCTGTCCCAGGACGAGCTTCAGCCCCAGGGGCCCCGAGCGCTCGAAGCGGATCGGTCGGCAGACCTGTCCCGGGCCGATCAGGACGCCTCTCCCGAGGCCTGCAAGAGCGGGTTGCGAAGGGGGCTTCTCCAGGTACAGGAGGTATTCCCTCTCGACGCACCAGCGCGGATGGGAAAGCCTGAAGACCAGCTCGCCGTCGTTCGAGAGCAGGAGGAGACCGGAGGTGTTGATGTCGAGCCGTCCCACCGGAACGCAGCCCGCAGGCATCGCGGAGAGGACCTTCCTGATGCCTCTGCCGCTGTCGCCGGCAAGTGTGACCTCCATGCCGACAGGCTTGTTGAACGCGGCGGTGGCCATCGGCGGGAGAACCAGGATGCGGCCGCCGCATTCCACGGCATCTCCGGGCATGACGCGCATCCCGGGGCTGTCGGCGCGCCTTCCGTTGATCGAGACGAGCCCCTTCTCGATCAGCGCGTCGCAGCCCCTGCGCGAGGAGGCGCCGCATCTCGCCAGATACCTGTTGAGCCTGGTGCCCGGCCCCTCATCCCTCGTGCGGGAAGAGCTCACCGGATTCCTCTGCGGGAGGGCCGGAGGCGAGTATCTCGTCGATCTCCCTGCGCCGGGGGAGGTGTTCGAGGTCCAGGAGCCCGAAGGAGGAGAGGAACTGGTCTGTCGTCGCATAGGTGAGCGGCCTGCCCGCGGTTTCCTGGCGGCCACAGATCCTAACGAGGCCTCTCTCGAGAAGGGACCGCACGGCGCTGTCGCAGTCCACTCCCCTTATGGCCTCCACCGCCGCCTTCGTGCAGGGCTGGTTGTAGGCTATAACCGCAAGCGTCTCGATCGATGCCCTGCTGAGCTTCCCGGGCCTCCTGTCCTCGAATAGCTGCGAAACGACGTCGCCCAGGGAGGGATCGGTCACGAACCTCCAGCCGCCCGCCAGCTCGGCCAGGATGATGGATGAGCCGATCTCCTCGAAGGCCTCCCTCAGCTGCTCGAGAGCGCCTGCGGCCGCATCGGGACCGCATCCCGTCAGCTCGCACAGGTCCTGCAGGGAAAGCGGCCTGTCCGAGGCGAACAGCAGCGCCTCGATACTCCTCGTCAGCCTGTCGAGCATTCCTCGCTCCACCGCCCTGTTCTGCGCAGTCTCAGCTCGCCGAACGGGGACTTCTGGCTGAAGGACACCCATCCCCTCCTCACGAGCTCGAGGATCGCCACGAAGAAACCCACGAGCCTCAGCCTCGACGAGCCTGCCCCGACGATCTGCCCCAGGGGGACCCAGCCGCCCGGGGCGAGCGATGTCGAGATCGAGGAGATGCACGACGCTATTGTCAGCCTGGGCCTCTCGAGTGTCTCGGAGCTTTCCGGCGCGGCTTCGGCAGACAGCTCTTCGAGGGCTTCCAGGAGGTCGACGATCGTGTATTGCCCGGCGAGCCGTACCGGGCTCTCGGCGGACCATCGCTCCCTCTCGCCAGGGGCCGGGAAGGCGTTCCGCCAGGTCGCCTCGCTGTCGCGGAGCTCCTCGGCCACCTCCCTGAACGCCTTGTAGAGCTCGAGCTGCCTCAGGAGCTCCTCTGCGGAACTCTCCTGCTCCTCCTGGAGATCACCCCTTCCGGGCAGCAGCGCCCTGCTCTTGATGCCGGCAAGGGTGGCGGCCATCACGAGGTATTCGCTCGCGACGTCCAGGTCCAGCTCCTCGGCCTGCCGCACGTATTCGAGGTACTGGTCGGCGACCCGCGCGACGGAGACCTCGCGGATGTCCAGCTCCTCGCGTCTTATGAGATAGAGCAGGAGGTCGAGGGGCCCTTCGAAGGCTTCGAGGGAGATCCTGCAGGCTTCAGCGGACATAGCCGAATTCCAGAAGGTCGTGGGGGTTGTCGGGCCAGGATTCCCTGACCTTGACCCACAGGTCGAGGCTGATCTGCCTCCCGAGGAGATCCAGGGCGCTCCTGACGGTGGTCTCGACGATCCGCTGGAGAGTCTGGCCCTTGCGGCCTATCACCATGCCCTTGCTGCTGTGTCTGGCGACCAGCAGGTTGGCGCGCACATAGGTCTTGGCGTCGCGCAGCGAATACTCCTCTATCTGCACAGCCGTGCCGGAGGCTATCTCGGCCGGCAGCACCTCGTAGAGGCGCGTCCTGATCATCTCCGAGACGAGGAACCTGTCGGAGTGGAGCGTCCTGCAGTCCTCCGGGAACAGCCTCCTCCTGACCGGGAGCTGCGCGGAAATCGCCTTGCGCAGGTCGTCGACTCCCGAGCCCAGCAGCGGACAGACCGGACATACGGCGGCGAACTCCCGCAGATACCCGGCCCTGACCGCGAGCGCCCTGTGCAGCGCACCGGGGAAGTGGTCCGAGTGGGTGAGCGCCAGCACGACAGGCCTTTCCGAGAACTCTTCCATCAGCCTGTCCACATCCCGGGATGCCAGACCCGTCTCGATGCTCCTGCAGTCCACGACCAGACAGAGGGCATCCATCCAGCTCATGAGGTCGAGTGTGGCGGCGAACTCCATCGGAGGGGTGTCTATCAGGCAGATCTGAACGTCCGGACGGGAGAGCACGGCGGTCACGGGGACCCTGGTCGTGCCGGGGTGCTCCGTGACCGGGGACAGGGCGAAACCAGTCATGGCGTTGATAAGGCTCGATTTTCCGCTGTTGGCGGCCCCGGCGATGACTGCGTAGCCCGCGTGGATGCGCCCCGTCACCTGTTCTCCCGGGGGCGCGGCGTTCCTCGATAGGCGAAGAAGTCGCCAGCGGCCGTGCCGATGTAGACCACCCCGTTGACCACGAGGGGCGCGGATCCTGAATAACCGCCCATCTCCAGCACGCAGAGCTCCGTTCCGCCATGGAGGTCTAGCACATGGAAGCGCTGGTCGTCACAGGACACATACACCGTCGAGTCGCCGACAGCAGGGGGAACCTGCACCCAGTTCTCCAGGGAGACCTCCCAGACCGTCGAACCGTCATCTGCAGAGAGGCACACGACGCGCGAGTCGCAGGTCCCCGCCAGCAGCAGGTCGCCTGCCGGCACGGGCCTGGACATGGAGACACGCCCGGGGGTCGGCGCCAGGTCCCTCTCCCATGCGATCGAGCCGTCCGCGAGGTCGAGCCGCCGCACCACCCCGTCGGAGAACCCCGCGAACACTGCTCCCGAGGCGATCGATGGGGGGGAGGCGGTGCCCTGGAAGTCGCGCATCCAGAGACGGCGGCCGGAGATGCCATAGGCGCAGACGACGCCGCTCTCCGTCGTGAAGACGACCGTGGTGTCGGAGATGGCGGGTCCCAGGATCACGCCTCCCGGGCTGTCGTGCCAGACGACCTCCCCGTCGGCCGCCCCCAGGGCCGCGACGGAACCCTCGGAGTTGCCCGTGACCACGAGCGAATCGTCCAGGATCCCAACTCCGGCGAACAGCGAATAACCGAGTCCCGCCGACCAGGCGAGCGAACCGCTGCCGCGCTCGAGCGCATACAGATAGCCGTCCTGCCCGCCGAAGTAGACCCTGGTCGAGTCGAGTGCGGCTTCAGAGCTCAGCCCGCAGGCGGTGGCACGGCCCCACAGCTCCCTGCCCGATTCCGCGTCGACGGCCCTGAACCTGCCGTCGTTGCCGCCGAAGTAGAGCACACCCTCGGAGTACGCGGGCGCGGCGAAGAACTCCAGGTCCGTGGAGACGGCCCACAGAGTGTCGAACGGGGCTGATATGTCGGGTCCCCACACCCCGCGCCCCGCAGGGGAATTCCTGGGCTGGAGCCACAGGAAGGACAGGGGTGCGATGCTCTCCTCCGATATCGCCGGTACGGTGACCGTCCCAGTCGTCCGGGTCGCTCCGGAATCCCCCCGGCCCTCCCTGTGGAGGAGGATCGAGGCGATGACGGCGAGAGCGGCGAAGGCGAGGATGCCTCCGGCCGCCAGCGCCGTCCTGTGACGCCCGATCCGCCCGACGGCTCCCTGGATCACTTCTCCGGTCACTTCGCCGCCTTCAGTAGATCAGCACCGGGGCGCCGACGGGAAGCGTCCTGAAGAGGGCTTCCAGGTCGGCGGAGCTCAGTCTGATGCACCCGTGGCTCACGTTGCTCCCCCTGCCGGTGCCGTAATGGAGGAGAACACCTCCCCCGAGATCGATCTTGTAGCTGCCGAGAACGCCTGGGACGCGGGCGACGTAGACCCGCTCGGAAGCCGTGAGGGAATCGTTGTAGTAGGTGATCTGCTCGGTGTAGCTCAGGCTCTCAGGTATCACGACGAGCTGCTCGGGCGTCGGGGGGCGCATGTTCTGCTCCAGCCAGTACCACTCCGGCCTGTACCAGTAGGGGTTCTCGCCGGTCCCCTGGACGCTCCGCAGCCCTCTCGGCGTGCTGAAATCCCATGCGTTCCCCAGATCGTTGGCTGTCCAGCCTTTCCCGGTCCCGCAGTAGCCGGACCGGACCAGCAGATCGCCCCTGCGGAGCTGGAACCTGTTCTGGCCGGTATCGATCACGAGGTAGTAGTCCGGATACGAGACCGCCATGCTGTCGGCCTCGGCCCTGTACCTGGCGGAGAGGGCCTCCTCCCTGTAGATGCGCAGGGAGTCGACCTGCGCGACGAGCGCGCCGTTGGCCGCGGCAAGAGTGTCGCATCTGGCTATGGCTGCGTCGGCGAGGGTCATGCGCGCCCGCAGCTCCTCCCTCTCGGAACCCAGGCGCCGTCCCAGGTCGATGCATGCGGCAAGGCTGCCGGCCAGACAGGCCAGCAGCATGATCGTCTGAATTCTCTGTCTCTCCAAGACTGCGGCTCCCTAGATGACGGGGTCCGGGACCAGGTTCCTCTGGGTTTCCCAGCAGGCCGGTCTCCCCCTGACGTCGATGTGCACGAAGGGCCCATGCTGCGATGTCCACCTGTACGCCGAGGCGCCCCCGACGCAAACTCCGCCCGAGACTTCGAGCCTTCTCACGAGGTCGACGAGGAACTCTCCGTCGCAGACGTCCACCCTCTTGTTGCGGTCGATGTCGTCCATGAGGTTGTTGGGCGGGAAGCTCTCGATCCAGACATCGGCCGCCTTCCCGTAGAGGTGCATGCTGAAATCGGTCTCGTTTCCGATCTCCCTGTTGTATGCCGGAGTTCGGAATCCGCTCATCACATTGATATCGACGTGCTCCGGATAGCACTCCTCCACCTCGCCGATGACCGCCTCGAGCTTGTCCACCAGCTCGAGGTCGAGCGCGAGGTACTGCGGGAAGTCCCCCTCGACGTGTCCGAGGAACTCGCCCAGGGTGAAGTGGGAGGAGAGCCTGGCGCCCATGGAGGACTGGGTCAGCTCCACGAAGCAGGATGGGATGCTGGAACGGTCTCCTCCATAACTGCCGATGGGGAATGAATTCAGGCTCTCGGTCCTCCACCTGCAGCTCTCGACAGGGACGATGATGGTGAAGGACTGCGAGGCCGAATCGCCCTGGACCGAAAGGCTGAAGACGCCGTGGCTCCTGGGGGCGGTCCATACCAGCCTGTTTCCCGAGTATTCGCGCGGCTCCCCCGCCGAGAAGCGCCACGAGACCGAGCCGTCGGAGGACAGCTCGACCTGGTCGCCCGGCATGGCCGTGAAGCTCATCCTGGCCCCGGGGAGCAGGTTGCCGTCCAGCGAGATGGAGACCGCGGCACACGCTGGCGACGGATCGCCTGACGTGGAGAAGACCATCATCCAGAGCAGTGTCGCGTATGTCACCTACCCATCCCCTTCGACAGATGCGTCATGGAATATCGCAGGAAAAGGCCCCTATGGTGAAGGGCTCCGAGCCCCCGGGTCCGCCGGGATGGTCGAGACACGGCGCCCCTCCACCAGGAGGCGTCCGGAGCAGTGCAGCCTGACCGATTCCGGATAGATGCGATGCTCCTGCTCCAATATCCGCCCGGACAATGTTTCAACAGTGTCCCAATCATTGATTATGACAGGAGCCTGCATAATTATTGGGCCTGAATCCATTCCTGCATCTACATAGTGAACGGTGCACCCGGAAACCTTCGCCCCATAGCGAAGGGCCTGGCCCTGGGCATCCAGCCCCGGGAACGCCGGCAGCAGGGAAGGGTGCACGTTGAGTATCCGCCCCGCGTACTTATCCAGGATGCCGTTCCGCAGCATGCGCATCAGACCGGCGAGACAGACGAGCTCGATCCCCTCGCACTCGAGCAGCGCGCACCACGCGGCTTCCGCCTCTGCGCTGAAGACGGTGCGCCTGGGCCCCGGGAAGATGTACTCGGAGCGTATCCCGAGCCTCCTCGCCGTATTCCTCGCCGGGGTGTCCTCCACATCGCTGCAGAGCAGCGATATCTCCGACCCGGACAGATCGGCCGAGGCCAGGGCCTCGAAATTGCTGCCCCTCCCCGATGCGAAGACGGCTATCCTCATGCTCATCTCCCCCTCCCCGCCTGCGGGACGGCGGGGCTGTCCTGGAAGGACCAGACCAGCCCGTAGGAATACTGTCGCTCGAAATCGTCGGTCACGTCCTCGGCCGAGGCGACCAGGGAGAATCTCTCTATGGAGAACGTCAGCATCAGGTCGAGCTCGGTGAGGTCTTCGCCTTCGTCGACGCCGGACCAGGCGAACCTGCCTCCGGCGCATATCAGGCCGGCGGCGCCGTAACGGATGCCGGGCATCGCGGAAACGGCAGTTCTGAGCGTGTCCTCCAGGAGGGCACCCGAGATCGTTATGTCGGCCGGCAGCCCGGCATGGCCTCCGAAGACGAATCCGGAGTGCCTCCTGATCACCTCGATGCCTGTCGACGAATACCAGGCGGCCAGGAAGGCCTCGGGCCTCTCTCCCGGGGGGGCGGCCGCGCCGGCGGAGAACCCCGCGCCCGGTTGCGTCCCCAGGTTCACGCCCGCGCTCCAGCCGCCCTCGGGATCGTCTGATCCGTCAAGCGAGGCATCGAGCCTGCAGACCGCCTCGAACGGTCCCCTCCAGCTGAACCTGGAATGCGCCTCCGCCCATTCCAGGGAGTCCTCGACGCTTGCGCCCGCCGCTGCCTCGAAAGCGAATGCCCCTGGCGAGACGGCAGCGGAGACCAGCCCCTGCCAGAGATCCTCGCCCGCCCTGGACGACGCCAGGCCGCCCCTCGCCTTGAAGGCCCCGGAGCGGAAGCGAAGCCATGAGGACAGACCGTCGGCGGACTCCTGCCAGAAGGAGCCGGTGATGTCCAGCGGCCCTCTGCGGAGCTGCACCTGCTGGCGCGCCAGAGTGTCTTCCCGGGCCAGCACCGCGATCAGGCCGAACGATGCCGGGAGCGGGCGCACGAGAGCGCCCGAGTATCTGTTCCTGCTGCGGGTGTTCTCCAGGAGCCCTGCCGTGCTGGCGAACGAGCTCTCCGGTATGGCCGGAGACTCGTATTCCGCCGTCCAGGAGCCCCCGCCCCAGACGCCCGCCTCGACCGGCGTGCGCAGTTCCGCACCTCTGAACGACCCCCAGGGCGGTGCGGGTGATGACCGGCCGAGGAGCATCGGCTCGCCGTCGCGGAGGTCGAGCATCGGGGCCATTCGGGGGATCTCGGAGATCCACGTCATCAGCCCGGTCTCCAGAAGGTCCTGGGCCGAAGGCTGGAAGGCCCACGAGCCCAGCAGCGAGAGGAGGAGGATCTCCGTCACCTGTAACCGGGCCTGCCCATCGCCTTGAACGTCAGCTGCTTGCCTCGCTCGACCCCCGGCTGGTCGAGCGGATCTATGCCCAGTGCGAGACCCGTGAGGACGGTGGCCATCTCGAGGCTCATGAAGAGCGCCCCCATGGCCCGCTCCGACAGCCCCCCGGGGATATGGATGCGTGCGACCGGAGCGCCCCTCTCCTCGAGCGCGGCGGCGGTCGCCGTGGCTTCTGCCTGTCTGAGCTCGCCCAGCGTCCTGCCTTCGAGCCATGCGAGCGAAGGATACTCTCCGAAGCCTCCCGGCAGGGCCTCTGACCGCGAGTCCGTGGTGACGAAGGTGAAGAACTTGTCGGGAGGGCCTTCCATGAACAGCTGGACGAGCGAGTGCTGATCGGCTGGTCCCCTGCATGCGAGAGGGGTCTGCCCCCTGAATACATCCGCTCCGGCGAGGTCCCTCCGTTTGCCGAGGCTCTCGGCCCAGAGCTGGGAGAACCAGAGCGCCGAGTCGTACAGCGCGTCGGAGTAGGCGAAGAAGACGTGGAGCGGCCTGGGGGAGAACCCGGAGAGGAATGCGGCCGCCATGCGGGCTGCGAGGCTGGATGCTCCGTTGCTGTCGTAGTCCGCCAGCACATCTCCGGCACCCTCCAGCAGTGCGCGCACGTCGAGGCCTGCCAGGGCGGCCGGGAAGACGCCCACGGGGGACAGGACGCTGTATCTCCCACCGACGCCCGGGGGCACCGGGAGCGATGGCCAGCCCCTGTCGGAGGCGAGTTTCCTGAGATCCCCGGAAACCGGGTCCGTGATGGCCACGACCTGCCCGCCGGCCCCGGAGAGCCACGGCCAGATCTCGAGGAAGACTGCGAGCGTTTCCGCAGTGGATCCGGATTTCGTGATGACGACAAGGATGCTGGTGTCCGGATCGGCTCCGGACATGATGCCGCGGACCCTTTCGGGGTCGGGGGAATCGACGATCTCGACCCTGCGCCCGTTGCGCGGAGGGCAGGCGGACAGCAGCGCCCGGAGACCCAGGGCGGAACCGCCGATGCCGTCGACGATCACGGTGCCGGGGAAGCAGTCGAGCCGTTCCGCAGCCGCGAGCGATAGGTCCAGCAGACCGTCGTCGCCCGGCAGGTCGAGGAAGCCGAGCCTTCCCGCACTCCTCCAGGAGGAGAAGAGGTCCCGCACCGGGGAGGGCAGGGACGGCGGCTCGAACGACGAGGTGAACAGTATTGACGATCCGGAGCCCTTCACATCCCCTCCTCCGCCCAGCCCAGGACCCTGCCCTGGATGGGCCTTTCCGGGACGACCACGACCACGGTCCCGTCCGTCATGAGCCTGGTGACCGCAATGGAGTCGCCCCCCTCGGAGGATACGAACGACCCCAGCCCCGTTTCGTGGACGGCCTGCCTGGGGATCGAGACGGCGCCGATGCATGCCAGCCGGCCCTCCCGCGGCGTCCCCGAATATAGGGCACTGTCGCCGAAGGACTCCACCAGCGCGGCCCCGTCGATCTCCCCGGGCCAGGAAAGGGCTCCGAAACCGGCTGGAACTGCAAGGACGAACAGGCTCTCGGGCCGCATGGCTATCCTGACGAGCATCGATCCGGGCATGATCCGCGCGCCCGGCGCAGGAGGCGCGGAGACGACCGTGCCGCCGGCCGGGGACAGGAAGGCGATGTTCGAGGTCCTCTCGAGGCTCTCCTCCTGTGCGAGAAGCTCCGACAGCGACGAACCTCCGTCAGCGGGATCCGCCGACGCCTCGGCCTCGGCGAACGCGATCCTGAGTCGCAGCCGTTCGAGATCGATCAGAGTCAGCGAGTCGACCAGGACTGCGAGCGTATCGTCCCTTTCGACCTCGTCACCCGGTTCCACGCCCCTGGAGACGATCCCGAGGGGCCCCCTGCCGGGCACCTGCACCGAGATGGTGTCCAGGCCGGCGAGCCTTGCCTCGTAGAAGGGGGCCTCCGAAACCTCGTGCACCGAGGGATCCTGTCGGGCCACCGGCGGCGGCATGCTCTCGCCTCCCCTCCCGCCGCACGCGGCGAGCACTGCGAGGGCTGGACAGAGAACGAGCCCGGCCATAGCTTCGGCTGTCAAAAACGGCGTTCCGGCGCGCGGAGTCATTCGATGCACAGAGTTCTCGCCGCCATCCTGGTTGCGATCCTGGCCACGGCCTGCGGCCGGACGAGGACCAGCGGGTTCTTCGAAGGCCCCCTCATCGGCACTTCCCAGCACCCCCCCGAGCAGCATGCGGGCATTGCGTTGCAGACTGCCGCCGTCACAGACACCCTCGTCAATTCCACATTCGATAACGTAGTCGAGCGGCCGTTCGGCGACAACTGCCCCTTCGAGATCTACTCCGGAGCTCTCCAGATCGACAACTCGCACCTCTCCGATCCCCTCGTCCTGCTCTCCGTCGCGGGGCTCCAGGAGGACGGCACCGTCTCGGCCGACTTCGAGCTCCGCGAGGCCGCTTCACACTGCGTTGTCGGCCTGGTCCTGAGGGCCGACGACAACGCCGACTTCCTGCTGGCCGGAGTGAACTCCAGGGGGCAGTACACGATCCAGCAGTGCATCGGAGGCCTGTGGGCGCCGGTGATGGGGCTGGAATCCTTCGAATCCAGCCGCCTGCTCCCCTGGGACCCGGGGCGGATCTCCCTCACCGCCGAAGTCCATGGCTGTTACGTCGACCTGCTGGTCAACGGCCAGCTGATCCAGGTCGTGAAGGCTGCGCTCCCCGTGCTGGGACAGGTCGGCGTATTCGTGGATGGATACACCTGGGCCGCGCTCGACCGGTTCTCGGTGGTGCCGCTGGATTGATCCCCGTCCTCGTCTCGGCGGTTCTCTCGGCGGTCGAGCCCGGGGCATACACGGTCGCCCCGCCGGACACCTCGACCGCGTGCTCGCCTGCGCCGGTCGGGCAGTCCTGCTTCCCGGTCCTCTGCTACCACGGCGTGGATTCCGGCAGGGGGCTCTCCGTTACGCCGTACAGGCTGAGATGCGATTTGCAGGCCCTCTACGACGCCGGCTTCTTCCTCGTCACCCCCGAGGATCTGGAGAACGGCCTCCTGCAGGTCCCCCTGGACAGGTCCCCGGTGATGATCACCTTCGACGACGGCTGGCAGGACCAGTACAACCTCGAAGTCCAGGGCGACGGCTCCTCGCGCCTCGATCCCGACTGCGCCGTCGGAGTCCTGGAGAGCTTCTGCGAAGCGAATCCAGACTTCGGGCGCGGGGCCGTCTTCTTCATCTCCTGGGACAAGACGCCGTTCGGGCAGGCAGGGCTCCTGGCCGAAAAACTCAATTTCCTGCTGGACAACGGATACGTCATCGGCAACCATACCCTTCGCCACTCGAGCCTCGTCTCGCTTCCGCCAGAAGGCTGGGAATCCGCCCTGACTGCTCCATTGGACAAGCTCAGGGGCTTCATCGGATTGAGGACCTCGGGAGTCACTTCCGTCTCCTGGCCGGGCGGCAGGCTCCCCGAGGGAGGAGAGTACGAGGAGAGGCTGCTCTCCATGGATCTGGAAGGTGCTCCAGTAGTCGAGATGGGCTTCCTGGTCGACGGCGCGCTGGCTTCGCTGTCCTCTCTTGAAGGGCAGTCCGGGAGGCTGAGGATCAGCAGGGTGGACATGGGGCTGTACTCGATGCAGAGATTGTTCCAGCACAGGGGTTTCATCGGCCGGGGAGCGGCGAGGACTTCTCTCCACGATCCCCTGCCGTACCTCCCCTGCGCCCTCTCCCCCCTGCGCAGAGACTGAAGCCGTCAGCCGCCCCGATGCGCGGCCAGGGGCTTCCCCGATCCGTCGGTGAGACTCCAGTCGCGTGGAGGAAGAGGCCTCGTGGCGACGGCAGGGTGCCCGATGCAGAGCACCGCGGTCAGGCGGAAGCCCCGCGCGCCCGGAAGGCGCCTCCTTCCCACCAGGCGGAAGGCGAATTCCGCAATCCCGTTCCAGAAGCAGGCCAGCCCCATGGCCTGTGCGTTCAGCATCACCAGGGACGCTGCGATGATCCCGTCGGCCCTCCAAGTCGGATTGCGGCGCGGGGCCATGAAGAGGAGCACCAGCGGCGCCCTCCTGTAGACCGGGTCACCGCCGCGCAGGAAGTCCTCCGTCCCCGCACGCATACGGGCCAGGGCGGCGGCGGCCTTCAGAGGTCCGGAGACCCAGAGCGCCTTCATCAGCTTCCTCAGGGGGCCCGCGAGGAGATCCTCGACCTCCCCTCCCCGGACTGCGATCACCCTCAGGCCGCACGCGTTGACTCCCGTGGGCGAGAACCCGACCACCTGCAGCAGGCGGGCGAGCTCGTCGTCATCCACGGGATCGTCTGTGAAGAGCCTCAGCGACCTCCGCGCCCTGCACAGCTCCAGGAAGGCTGCGGGATCGCAGGCAGGTCCTCCCGCGGCACCTGTCGAGAAGGCGCCTGCCGGGCAGGCCGCAGCGCAGTGGCCGCACCCGATGCACCGCCCGGAGTCGAACGCCGGAGATCCGTCTCCGGAGCTCGAAATGCATCCTGACGGACACATCCTGCCGCACAATCCGCACCTGGTGCAGAGGCGGCGGTCGATTGCAGCTTCAGGGGAGAATCTCAATGTCCACCCCTTCGGTGACCACTCCCGGGCGAACCTGTATGACGCCGGGGGCGGCACCGTATGGCTCGCCGAAGCCATCCCACACACCGTTCCCGTTCGAGTCGCAGTATGCGACGACCGTATACCTCCCTGCAGGGATGGGTCCGACCTCGTAGCGCCCGCCGGACACGCCGAACATGATGGGCGTCCCGGAGCTGCCTGCGGGGGCTATCTCCAGCGTCATCGCGGAGGCTCCTCGCGCGAAGCCCGAGATCGACCCAGGCTCTGCTCCCCATGCGGGCACGAAGGTCCATGCGAAGGAGCCCAGGCTGTCGCCGTCCAGGCTCACGAGGCCGCTGTCCAGCTGGATCCTGTACTGCTCCTCGCCCATCAGCTCGTGCTCGGGGGTGAACAGGAATGTCCTGCCATCCTCCCTCTCGATGACGCCCGGCGTGGTCGATCCATCGGAAATCCTCACGACCGAGAGGCGGCTGGAGAGCGAGTCCGGGTCCACGTAACCCGAGAAGCCGATGGAATACGGGCCCGAAGGGGATACGCCCTCGGCTCCGGGGGCGGGGAAGAAGCTCCTGATCGCGAGGGAATCCGAGCGGAGGCTGTCGGGCTCCTCGACCTCGAGGGAATCTCCGGCCGACCGGTTCCCGACCATGTCTCGGACGGACTCGACCCGGACCGAGAGAGGCGGCGCCGGATCTCCGGCGAAGGCGAGCTCCACTGATCTCTGCTCCCGGGTGAGAGCCATCCACGTTCCCAGCACCGGCACAGCCGCCCCGGTCGAATCCTCCAGGGAAAAGGCGGTCGACGACTGCTCCGGAAGCTCGATCTGCTCGTTGAAAGAGAGCCTTGCGAGATGGGGGCCCAGCCTGTCCGCGGACGAGAGCAGAGGGCCGATGGTGTCGATCACCGAGAGAGTGAGAGCCAGCTCCAGCGTGTCTCTCGACCGGAGGCTCACCAGAGTGTCCAGCCCGGCCTCGACGGAGGGCTCCCAGCTGAAGCTGAAGTCGGGGTCTTCGTAGCACACGAGGCGGTACTCCCCGGGCTCGAGCCATCCCGCCACCGCTGCGAAGGACGTGTCCGCGGAGGTCCTCCTCTCCAGCAGCCCTCCCGGACCGAGTATGTCGGCGATGATCCTCGATCCGGGAACCCCGCCTCCCTGGCGCTGAAAGGTCATCGTGACGGCGGATTCCGGGAAGCTGTCCCCTCCTGCCCAGGCGAGATCCACGGGCGCTCCGGTCTCGTTGCCCCGCAGGTCCGAGAGAGTGCCGGGCAGATGGAGGACCAGGCACGCACCGCCGATGGGCTGGTCGAGCTTCACGGTGATCTTCCTGCCTTCGATCGCCAGCCTGCTGCCCATGGGAGGGTAGAGCGACACCTCGACCGAGGCCTCCTCGAGGCGCTCGTCCCAGATGATGCTGATCTCGTCCAGCCCGGGCAGGCCGGCCCCCGGCTCGGGGCTCACGGACAGGATGGCAGGGGGCGTCTCGTCAGGGGGGCCGCCGTCAGGCGAGGCCATCCTCGCACAGGACGCTCCCGCCAGCAGGACCGCTGAGGCGAGGAGTGCACGGCGGCACTTCATGTGCGCCTCGGCTTGGCATTTGCGGATTTACGAAGGGCACCGGCCTTCCGATAGAAGCTGGCGGCTTCGGACTGGCGGTTCTGCTTCTCCAGGACTATGGCCAGCTCGGAGAGGAACTCGGGATCGTCCGGGATGATCTCGCAGGCTTTCCTGAGGTGCTCCTCCGCCCTCCCGGGCTCCTCCAGGAGGTTGTAGCACCGTCCGATGTAGTAATAGGCGGAGGCGTTGTCGGGAACCAGGTTGACGCACCTCAGAAGCGTCTCCACGGCCCTCTCGTACAACCCCTTTCTCAGCAGGGAAAGGCCCTCCATGAGGATCATCTCCTCCCTGGTGGCCTTGAGCCTCGCGGCGGCCTCCTGCCAGTCGGCCTCCCGCAGGGTGCCCAGAGACTCCAGGAGCTGCTTCACCCTTGAATAGGACTGTCTCTGAGCGACGACGGAGGCCGCCACATCCACCTGTGGCTGGGGAGGCTGGGGACGGGGCTGGGGGGCGTGGGGCGCCTCGATCCGGGCTTCCGGCTCCTTCGGCTCCCTGGCCTCCCTCGCCGGCATGACATCCTCGGGCGCTGCGGAGGAGGCAGGTTCGGCAGGTGCCGCGGAATGCCCCTCCACAGGGGCGGCCATGATGCGCTCGATGTCCGAGAGCTCTCCGGCGGGCTCCCCGCCGGCTTCCTCCGAGGCGGCGAAAAGGGCCATCTGCCTGCCTGTGAGCTTGTCGACCATCAGCCTGGAGAAGGCGGAGAGCTGCCTTTTCTCGTCGTCGAGCTTGACCAGTGGACGGAGCTGGAATTCGCTCACGTGGTCGGCCAGGAGGAGCCTCTGCCGGATCGCGAGAGGCAGCTTCAGGATGTTGAGGACCTGAGTGATGCGTGCCCTCGAGAATCCGAGCATCTCAGCCAGCCGGCTCCTGTTCGGGACAATGCCGGTCCTGAGCAGCCCATCGAAGAGAAGGGCCTCCTCGAGGCAGTTCCTGACCGTCTTGTGGGCGATGGGTATGTGGACCGCGCTCCTGACCACGAGCGAGCGCACGGCCAGCTTCGACGACGCCCTGGCGCTCCAGACGGTCCGGTGATGAACCAGAAGCGAGTAGCGGTCGTCCTCCTCCACCAGCACCGGCGGGAGGGGCGGCTCGCCGTCCTCGGCCTCCCCCTCCCACTCCACCGGGGGGTCGAGGCAGCTGATCGATGTCACCCTTATCTCCTCGAGGGGAAGATGCTCTGTGACCGACTCGGTGCTCTTCTGCATCTCATTCCTCCAGTTCGGCGAGGGCGGCCAGAACCGGCCCGGCGTCGAGCCCGTCCCAGGTGGAGACCGGGC
This sequence comes from candidate division Hyd24-12 bacterium UBA5074, assembly GCA_002414865.1. GTDB lineage: Bacteria > Fermentibacterota > Fermentibacteria > Fermentibacterales > Fermentibacteraceae > UBA5938. The sequence continues at coordinate 43,648 of DIAQ01000108.1, read as the reverse complement.
CCAGCCTGCGCATCATGTTCCGCTGCCTCCTGGCAAACCTCCACGTATCAGCCTCTATCCTGTCCTGGAGTTCCGTTGCATCCAGGGTTCCTTCGAGCATGTCCAGCACCCTGTCGTAGCCCAGCGTGCTCCCGGGGGCGCTCCTCCTGCCGAACCCCGCTTCGAGTAGCGTCCGCGTCTCCTCCACGAGCCCCTGTTCGAGCATAAGGCCCGTCCGCGCCGAGATCCGCCTGCGCAGCTCCGCAGGTCCGGGGTCCAGGACGAGGATCCTGCTCCTGACGCCTCCGGAGCCCCCCTTTCGCAGGGTCGAAGCGGGCATTCCGGCCACCAGGCTTATCTCGAGGGCTCTCAGGATCCTCACGAGGTCCCTGGAACCCAGCCTGACCGCCGAGACCGGGTCGAGCCGCGCGAGCATCCTGAGCAGGCAGCCGGGGTCCGAGGATTCCATGTCGAGAAGCACCCTCCTCGCTGCGGGATGGGCGCGGGGCAGATCGTCCAGCCCCCCCAGGAGTGCGAGCAGATACAGGACCGTGCCGCCGACGACCAGCGGCGTCCTGCCCCGGGCTCTCACGCTCTCTATCGCCGAGGCGGCATCCTCCGCGAACCGGCCCGCGGAGTAGACGCCGTCTGGGTCCATGATGTCCAGGACATGGTGGGGCACGCGCCCCAGGAGATCCCTCGAGGGCTTGGCCGTGCCTATGTCCATCCCCCTGTAGATCTGCCTCGAATCTGCGCTCACCACTTCCAGGTCGAGGCGGGAGGCCAGGATCTCGAGGGCGGCCGTCTTGCCCGACGCGGTGCAGCCCGTGATCACCAGAATCCCTCCGCCGCTCACCTCCCGAACCTCCGTGACAGCTCGTCGAAGGAGATCTCGACGAGAGTTGGTCTGCCATGGGGGCAGCGGAACGGCTCGGCGGTGGAGAAGAGCGCTTCCAGGAGAGCGTGCGCCTCTGCGGGCGAGAGGGCGTCCCCGAATTTCACGGCTCCAGCACATGCCGCTGCGGCGGCAATCTGCTCGAGCGGCGGCAGGGCCGCGTGGACCGGGTCGTTCAGAGAGGCGAGGACTTCGAGGAGGGATTCCACGGCATGGCTGACGCCCTCGGGGACAGCGGTCAGCGTGAGCGTCCCGCCCGAGATCGAGAACTCGAAGCCTGCGCGGGAGATCACGCTGTCGTACTCCCTGAGGGACGCTTCCGACCGGCGGTCGAGCTCGATCGTCTCCGGCAGCAGCAGCCGCTGGCTCGGGGCCTCGCCTTCCGCCTCCAGTCTCCTGGCCAGGGCTTCGAAGAGGATCCTCTCGTGCGCCGCATGCTGGTCGACCACGACTATGCCGCCCTGCACGGAGGCCACCAGGTAGCTCCTCCCTGCCTGGAGCACATGGGCGTATCCCGTCTGCGGGCTCTGGACGGCTGTCGGGGCCATCAGGTCGAGCGCAGCCTGGACAGCTTCGGCCGCAGGCTGCCGGGATGGCTGAGCGGCCTGATACTGAAAGGCCGACCCGGCTGCGAGAGCCGCCCTCCTGCCTCCTGAGGCTGTCCTGCACGCCTCCTCCACGACGCTGGACACGAGTGAAGGATTCCTGAACCTGACCTCCAGCTTTGCGGGATGGACGTTCACATCGAGCTCCGACCGAGGGAGCGATACTCGGCATATGCCCAGGGCATGCCCCGCGGGTCCGGAGAAGGCTGCCTCGACAGGCGCCATGACAGCCCTGGAGTTCACGGGCCTCCCGTTGACGGTGCAGTAGCCGTGCGTCCTCCCCGCGTATCTCCTGTCGGGGCAGACCAGCAGCTCGGCAGCGGTTCCTCCGTCGACGGCGGCTGCCGAGAGCACAGCCTCGGAGTCGCCGAGCTGGAACCTCCGGCGGAGCCGCTCCTCCAGCGACGAGGCCGGCAGGTCGAACAGCACGGCTCCTCCGTGGACGAAGCGCACTGAAATGCTGCAGTGGGCGAACGCCAGCGCGGTGACATGCCGTTCCATCCAGGACAGCTCGGTCTCCTCCGACCTGAGGAATTTCCTCCTTGCGGGCTGGTTGAAGAACAGGCTGGTGACCGTGACGGTGGTCCCCCGGGTCCTGGCCGCGGGAGAGAGATCGCGCATGACCCCTCCCTCGATCTCCAGCCTGCAGGCTTCACCTTCGCCATCACATGTCAGAATGGTCATCCGCGACACGGCGGCAATGCTCGGCAGGGCTTCGCCCCTGAACCCCAGAGACTCGATCGCGGAGAGCTGCGAAGGCTTGTCGAGCTTGCTCGTCGCGTGCCTCTGCACCGACATGAGGAGGTCCTGGCGGGACATGCCGCAGCCGTCGTCCCTCACCGTGATCGACCGCTTCCCGCCCAGCTCGGCCTCTATCTCCACGGCGGAGGCGCCGGCATCGATGGAGTTCTCGAGGAGCTCCTTGGCGACGGAGGCCGGCCTCTCCACCACCTCGCCCGCGGCGATGAGGTTGACCATCTCGTCCGGCAGTATCCTGATCTTCTGCATCATCGCTCCGTCCGGAGGATCATCCGATCCTCCCGGGAGATGTTAACGCAGAAATGCCGCGAGGGCAAGGGCGGGGCGGGCGGGAGACCCCCTCCTCAGCAGATCCTGATCGTGTCCTGCAGGGTGGGATCGGCGATGACGGCGCTGAAGCAGATCGCCACGGCAACGGAGTCCCCGCGGTTCTCGAAAGAATGGGGAACCCCCCTGGGAACGACCAGGAGCACCGGCTCGGAGCCGCTGATGACCGTCTCGAATCCGGTCTCGAGGTCGCACACGGTTATATCCCCGGCGAGGGCTATGAAGTGCTCGTCCCTGCCCGGGTGGACATGCCTGCCGCGGACGCGGCCGGGCTCGATCGAGATGATGTGGCAGTTAGTGGCCCGCGCGCCTGCGGGAACGTCGTCGAAGGGGTTGACCACCCAGCCCCTGTCGTCCCTGTGCAGATCGAGATCAGTCCTCCCGAACCTGCCCGCCTTCGTCGTACTCATCGAAGAACCTCCTGATCTGGGCCGCACGCGCTCTCCCGATGCCGGGCACCTGGACCATGTCCTCCACGGAGGCGGCCTTCAGCCTGTCCACGCTCCCGAAGTGCCTCAGGAGCACCCCTCTGAGCCACGGCCCGATGCCTGGTATCTCGTCGACCTGCGACCTTATCTCACCGCGGGACCTGCTGTCCCTGTGATAGTGGAGCACGAATCTGTGCGCCTCGTCCCGCATCGCCCTCAGGACCAGGAGCGGGGCTGAGTCCCGCGGGATGCTGACCACGCGCTCCTCCGCCCCCGCCAGGAGCGTCTCCTCCCTCTTGGCGATCGACACGAAAAGGGTCCGGCCCTTCAGGGGCTCCCCTGCCGCGAGGGCCGCCCTGTGCTGGGTCTGCCCCCCGTCTATCAGGAAGAGGTCCGGCGCCTCGTCTTCGAGGTGGGACACGAACCTGGTCACGGCGTCGCGGATCATCGCCGGGTCGTTCCTGCCGATCTCGGAGGCCATGGAGAAGCGCCTGTAGCCGGACTTGTCCGGTACGCCGTCCCGGAAGCTCACGAGCGCGGCCACCGGGAAGGAACCCTGTATGGTCGAAGCGTCGAGAGCGACCATCCAGGCAGGCGGGCGCGGCAGTCCGAGCAGGTCTGCCAGGCCCTCCAGGGCTGCCTTCCTCCTGGCCTCCCCGCCTGCCGGGCGGCGCCACTCCAGCCTCGCCAGGAAGTGCTCCAGGTCCCTGAGAGCGAGCGAGACGAGTTCCTTCGAAGCGCCTCTGGAGGGCGCCTTCAGATCCACCGCGGAGCCCCTGCGCTGCCTGAGCCAGTCCCGGAGGGCCTCCGGATCGGCCGGCTCGACAGATACGAGCACTTCGTGCGGGATGTCACCAGTCTCGGCGTAATAGCCCCTCAGAAGGACTGCCATGCGCTCGGCCTCGTCGGCCAGGCCCCACCTGCTCTCGAAGGGAAGTCTCACGACCCCGACGAACCTGCCGGAGCGCATCTGGAGAACGATCCCCCAGTTCTCCCTCACCGCGACGATGTCCCTCGCCGCCCGGTCCTTCACCGTGTCCGGGGCCGGCCAGCCGAAGCTCTCCAGCCTGGCCAGGAGGTCCCTCCAGCGGACCGCCTCCTCGAACCGCAGAGCGGCCGAAGCATCGTGCATCCTCGTCTCGATGCCCGCCCTGGCGCTCTCCCAGTCCCCCTGGAGCATCCTCCCTATCGTGGCGACGTTGGCGTCGTAGACCTCGCGGCCTCCCCCCCTGCACGGCGCGGGGCACTTCCCCATCTGCGCCAGCACGCAGTTCCTCCCCCACTGTCCGGCGGCCGGCGTCCGGCACCTCCGCAGCGGGAATGCCTCCTGCAGGAAATCGACGAGGGCGCGCAGGTTCTTCGCGTCGGGGTAGGGCCCGAAGCGGAGCGAGCCGTCGCCGGAATCGGCCTTCCTCGTCACCAGCAGCCTGGGGTACTCCTCCGAGACCGTCAGCTCCAGGAAAGGATAGCGCGAGTCCTGCCGCAGCATCACATTGAGTGGCGGCTTGTGCATCCTGATGAGGTCGGCCTCGAGGACGAGCGCCTCCACCTCCGAGCGCGTCACGGTCCAGTCGACGGCGCAGGCTCGTGAGAGGAGAAGCTGGTGGCGCCTGTCTCCGGGATTCGAGAGATGCCCCCGGAGCCTCTTCTGGATGTCCAGAGCCTTTCCGATGTAGAGGATTCCGCACGAGGAATCGAGGAACCTGTAGACGCCCGGCAGGTGGGGCGACGCCTTCACGGAAGCCTCGAGCTCAGATCGAGCCACGGCTCCTGACGAACCTCAGGGCCGACGCAGCTGCGCGGCCCCCGGTGAGCATGAAGACGGCGAAGAGCACCACGTAGCAGAGGACTCCGGCCGCGCAGAGCGCGAGTCCCGCCTGCAGCCTCGAGGACTCGCAGAGGCCTGAAATCCAGGGCTCGAGAAGCAGCATCGAGGCACAGGAGGCGATGGAAGCAGGCAGCATTGCGATCCACGCGGCGCGGGGCGCCCCGCGCGCGGGGCCCAGGCGCTTCGCCAGTATGATTCTGAGGATCACCACGTTCAGCGCCGACGAGATGCTGCTCGCCAGGGCGATGCCTGCAATGGGCCTCGCGATGCCCGTCTTCATGAAGGACCAGGCGAGCACGATCACCAGGGCTATGTTGATGCCCATGCAGGACATGCCGACTCTCACCGGCGTCGAGGTGTCCTTCATGGCGTAGAACACGGGGGCCGTTATCTTGATCGCGCCGTAGAACACGAGCCCGAGCGAGAAGAAGACCAGGGCCGCCGTCGTCAGATCGACCGAATCGGGCGAGAACGCACCGCGGGCCATCAGGACGAGCACCGTCTGGCGCCCGAGCACCGAGATGAAGATCGTCGCCGGAAGCATCAGCAGCGAGAGCGCAAGAGTCGAGTAATCCAGCGTCAGCCTGGCCTCCTCGATGCGCCCGAGCGCGGCCTGCCTGCTCAGTGTGGGCAGGAGCGCCGTCGCGAGCGCCACGGCGAACACGCCCAGGGGGAACTGCATGATCCTGTTGCCGTATGACAGCGCAGCCACGCTGCCCGGCTCGAGAAGCGATGCCATCACCTGGTCGACCATGACGTTCACCTCGGCCACCATGAGGCCGAAGAGGGCGGGCAGCGCCAGCTTCCCGACGCCGGCGAGCTCGCGGTCCCCTCTGCCGAGGGTCGCGCTGAACCTGAAGCCCTTCCTCCCGAGCGCGGGGACGAGCACCAGGAACTGCATGACGCCTCCGGCGAGGACGCCCGCGGAATAGCCCCAGACAGGCGCCTCCGGCCTCCATGCCCTGGCCAGCAGGAACAGGCCCGCGAGGGCTGCGAGGTTGAAGAGGACGGGTCCCAGCGACGGCGTGAAGAAGTGCCTCTGGCTGTTCAAGATGCCCATCATGACGGCACCCGTGCCCACGAAGAGGATGTAGGGGAACAGCAGGCGCAGGAGACCCGCGGACAGCTCGATCTTGCCTGGAACCGACGAGAATCCGGGAGCGAAGACCTGCACGAGAAGAGGAGCCAGGAGCATGCCCAGCCCTGTCAGCACGGCAAGGGCAAGGGCTGTGATGTTGATGGCCCCCGAGCCCAGCCGGGAAGCCCTCTCCCTGTCGCCGGAGACGAGCGAGCTCGTGTAGGTGGGCACGAATGCAGCGCTGACGGTCGATTCACCGAAGAGCCGCCTGAGCGTGTTCGGGATGATGAAGGCCAGAGTGAAGGCGTCGGCCGCCATTCCGGTGCCGAGTATCGCAGCCTGCGCCATGTCCCTCGCGAGCCCGAGGAGCCGGCTGGTCACCGTGAGGACGCCCATGAGGCCCGCGGCCTTCGCCACGCGCCTGCCCTCCTGCGCGGGGGTGCCGAGAACCGACCTTTCGGGTCGGATGTCTTCCGTCGAAGCCGTCTGGCTCATCTCAGAAGGAACTCCAGTTCGTCCGTGAGATCATGCCGCAGGGCCACAGCCCTTCGCGCAGCGGTTCCGGCCTCCCCTCTCCGGCCCGCGCCGTAGAGTGCGACCGCGTAGTTCCTCCAGATCGAAGGCGATCCGGGGGCCTGCGAAAGCGCCATCTCGAATTCCGCCACGGCCCTCTGCGGCCTGTTCGACAATCCTGCCGCCACGCCCCTCAGGTTGGCGATGTCCGCCCCCCTGAAGCCGGCCGCCTCTGCCTCGTCGAGGCTGGAAGCGGCTTCTCCTGGAAGGCCCGCGTCCAGCTCGGCCCCCGCTCTGAGGACGGAATCGAGTCCGGGTCGGACCGGGTCGAACGGCACCAGCGAGAATATGGCAAGCGCGAACGCTGCGCCAGCGGCTGCAAAGACGGCCCGGCGCCCCGGCGCACGCTCGGCGGCCAGGAAGCACATGAAGGGCAGGAAGACGACCCTGTGCCTCTCCGAAGGTATGAAGAGCATCCCCGAGATCATCATCGCCGCGAGTGCCGCGGAGGCGAGCCGCGCCGTCCCGGTCGCCCTTCTGAGCAGAGAGAGCGGGAGGGCCATCGCCAGTATGGCGGCGGTGAGCGGGCAGAGAGCGGAAAGACCTGTCTCCCTGTAGAAGGCTCCCGCCTCGAGGTTCCGCCCCGGACCTGGAAACGAAAGCGTGGCAACCAGCTTGCGGAGATAGAACGACAGCGCTCCGGGCGGGTCCTGTGAGAGCGCATCCCTCCACCTGGAGAGGAAATCGCCCCCGTCACCCGCGCCCGTCGACACTAGCTGCTCGAACTCGACTCCGGGAGGCACCGAGAGCAGTGATGGACTCGATCCCAGCCAGAGATTCTCAGCGGCGTTTCCCGCCGGCAGCGGCCCCGCCCCGGCTGCCGCGTCCACGGCGATGGCAGGCGCGAGCGGAAGGAGCAGCCCCGCCGCCATGACGAGGAGGGACCGCCGTCCGAGGCCTGAAGCCGGAGCCAGAAAAAGCACCAGGGCCGTCTCCGGCCTGAATAGGGCGGCAGCCCCGAGAGCCAGCCCGGAAGAAAAACTGGATCGCCTTCCGAGCAGGACCATCGCAAGCGCGCAGAGAGCTGCCGCTGGCGCCTCAGGCATGATCTGGACCCCGGCCAGTGCAAGGGAGGGCTCGGCCGCCATCGCGAGCGCGACGGCCGCTCCCCAGCGGCCTCTGCCGGACGCTGCGAGGAGTATCGCGGGCACGAGCGACAGCACCGAGAAGAAGACGCGGGCGCCCGTCACCCCGACCGGATGAAGGATGCAGGCGAGGAGAGCGGTTCCCGGAGGCCTGTCGAGCGAGCCGTCCTCGAGGAGGAGCGTGGAGCTCCAGTAGACGTTCTCGTCGACATAGAGCCAGTTCACAGGCAGTATCCGTGCGAATCCGGCGAAGGCCTGGATGCGAACGGCCGAGCCTGCCAGGATGCAGAGCAGGATCGCCGGGACCCGTGCGCGGATCATCTCCCCGGCGGATCCTCGATGCGCACCAGACGGCTCACGGGAACCGGCAGGGTATCGGAGAGGACGACGCGCCCATCCCGGTCCGGTGACGCGGCGAGGTCCGCAGGATACGCCGCGCCACCGGCCGGTATCGTCCAGGCTCTCCGGACGGTGCCTCCCGGGATTGCATCCCATGCCAGCCCGGGAAGCACGATGTAGCCGCCTTCGGAGGGTGGCAGGGAACCCCAAAGGTCGAAGCATGCCGGCACGGCAAGGTCATAGAGGTCTCCAGCGGCCACCGAATCGACCGCCGCCGTGAAGCCTCCCCTCCAGAGCCAGGACGACACGGAGGCGGCAGCCCTTGCTTCCGAGAGGCCTGCAAGCCTCCTCCTTATCGAGGGGTCGAACGCACCCGACGACGATACCCTGAGATGGAACCGGCCCGAAGCGGAGATGTCCCAGTTCTCGGAGCAGATGTCAGGATCGATCCTGAACGATGGAAGCGGTTCCGGGCCATCCTCTCCGAGAATGAGGAGACTGTCCGCGCCCGCCACGAAGAGAGCGGGGACCAGCAGGGCTGACGGCTCTGCGAAGACCCGCCCGCCGGGGAGATCCATCCTCACCAGCACCCTGTCCCAGTCGGCCGCCACGGGGATGCCCCTCGGAGCTGCGGACGCCGGGACGACAGAGCACGGAATGCCCATGCCCGAGCAGATGGCCGAGAAGATGACCGCGGCTTCGAGAGCGTCAGCCTCGCGAGTGGAGAGGATGTCCGCGAGCGGTCTGACACTCCCCAGCGGGCGGGGGGCTGAGGTCATCTCGATGCTGTTGCAGAGGATCGTCCTGAGCCGCCTTATCCCGGCGACGGGATCCGCTCCTGCAGCGCCGGCCTCGATCGCCGCCTCCCTCACCCCTGCCGGTGGCCGGAGCGCAAGCACGGAGTCGGCCTGCGACAGCATGGCATCCCGGAGGTCGCCCCAGCCGGGCGCCCAGCTCACTGCCACAGGGCCTGCCTGCGGCCCCGCCCTGAGCACGAGGTCGCGCCCCCGGAAAGAACGGGAGTAGCCTTCGCCGCTCCAGGACACATCCTCGCGGCCTCCCTCGACCACGACCTCCACGCTGCAAGAAGGCAGGGGAGGGAAGAGGACTGCCGAAGGGCAGAGCCTGGTGATCCTGTCCCACGAGCGCCGTTCGACAACCAGCCTGCCCGCAGCGCCGGGAGGAAAGACCGCGCAGGCGGCGAGCGGCCATCCGCCGGTTCCCGAGAGCGTGTCCAGAGCCCAGGACGGCAGCGGGGACTCCCCTCCGGGTCTCACCACGGATGAGCTCACGATCTCCAGGGACTCCACCGCCGGATCGAAGCCGAAGCTGAGCCTTCCCATGCTCTCCGAGCTCAGCTCCATGTGCGTCTCGAGGGCGGAGTCGTCCCGGGTGACGACGAACCTGCAGAAGCCTCCCCCGCGCAGTCCGGAGGAGGCGGCCGCGAGCGCGGAGAGCATGACGGGCAGAAGCCCTCCGGACATGGATCAGCCTCCGTATCCGAGGATGAAGGTCCTGGCCCCCGCACAGGCGCGCAGGAGAAAGGTCTCCTCGAGGTCAGCCACTTCCGCGGCCGAGGGTCTGGAGGGTCCGATCCCGGCTCTTTCCTCGAGGCGCAGCGAGTCGCCGGAGACCGTGCATTCCGACCTGTAGCCGGACCCGACCGACGGCTCCGGGGCGGAGGCGTCTGAAGCGGAGCAACCTTCCGGGAGGGCGACGGAGAGGTGCAGCACTTCGACCAGCGGCGTCTCGACGAGGACAGCCCTGCCATCCCCCCTGGAAAGGACCAGCGACGCGGCCCTGCTCCCCACCTGGGAGACCTGCTCCAAGCCCGGCAGCCTGACGGCGAAGGTCCCTTCCATCGCGAGGACCGGCACGGCGAATCGGGCGGCACCTGTCACGGAGATCCGTCCATCGGCGTCCCCCGGATCGCCGACGAGCTCCAGTGAAGACCCCGGAAGGGCTCCGAACAGGATGCGAAGGGCCTCGCCCCTCCTGTCTCCGTCAAGGCTGGACATCATCCCTCTCCAGAGGTTCTCGGCCCCGCCCGCGAAGTCGGCAGTGACAGTTGCCGAGAGCGTGTCGAGGGAGGCCGAGAGGATGCCCCTGACAGTGATGGTGACGGTGTCCGCAGACGATCCGTCGGGGAGCTGCAGCAGCCCCCTGCCTCCGGGCACCAGCGGCAGGCAGGAGCCATCCGGGAGCGAACCCGCGCCGGGTGCCGCATAGGGAAGCGAGGGATCGAGGTAGATGGAGTCTCCGCAGTCGATCGCCAGCACAGTCATATGGCCGAAGCTCCTGCTCCCCACGAGCGGATCCAGCCTGGCCGAGGTGCCGGTGAGGACGGGCCATGCCTGCAGCCCCGCCCTGCGGAGGAGCGCGACGAGGAGGACGGCCATATCGCGGCACACGCCGCTCCCTCTCGACAGCGTCACCGAGGGCGGCTGGGGAGTGTAGCCGGGATCGGTGCCTATCTCCGCGCCCTGGTAGACGATGTTGCGCGATATCCACGAGCAAAGGCGGACGGGCGACGGACCTTCGGCCAGGATGATGCTGTCGAGCTCCTCCAGGCAGGACTGGTCCGGAAGTCCGGGATCGAGCGCAGCCGACAGCCCGGCGGAGACGCCGGCCGCATCGGCTCCTGCAACGACGACTCTGGCCGCCTCCTCCTCCACCGGGACCCTGAAGGGCAGGCTCTCCAGCCCCGGCTCGGCCCCTCCGCGCCACACCATGGTCCGGCCCGTGGACGATTCGGTCTCGACGGGCTCGGGAGCATCAGAACCCCAGATGAGGACATCCATGCCGGGAGGGAGCCTCAGCTCGAACCTGGAGGAGGCCACGCTGTCCCTCCCCTGGAAGAAGAAGGAGTAGCTGTAGAAAGGCCCCATGGGAAGCCTGTCCACCCGCCTCTCGATCTCGATGAGGAGAGTATCTCCGGTTTCCACGCCCTGGAAATCCACCAGGAGCTCGCGGAAGGAGCTCTCCAGCCTCCACTGGGACGAGAGCGAGGCCCTGGGGGACTCCGTTACAAACGCAGAGGCGTCTGACCTCCCCGGTCTCGCCGGCCTCGTCTCGGCCCTCGTCACCCTGACGCTGTCGAAACCCCTGGTGAAGGGCACGGACAGCCTCGAATAGCGCGCCACGCCGTTCGATGTGATCGGGATCACGATCTCCGAGGAGATCTCGACCGCCGTGGATTCGGATGTGACGGTGACCATGGAGGAGTGCTCGAGGAACACGGCATCCGCTGCGGCAAGCAGTGCGATGGCAGGCAGGAGCGCCGTCATCCTATCGCTCGAGGATGTCCTGCAGCCCCGCCGGCGACAGCGTCCTGTCCGTGCCCAGCAGCGTCAGGCTGACGAAGCCCAGCGAGAGAGCCTCCACATCGGTGCCCTGCATGCCGTGCACATCCTGCCCCGACCAGCGGGTGTACCTGTAGAGCCTGTCGGGCTCGACGACCGTGAACGGCACATCGTCGGAAAAGCGTGCCGTCCGGGTCCAGGCCTGGCCAGCGAGGGACGCGGCGGGCAGGTCCGGGACGTTGACGTTGAGGAGGCTTCCCTCGGGGATGTGCTTCCAGCCTCCCCTGTCGACGATGTCGGCGATCAGGTCCGCGGCGGTGGAGAGGTGCGACGGCTCCGCGGCTCCGATGCTCACCGCGATGGAGGGTATGCCCCAGAAGGCGGCTTCGCTCGCCGCGGCCACGGTTCCCGAGTAATGGATGTTGTTGGCCATGTTGGGTCCGGGATTTATGCCGGAGACGACCAGCCCGGGCCTCTCGCCGAGGATCTCCAGGAGGGCGAGCTTGACGCAGTCCGTCGGCGTTCCCGAGACGGCCCACTCCCGCGGTCCGCGCCTCGCGACCTCGATGTCGGAATAGAGTCCCAGCGAATGCCCGCAGCCGCTCCTGTGCCCGGAGGGCGCGACGACGAACGGCTCGTAGCCCGAGAGGCGCGAGACGAGGGTCCTGAGTCCGGGAGCGTCGATGCCGTCGTCGTTGGTGAGCAGGATGATCATGTGATCCCCGGCCGGCAGCGGAGGGACTAGAGGCTCCTGGAGAGCGAGATGCGGTGGATGTCCCCCAGCGAGTACTCCCCGGGGACCCAGGCGTAGTCGAGCGTCCAGCCTCCTGCAGTCAGCCCCGCCCCCGCGGTGAAGCTCCGCGAGTCGTCGCCGATATGCGTGCCGGCGCGCAGCGCCAGCCAGCGGACAGGGAGGAATTCGGCACCCAGCGCCCCCCCGGCGTCGTTGTCTATGGGCTTGAAGACCTCTGCGACAAGGGATGCCGGGCCGGCATACGGGAGGGCGGCGCTGACCCTCGTCCCTGCGCGCCAGGTCAGGGGAAGCCTGTAGCTGTCGTAGCGGGCGTATTCTATGGAAGGGCCGGCATTCAGGAGGGCTATGCCAGCCTCCAGCCAGGGCAGCGGCCTGGCGATGGCCCCCGCATCGACGGAGAAGCCCCAGCTGCCGTCGGTGTGGATCTTCTCTCTGATGAGCTTCAGGGAGACCCCGAGATCCAGGGGGCCGGTCCTGACCGCGGCTCCCCCGGCCATGGCTATGTTCCACACACTGAACGTCCCCTCCGGCTCGGAGGTGGCCTCCTGCCTCAGCTCGAGCCCGGAGGCGGAGACGGAGGAAACCGCTCCGGAGAAACGCCAGCGGCCCGACGCGGATATCATGGCGATGCAGTTCTGCGCCACGGAGCCGAAGTATTCGCCATGGCTCGCGACAAAGGCGCCGCCGTCGAGCGAGGCGGTCGCAGCGGGGCTGTTGAGCACGCCGAACCCGCCCGAGTTGAGGAGGACCGTGCCTCCGAGCGCCGAAGCCCTGGGCGACACCTCCAGCTTCAGGAACTGGTAGGCGGCTGCCCCGGCATCGCGGTACACGCCGGCCGACGCGGGCATGGCCGCCAAGGCGAGCAGGGCGAGCAGAAGACAGGTGACAGAGTGCATATTGCCTCTCCGAATCGGTATTTTCAATCTACCTGATACCTCGCGGGTGGGCAATAGTTCCAGAGGGAGGATGGTCCTGGAAGGTCTCTCGATAAGCTCCGGACCGCTGTCCGGTTACGAGAACATGGCGGCGGACGACCTGCTGATGTCCCTGGCCGCGAGCGGTGCGATCTCCTTCGCGGTGAGGATATTCGGGTGGATGCCCGCCTGCGTCTCCTTCGGGCGGCTCCAGAAGCCTTGCGAGGAGGCGGATCTGGCAGGCATCTCGGCCGAGGGCGCCGATCTGGTCCGCCGGCCCACGGGCGGCAGGGCCGTGTGGCACGAATCCGAGATCACCTACTCCGTGATCGCGGGCCCGGGTCATCCCCTTCAGGCGGGAGGCATACTCGACTCGCTCTCGATGACCGGAGGAGCCCTTCTCCACGCCCTCGGGTCCTGCGGCATCGATGCCTCGATGACACCCCGCACCAGGGCCTCCGAAGGCCGATCGAAAGGAAACCCCTGCTTCGCCAGCCATGGAGCGTGCGAGATAACCTGGGGAGGGCGGAAACTCGTCGGCAGCGCCCAGGCGAGAAGGGACGGCGTCTTCCTCGAGCACGGCTCCATCCTCCTCAGGAACGACCAGCCCAGGCTGCTCCCCTTCCTCAGGTCCGCGCCCGGCATGGTCGCCGAGCATCGGTCAGCCATCGCCGAGCGCACCTGCTCGATCTCGGACATCGCCCCGTCATGTGACCGGAAAGGGCTCGAGCGAGCCCTCGAGGAAGCCCTGTCCGCGCTGGCCGGCTTCCCGCTGAGATGCGCCTCCATGGAGGACCTTCCACGGGCGGAACTCGCCAGGATGTCGCTCGCACGAAGGAAGGAGGCGGAGGGATGGAGGACGGCGGAAATCGCAGGAAGCCTTCCTGGCTGAGAGTCTCCCGGGCCGCGTGCGGGAAGTCCGCGGATGTGAGGAGGACCCTCGCGGGCCTCGGCCTCGCCACGGTCTGCTCCGAGGCAGCGTGCCCCAACATCGGGAGATGCTTCTCCTGCGGCACGGCTGCATTCCTGATCCTGGGAGGAATTTGCACGCGCGCCTGTGGCTACTGCGCCATCGAGAAGGCTGCGGGCAGACGGCTGCCACCCCCCGACGAGGACGAGCCGGAACGCGTAGCCATGGCGGTCGCGGCCATGGGTTTGCGTTTCGCCGTCGTGACCTCCGTGACGCGTGACGACCTCCCCGACGGAGGGGCATCGGCATTCGCGGCGACCATCCGCGCCATCAGGACAACGACACCGGGCACTGGCGTGGAGGTACTCACCCCCGACTTCCAGGGTGATTTCCGGAGCCTGGAGACCGTGGCCGGAGCAATCCCCGACGTGTTCAACCACAACATCGAGACGGTCGAGCGGCTGTTTCCCCGGGTCAGGCCCGGCGCATCCTTCCGGCGGTCTCTCGATCTCCTCTCCGAGTATTCGCGGATGCGGCCCGGCATGCCTCTGAAGAGCGGTCTGATGCTCGGGCTGGGCGAGGAGGAGAGCGAGATCGCCGAGTCCCTGGAGGCGCTGCGCCGCGCCGGTGTGCGGATGCTCACGCTGGGCCAGTATCTCCAGCCTGTGAAGGGCTGTGTGCCGGTCGAGAGGTTCATTCCTCCCGACGAGTTCGACAGCTGGAGGGAGAGGGCTCTCGCCATGGGCTTCGGGTCGGTTGCATCCGGCCCCCTCGTGCGCAGCTCGTTCGGCGCGGGCGACTCCTTCGAGGAGCTTTCCGGGCATGATGGCTGACACCCCGCGCGTCGCCCGTCCGGTGCCTCCCGGACTGATCGGAGGCTTCATCCTGGCCCCCATGGCCGGCTACAGCGATTCCGCCTTCAGGAGGATCTGCAGAGGTCTCGGAGCCACGGCGACGGTCACGGAGATGGTGAGCGTCCAGGGACTCACGAGGCGCTCGCTGGGGTCGTCACGCCTCCTGCTGTCCCATCCCTCCGAGCACCCCCTCGGCATCCAGCTCTATGGAGCCATACCGAAGGAATTCTCCAGGGCGACGGCGCTGGTCAGGGACATGGGTTTCGAGTTCATCGACATAAACGCCGGCTGTCCCGTGAAGAAGGTCCTGAAGAGCGGCAGCGGAGCTTCCCTGCTGAAGGATTTGCCCAGGCTCCTCGACATCGTCCAGGCTGTGGCGGAATCCTCCTCGGGCCTTCCGGTCACCGTAAAGATACGGATCGGCTGGTCGCCCGAAGAGGCCCTGGACGAGGGCATCGGGACGCTTCTCGGCGACAGGGGCGCCTGCGCCCTGTTCGTGCATGCGAGATACAGGAGCGAACCCTTCGCAGGAAGGCCGGACACGGCCACCCTCTCGAGGATCGTCACCGCGTCCCCGATCCCCGTGATAGCGAACGGCGAATCGTCGAGCCCGGAGGCCGCGCTGGAGTTCCTGTCCCGGAGCGGGGCGTCGGGGCTCCTGGTGGGCAGAGGCGCGATCGGGAAGCCCTGGATCTTCAGGGCCCTGAGGGGCGGGGGACCCGGCTCCCCTCTTCCGGGGGAGCTCTCCGGGACGGTGCTGTCTCATCTGGGGATGATGAGGGAATACCTGCCCGAGCCCTTCGTCTATCATGTTTTCAGGGGTCAGCTGGTCCACTACCTCAAGGGGTTCAGGGGGGCTTCCGGGCTGAGGGGCCAGGCGGTCGCGATAGAGAGCGTGGAGGATGTCGAGCGCATATGCGGTCTCGCGGAGGGTTGTCGTGACGAACAGGGCGGCTAGTCTGCTGACCGCTCTGTCGACGGCGATTCTTCTCGTTCCGGGGTGCGGGAGCCGTCAGGTCCTCCCCCCGGACGTCGTCCCTGGAAGCATGACCGGTCTGGAGTACACCTGGCAGGAGGGCGACACCTGGCGCTTCCTCGCATGGGCGATCATGGACTCGGACAGCGCTTCGAGCGCAGAGGCCCTGTCGCTGCTCTCGGGCTTCCGTCCCGGGTCGTCGCCCGCCCCGGGAGACAGGGTCGTGCTCCCTCTCGACCCCTCGCTCTCGGACGCGCTCGACAACAGGATGGATGCTGCAAGGCTCGTGAGGGAGGCCACGCAGGCGCACGAGGCAGGTGACGAAGCCGGAGCCTCCTCGCTCCTGTGGGAGGCGGCCGGATGCGATCCGGCCTGGTCCGTACCCGCCTGGGATCTGGCCCTCCTCCAGCTCCAGGCCGGCAACGCCGAAGGCGCGGCCGGGTTCATGGAGCCCTTCTCGGACCGCCCTCGGGGAGCGCTTCTCCTGTCGCGGATCGCATGGGATGCGGGAAGAACACCAGAGGCCATGCATGCCGCCGAGACGGCGCTGCTCGCGGACGAGCCGTCCGACGAGGCCAGGGCTTGCGCAGCGCTCATATACACTGTCACCGGAAGAACCTACGAGGCTTCGAGGCTCTGGCTGGAGATCCTGGCCGACCCGGATGCCGCAAGCCATCTGCGCCTGCTGGCCGTGAGGAGCTGCCTGCTCCTGGAAGGCCGCTGAGGGCTGTTCCCCGGGCGCGCTACATGCCCGGCACCCGGCCAGCCCCCACTATCCTGGCGGCATAATAGGGATTGGCGAGGCTCTCACGCCTGACCCCCGAGCTGGATGCGGCATGCGCAAAGAATCCGTTGCCCACGTAGATTCCCACATGCGAGATGCCGCCCCCCGAAGTATTGAAGAACAACAGGTCTCCGAACTGCAGCTCCGATGGCGAAACATCCCTCGCGAACTCGGCCTGGGCGCTCGCGGTCCTCGGGATCTCGAACCCGGACTCCCGGTAGACAGCCTGCGTGAACCCGGAGCAGTCGATGCCGTCATGGCTGTTCCCACCGTAGACGTAGGGAGTGCCCATGTAGCTCTCGATGATGCCCATCATCCTGTTCTGGTCGGAGCCCATCGGCCCGGGTCCCGCACTGGAGACGCCGGCGGACCAGTCGCCTCCGACGCACCTCAGCCCCTGCCCCCTGTAGACCGGTGCGGAGCAGGCCAGCGCGGCCAGTGCCGCGCACAGGAGGAGGAGGCGGCCTCTCATCTCTCCTGTCTCACCACGGTGTCGCGGGGAGGCGGAACGGTCTCGGGACAGTCGAGGTTGTAGTGCAGCCCGCGGCTCTCCCTCCTCAGGAGGGCGGAGCGGATGATGATGCCCGCCACCGTGCAGAGGTTGCGCAGCTCGAGCAGCCCCATGTCGGGCAGCAGCGACCAGTAGTCCTCCTCCACCTCGTCCGAGATGACCTCCACGATGCGGAGCGCCCTGCGCAGCCTCCTGTCCGACCTGATGATCCCCACGTAGTCCCACATCGTGGAACGGACAGCCGCCCAGTCGTGGTCGACCAGGATGCTCTCCGAGAGAGGTCGGGCGCGGCCGAAGTACCAGTCCTTCACCGTGATCTCGGGCGGTCCCTGGAGGGATCCGGCCATGGCCGCCGCCGCTTCGATGCCCATGACTCCCGCTTCGAGCAGGCTGTTGCTGCCCAGCCTGTTGGCCCCGTGGAGCCCGGTTGAGGCAGCCTCTCCGACCACCCTGAGCCCCTCCATCTCCGTCGATCCGTCCACGCCCGCCACGACACCGCCGACGCAATAGTGCGCGGCCGGCACGACCGGGATGGGCTCGTCCCACGGGTAGATGCCCAGCGCGGTGACACCCTCGGTGACTTCCGGGAACCTCTCCTCGAGCACCTTCCTGCCCAGGCTGCGCGCGTCGAGGAGGACATGGTCGTCGCCGAGGCGCTTCATCTCCGAATCGATGGCCCTCGCGACCCTGTCCCTGGGAGCCAGTTCCAGCGCTTCGGGCTCGAAGCGCTCCATGAACCTCTCGCCGGCCAGGTTGAGGAGGATGGCCCCCTCCCCCCTCATCGCCTCCGTTATCAGGAAATTCCGGCGCTGCGGATGGAAGAGGCAGGTGGGGTGGAACTGGAAGAACTCCATGTTCCTGACCGGGAGGCCGGCCCTCCAGGCCATCGCGATGCCGTCACCCGTCGCCCAGTCGTCGTTCGATGTGTAGCGGTAGACCTTGCCCGCACCGCCGGTGGCGATCACGGTCTCCCCCGCGAGCACCGTGTGGACTTCTCCGTCCTTCAGCACATATGCCCCGAGGCATCTGTCGCCCTTCGCTCCCATAAGCGCGGGAGCCTCCCTCGAGGCGACGATCAGGTTGATGGCGAAGCCGCCTTCCAGTATGTGGATGTTGGCCCTGTTCCGGCACTGTGCAGTCAGGTTCTCGCTTATCCAGCGCCCCGTCCTGTCGAAGAAGTGGAGCACGCGCCGCCTGCTGTGCCCCCCCTCCATCCCTCCGGGCTCGCCTCCGGCCCCATCCAGCCTGGCGCCCCATGATGCGAGCCGCTCGACCAGGCGAGGACCGTATTCGATGATCCTCCTGGCCGTCGATTCCGTCGTGAGACCACCTCCTGCCGCAAGCGTGTCGGCGAGATGCAGGCCGGCGCTGTCGTCGGGTCCTACGGCCGCCGCCAGCCCCCCCTGGGCCAGACAGGTGCTGCCCGCGGGCAGGGCGACCTTGCTGAGCAGGAGTATCCGCATCGAGGACGGCAGCTCCAGGGCGCAGGACATCCCGCCCAGCCCGGCCCCGATGATCAGGACGTCATACCTGGTGGTCACTGGAACCTCCCGATCCGAACCTGGAGGCATGCAGGCGCCTGATCTCCGAGAGGAGGCGCTCGGCTTCTCCGGACACTTCCAGGCTCACTTCCAGGAATGCGATGTTGAGCTCGCTTCCCTTCCTGCCCAGCTTGACCGAGTCCTTCCCGGTGGTCACCAGGAAGTCCGCCGATCGCTCCCGGCGAAGCTTTTCGAGCCCGTCGAGCTCGTCATCCGAATATCGGTGATGGTCGGGGAACACCTCCAGTCCGAGCACTTCGCAGCCGGCCTCCCCGAGAGTCCGGCCGAAGCCGTCAGGCGACCCGATCCCGCAGAAGGCCAGCACCTTGAGACCTGACGGTGCGAGCATGCCCCCGCCGGGCAGCCTCAGGCCCTGCGGAACCAGCCTGCTGGTCACTACGGCTGCCCGCCAGTTGTATGCGGACAGGGCCCTGCCCATCCATTCGCCGCTCCTCCCGGTTCCGACCCTGTTTATCCAGAACACATCGGCCTTCGTCAAAGTGCCCGGGAACTCCCGGAGGGTTCCTGCCGGGAGCACGCCTCCCCTCCCGAGGGGATGGTCGAAGTCCAGGACCACTATCTCCATATCCCTGCAGAGCCTGAGATGCTGGAACCCGTCATCGACGACGATGACCTCCGGCCTTGCCTCCTCCCATGCGCGCACCGCCGCGTCCGTCTTGTCAGGACCGGCGTACACGGAGCATTCCCGGAGAGATCGCGTCAGGAGTATCACTTCATCGGAAGGCAACTTGTTGGAATTGCTCATCAACTCGCGCGAAGCGTCGAAAGGGGTCCTTCTGCTCCGGTTGAGGTCTTTCGCCACCACAGCCGTGCGCATGCCCTGCCTCGCCAGCTCCTGCGCCAGCCAGATGGTAACCGGGGTCTTGCCCACCCCTCCGACCTCCAGGTTGCCGACGCTCACGACGACCGCCGGCACACGCGTACGGGCGGCCTTCCCCGTTTCGTAGAGCCTTCTCCTGACTGCGGCCAGGGTACCGTACACGAGCCCGAGCGGGGAGAGGATCCAGCCCACGGGAGCCCAGAATCCCCTGCGCTCCGCGATCCGCCTGAAGGCCTGCTCCGCCGTCATGGGGAATCCACTCCGCAGGATGCCAGCGCCCTCCTGAAGTCACCGAGAACGCCCCGGGCCTCCGTGGAGCCCAGCTCGATCAGCTCTCCTCGCGGCGGAGGCGCGGCCAGGGCTTCAGCAAAGGCGGAGGCCAGCATCCCGGTCTCCACCGATCTCACGGCGCCGGACTCCCGCCCGAGGGCAGCTACCTCTGCGAAGCTCTCCACCGAAGGTCCGGTCACGACCGGGATGCCCTGCCTGAGAGGCTCGAGGATGTTATGGCCTCCAAGCGGCGCGATCGTCCCGCCCACGAAGGCCACTTTGCCGAGGGCGTAGAGTCTCGAGAGCATCCCCATCCTGTCGATCACCAGGCATTCGTTCCCGCCCCCGCCGGGGGCGCCCTCGCTCCAGAGCCCGCAGGAAATGCCCGAGGAGGAGAGCATCTTCACGATTTCGCCCACCCGGGCAAGATGCCGTGGAGCGATGACCGGATACAGGGAGGCCTCGATCGCGGCCCTCGCCACAGGGAGCTCCTCGCCCTCGCGTGTCGATCCGGCTATCAGGACGGGTCTCCCCCGCGGAAGCAGCGCCGACCATTCCGGAGGCGGCTCCCCGGGGGCGGCCAGGGCCTTGGAATCACCCGAGAGTTTCACGATGTCGGGTCTGACGCCCAGTTCGACGAAGCGCTCCGCGTCCTCTCCGGACCTCGCGAGGACGGCGGCGAAGCAGGAGAGCAGGCGGCCCGCGGAAGGGCCGCCGAACGCCTTGTAGCGATTCAGGCTCCGCCTCGACAGCCTGGCGTTGACCATCATGCAGGGTATCGACCTGAGAAGGCACGACTTCACCATGTTCGGCCAGATCTCGGTCTCGGCGAGAACCAGGACCGACGGAGCCCATCTCTCCAGGAAGCCATCCACGAAATGCGGGCAGTCGAGCGGGAGGAAGCATGACGGCAGGCCCGCCGATTCCAGTTTCGCCCTCGCAGCCGGGGTGAAGCATGTGAGGAAGGACCTCGTGCCCCTCGACTCCAGATCTGCCGCAAGCGGCAGCAGCCCTTCGATCTCCCCCATCGAGGAGCCGTGGAGCATCACCGCACCTGCTCCCGGGCACGGCGCGCGTCCGGTTCTCTCGAGCCGCTCCCGGGGTGGCCTGGCGAGCAGCGCGAGACGGGCGACGGGCTCCGCGGCCCCCGCAGCGGCAGAGACGATGGAGGAGACGGCTCTGGAGACGGGACGCGCGAGATACTCCGCAAGGCCGGTCACGCGCCTCATCTCGGTCTCGAGGAGCATGGTCCCGCCCTCGATCCCATCCCTTCGGAACGGTCCGACCGGGCGGCCCTCCACGACGACCATCCTGGCGAAGGGCAGAGCGACCTGGAACCTGTCCCAGGATCCGAAAACCAGCCTCGGCCAACCTGCCGTACCCAGGGCGACCGCCGGCCTGCCCGCAAGGGCCGATATCGTGGCGGCGCCGGGCATGGCCTTCTCGAACGGCCCGCGCGGACCATCCGGAGTGAGCGCGCAGTCTGTCCCCGAAGCCAGTCTCGCGGCCATCTCCCGAAGCGCCCTCACACCCCCTCTGCTCGTGGAGCCCCGAATGGTCCGGAACCCCATGGCCTCGAGCGCGCGGGCTGCATACTCGCCGTCCCGGTTGGAACTTATGAGAACGGTGGAGGTCTCGTTCCTGTGGGTGTAGATCAGGGGGAGCTGGCGGCCGTGCCAGAACGCAAAGAGAGCCGGGAGGCCGCGCATGTGTCCGGCCCTGCCGGAGGGGGGGCGCCGGTAGTCTATCCTCCACGAGAGTCCGAGTCCTGTCACGAGCAGCCGGCCCGCTGTCCTCGCAAGCGCCATCAGGTCCACTGGGAGCCTTCAAGGAATCCGGCGATCGCCGCCGCAGCCCGGGCGGCGGCTCCGGGCGCCCCGAGCGAGGCCCGCACCCTGGCAAGCCCGGCGAGGCTGCCGTCCCTCCTCGGACCGTCGGCCAGGAGAGGTCTCAGAGCCTCCGCCGCTCTGGCCGCGGTCACACGGCCCTGGATGAGCTCTGGCGCCGCTTCGATTCCTGCGGCGATGCTCGCGAGGCAAATCCTGTCGACGCCTCTTACGAGCAGCCTGGCGAGGCCGTACGTGACAGGTGATGTCCTGTAGAGAACCACGAACGGGATCCCGTGCAGGGACGTCTCGAGGGTGGCCGTCCCCGAGCAGACGAAGGCTCCCCTGGCCCCGGCCAGGGCTTCGGAGGTCCCGTCTGCGAGTCCGACTCCGGGCTGTGAGCTGCAGCGATCATACAGACTCTCGGGAAGGTTCCCCGAGCGCGCGACCACGACGCCGTCGGCAGACCCATCGGCCACGAGCCGCCGGGCGGCGTCGAGCATGACGGGCAGGAGCCGCGATACCTCCTGGGCTCTGCTGCCCGGCAGGACGGCGATCGACCGGCCCCCGGGAGCGGTCACCGGGATTGCGTCGACCAGCGGATGCCCGCTCCATGTGCTCCTGATTCCCCTGCTCCGGTAGAACTCGTGCTCGAACTCGAACAGGGTGACCATCAGGGAGACGGATTCCCGGATGGCGGGGACGCGCCATCCGCCCCATGCCCAGATCTGCGGCGAGATATAGTAGATGACTTTCAAACCCTTGCGAGAGGCCCATTTCGCGAATCTGAGATTGAAGCCGGGATAGTCGACGAGCAGCATGGCATCGGGTGAAAAATCCAGACACGCCTCGTGCAGCCTGCGCTCCAACGCCGCGAACGCGGCGGCGGACCGGAGCACCTCGGCGAAGCCCATGACGGAGTGGGCTTCCATCCTCTCGGAGAGGACCGCTCCCGCTGCAGCCATGCGAGGTCCGCCCATCCCGGCGACGTCGAGCTGCCCGATCTTCGCAAGCTCGCCCAGGAGTTCTGCGGCCCTGACGTCTCCCGAAGGCTCTCCTGCGACGGCGAAGAGCCTCACTCAGCAGGCCCTGGTCGCCGAGGATATGGTGGCGAGTATCAGCTCGGCCGTTTCCAGGGCCCTTACGCCGTCGGCCGCGCCCACGACGGGGCATGCTCCGGTCCTGCAGCATTCCAGGAAGTCCTTCAGCTCTTCGGTCAATGGATCGGTCTCGGGTACTTCCACTTCGATAGGGACGATGGAATCCCCCCTGACCTCCAGGGCTTCGACGGACCGGGCTGCGAAGTCCACGGCCACGTAGCGCTTCTGCTGGAAGAACCGGAGCTTTCTCAGGGGCTCCTTCGAGATCCGGCTGGCGGTCATGTTGGCCACGGCGCCGTCGGCAAACGAGATGCGGGCGCTGGCGATGTCCACGCTGTCCGTGAGCACGGCCACTCCGGAGGCCGAGATGCCCGTCACCGGAGCCTTCATGAAGGAGAGAACGAGGTCGATGTCATGGATCATCAGGTCCATGACGACGGATACGTCGGTGCCCCTGGTCTTGAACGGGGACATCCTGTGCCCCTCGACGAAGAGCGGCTTCTGCAGCAGGTTGGAGGCTGCCACGACAGCAGGGTTGAATCTCTCGACATGGCCCACGGCCAGGACCGCCCCGGCGGCTCGTGCAGCCCGCTCCATCTCCCTCGCCTGAGCGCCTGTCGCCGCAATGGGTTTTTCGACGAGGATGTGCCGTCCGGCACCGAGGGCCTTCATCGCCACGGAGTGATGGCTCGAGGTGGTGCAGGCCACGACCAGCGCATCGCACCAGTCCACCAGGGCCTCGAGGGAGCTCACGGACTCGACTCCGAGCTCGGATGCGACCGTGTCGGCCCTCCGCCCGTCCAGGTCGTGGACGCGGACCTCGGAGGCCAGGCTCCTGAGAATCCTGGCGTGGTGATAACCGAGATGGCCGACGCCTGCGACGCCTGTTCTCATCCTATCCTCCAAAGGCGGCGAGCGTGTCCGCCGCGAACTTCATGTCCCGCTCCGAGAGCGACAGGTGCGTCACCAGCCTGATGGCCTGCGGCCCAACGGGGAGGCATCCTATGCCGACCCCTTCGAGGGCGGAGGCCACCGTGGCCGAGCTCACACCCGGCGAGCGCAGTATCACGATGTTGGTCTCGACGGACTCGGGCTCGATCTCGAAGATGGATGACGAGGAGGCGGCCCTCGCAAGGGACCTTGCCCACTTGTGCGTCTGCTCGAGCTGGGGGAGGTTGTGCTCCAGCGCGTGCAGGCAGGCGGCGGCGAGTATGCCGGCCTGTCTCATCCCCCCCCCATGGCGCTTCCTGAACCACCTCGCCCTGGCCACGGTCGCCGCGCTCCCCGCGAGGACGGACCCCACGGGGCAGCCCATGGCCTTGGAGAAGCACACCGAGACCATCTCGAAGCCCTGCGTCAGCTCCTGCAGGGGAACCCCGAGTGCGACATGGGTGTGCCACAACCTCGCTCCATCCAGGTAGAGCCGCCCCCCGGACGCATATACGATGTCCTGGACCGAGCGCACTTTCGACGCAGGCAGTACTTTGCCACCCATTATGTTATGAGTGTTCTCGAGGCAGACCAGCCGCCTCGGGGCGAAATGCAGGTCACCGCTCCTCGCCAGCGCGGCCTCGATATCCGCAGGCTCGGGGAGCCCGTCGGGCCCTTCGTCCAGCCTGTGCAGCTGAATGCCTCCGTTGAGGGCCGCAGAGGCGCCCTCGTAGATGTAGATGTGACTCGAAGAGCCGCAGACCACCTCATCCCCGGGATCGGCCAGGACCCGGATGGCGATCCCGTTCGACATGGTCCCCGAAGCCATGAAGATCGCCGACTCGAAACCGAGCAGCGTTGCGACCCTCTCCTGGAGCAGGTTGACCGTGGGATCCTCTCCGAAAACGTCGTCGCCGACCTCTGCATGGGCCATGGCGTTGCGCATGCCCAGCGACGGAACGCTCACCGTATCGCTCCTGAGATCCACCCTGAACCTGGACATCATCTCCTCCAGAGCCCGACCTGCCTGCGCGACAGGGCCTCGTGAAGGATACGATCGAGAAGGGCCGGCGCCGGGACACCCGACGCCTCCCAGAGCTTGGGGAACATGCTTATGCCGGTGAACCCCGGTATCGTGTTCACCTCGTTGAGGAACAGCATGTCGCCCTCGAGGAGGAAGTCCATCCTCGCGTAGCCCCTCCCGCCTATCAGACCGAATGCGGTTGTCGCGTTCCTCGATATCTCGGCCGCCAGCGCCGCCGGTATCTGCGCAGGAATGCACAGCTCGGATGCAGCGCAGGCGTACTTGGCCTCGTAGTCGTACCAGTCGCGGCCGGGCTTCACCTCTCCGGGGATCGAGCTGGAGATGCCTGAATCGTCCCCGACGAGAGATACCTCCAGCTCCCTGGGAGTCCGGAGCGCCACCTCCACCAGCACGAGCGGATCGTAGGAGAATGCGAGATCGAGCGCCATGGCGAGGGATCGGCCGTCCGCTGCGCGGGAGATGCCCACGGAGGAGCCCAGCCTTGCGGGCTTCACGAAGACGGGCAGCCCCAGCTCGCCTTCCACGCAGTCGGCCAGGGGGCCGGATGGCCCTGCGGAGACCTCCATCCACGGCACGACCGGTATGCCCGCTCCGGCCGCCAGGCGCTTGAACGCGATCTTGTTCATGCCCACCGAAGAGGCCATCACGTCAGCTCCCGCGCACGGCCAGCCGGCCGTCTCACAGAGCCCCTGCACCGTGCCGTCCTCGCCGAACGGACCGTGGAGCACGGGGAACACGGCCTCGAACTGGAGAGTCGATCCGGCATCCCGGAGGAGCCACGGGCAGCGCCCGGTCTCGATCAGGAGCACGCGGCCCGAGCGGGACCAGGTGCCGTCGGCATCGATATCCACTGCGACGACGGAATGGCCCGCCGCCTCCAGCGCCCTGGACACGAATGCGGCGGATTCGATCGAGATCTCTCGCTCCGCCGACCTTCCACCGGACAAGACCAGGATTCTCATCGGGACCTCCGTTCCGGCCAATGATGATCTAGAGCGTCTGCGCGTGTCCACGACCCTGCCCGGGCGGCTCCCGCCGCGGCGCCGGCATTGACCGGAGGCCTGCCCGGGCATCAGTTTCCGCCTTCGCACGAACACGGAGGTCCCGATGAGAGCAATGGTGACCGGCGGAGCCGGCTTCATAGCGTCGAATGTGGCCGACATGCTCCTCGAGAACGGCATCGAGGTGGAGATCATCGACGACCTGTCCACCGGCTTCGCGGAGAACGTCGATCCCCGCGCCCTGCTCCACCGGCTCGACATCCGCAGCCCCCACGCCGCCACGGTGATAGAGAACGGCCGCTTCGACATAGTCTGCCATCACGCAGCCCAGATGGACGTCAGGAGATCGGTCAGAGAGCCCCTCTTCGATGCGGACGTGAACATCCGGGGATCGATCAACATCCTCGAGGCCTGCCGCAGGAGCGGTGTCAAGAGGGTCGTCTACGCCTCCACCGGCGGGGCGGTCTACGGCGAGCCCGACAGCCTCCCCGTGAGGGAGGATCACCCGATCAACCCCATCTGCCACTACGGAGTGAGCAAGCACACGGTCGAGCACTACCTGTTCCTGTACAGGCACCTCTACGGACTCGACTACGTCGTCCTGAGATATCCCAATGTCTACGGCCCACGCCAGAATCCGCACGGCGAGGCCGGGGTCACGGCGATCTTCACGCTCGCGTACCTCGAGGGCAGGCCTCCCAGGATCAACGGCGACGGGATGCAGCTGAGGGACTACGTGCACGTGAGGGACATAGCCAGGGCCAACCTCCTCGCCATGGACACCGGCAACCGGGCGATCGGCGGCCGCATACTCAACATAGGCTGGGGCGTGGGCCATTCCGTCGTCGAGCTCGACGCAATAATCCGCGGCCTCGTGGGCACGGATCTCCTCCCCACAAGGGGTCCCGCTCTGCCCGAGGAGATCCTGAAGATCGCCCTCGATCCCTCGGTCGCTGCGGATCTCCTGGGCTGGGTCCCGGAGATCGGGTTCGCGGAAGGGCTTGCCGACCTGGTGGAGTTCCACAGGAAGCGGACCGGAGAGCATGCCTGAGCCAGTTTTCCTCGACCGCGACGGCGTCCTGAACGAGAACGTCCCAGACTACGTGAGGACCCCCTCCCAGTGGAAGCCGCTGCCCGGCGCCCTGGAGGCGGCTGCCGTCCTCTCCATGGCGGGACACCCGGTCGTCGTGGTCACCAACCAGTCGGCCATCGGCCGCGGTCTGGTGAAGGCAGAAGCGGTCGAGGAGATCAACTCCATGCTCTGCCGGAGGATCGCTGGCTACGGCGGTTCCGTGGCGGGGGTATATTACTGCCCGCATGCGCCCGGCGAGGGCTGCAGCTGCCGGAAGCCCCTCACCGGACTCGTGGACAGCGCACGCCAGGACCTGGGCCTGCCTCCCGGGGGCTGGCTGGTGGGTGACGCCGCGAGCGACATCGAGCTGGGGACGGCCTGCGGACTTCGCACCATCCTGGTGCTCTCTGGCAGGGGGATCGAGCAGCTCGAGAGGATGAGATCGTCCGGGGCCGCAGATCCCGATTTCGTGGCGGGGGATCTGGCTGATGCCGCGCTGATCGTTCTGCATGGGGACCCGACGGCGGCAGGAGGCGGCTGATCATGCCCAGAAGGAAGAGATTGCTGACAGCGCTGGCCATAGCCCTCCCCTTCGTTCTCCCCGTGCTCGCCCTCGGCACCTGGCTCGTGAGGGAGACCATGGGGCAGCCCGCGGAGTCGGGGAACATCATCGCGTCCATCGATGCGTCGGGTTCGGGCACGACATACCTCTCCACGGTCCTCCCGGACGGCAGCTCGGCCCAGTGGACCTGCTCGGCCGGATTCTTCATGGAGACGGACGAGCCCGAGGCGCTCGGCAGGAGCGTAACCTGGAAGCCGGAGCCCGGGTTCAGCGACTCCGTGACCATCGTCGTCACCACTCCGACAGCGGTCGATTCGGTCAGGTTCCTGCCCTTCATCCCCCACCTAACCCCCAGCATCACTGTCTCGTCGGCGTACCATCTCGCCATCACCGACCGCTCCAGGCGCATCTCCCTCTCCCCCGGCCGGTATCTGGCCATCGTGGAGAATGACAATCTCACCGGCTACGACGGCATAATCGTCCTTCTCTTCTCGGAGCCGGGCAGCGGCAGATCGGCCTCCGCCGCCCAGCCGGGCGACACCCTGCCGCTCGAGTTCCCTCTGGGGGCCGAGGTGGATGCCTTCTGCGTCGACAGGACCGAAGACGCCCTGGACAACGGGGGAAGCATCCTCGTGACCTTCGAGGGCGACTCGACCTGAAGCCCCGCTAGCGGAACCTCCGCAGGAAGCCTCTTCTCCTCGAGACATACAGAAGCGCGGCAAGACAGCAGAACCATGCGACTGC
Organism: candidate division Hyd24-12 bacterium UBA5074; assembly: GCA_002414865.1. Lineage (GTDB taxonomy): Bacteria > Fermentibacterota > Fermentibacteria > Fermentibacterales > Fermentibacteraceae > UBA5938. The sequence goes on along the minus strand of DIAQ01000108.1, from coordinate 15,815 downwards.
CTCCGCAGCGCCTCCGAACCCCACGGGCTCGAGCGTGATCGCATCGAGAGCTCCGAGCCAGGCCGCCGCCACCGGCCCTGCGAGCGAGCCCGGCAGGCTGCCGGCAGGCAGCAGGGCAAGCGCACCGACGACCATCATGCACACCATGAAGGGAACCGACATCAGCGTGGCGTATGGCGAGGAGAGCTGGAAAACGCCGTAGGTGGACGCGATGAGAGGGACCAGGGAGAGTGTGACGCAGACGCCCGAGTACAGGCTGGTGAGCAGGCCTCCAAGCCGCCCTCCGAACCTCACCGAGAGAAGCACCAGCGCGAGGACGGCGGCGAAGGACATCTGGGCTCCCGCGTCCCTCGCGACCGAATCGGAGATGCCCAGGACCAGGATGGCGGCCAGGGACCACACCACCAGCGGTTTCAGCCTCACTCCGGCGCCCGCCCCGATGATGACCGCTGCGGACATGAAGCCCGACCTGACCGCCGGAGGCCTTGCCCCCGTCAGGAGAACGTATCCCGCCACCAGAAGGACCGCGGCGAAGCCCGCCCATCGCCTCCCTCCCGCCACCTTCCTGAGCGCGAAGAAGACCGCGGCCGCGACCATGCCCACGTGGAAGCCGGAAACAGAGAGGATGTGGGATGTACCCGAATCCCTGAACACCCTGCGCATCCTGTCCGGCATCCCGCTGCGCTCGCCCACGAGCAGCGCGGACACCAGAGAGGCGCCCTGTCCCGGCCCGCACCTGTCCGCCCAGAGGGAAGCGAGACGGCGCCTGGCCTGTGTCAGAGGATCGGCCGAGGGCCTGATCTCGAAGGCCATGCCGCTGATGCTGCCGCTGTCCGCATAACCCATGACCAGCATGGAGTCGCCCTCCATGCAGCTGCCCGCTGCCCTCTCGCCCCTGACCCATATCCTCCCGGAGGCGGTCTCGAGAAACAGCCCGTGTTCGGTCACCACGCCGACCCGGCCCCTGAGGATGGCGTCCCTCCCTTCCGGAAGGGCTCCGGCAGATCCGCCCGCGCCGCAGGTCGCCCTCTCAGAGCCGAGGAGGAACAGCGCGCATGCGAGAAGCCCCCGCGCCGCGCCCGTCCGACCCGAGACGGCCACCGCCACGGCCCCTGCGGCGGCAAGAGCCGGTACGGCATATCCGGGGCTGACCGGGCCGCAGTATAGTCCGGTCAGGAAGGCGGCCACATAGATGAAGAGAACCGGCGAAAGCTCCATGTCAGGATGTTACTCCACGGAGCTGCACCTTTCAACAGGCACCCCGGTCTTCGTCCTGGACCGCTTCAGGAGCGCCTTCAACGTGGGCTCGGCCTTTCGCACCGCCGAGGCCGTCTCTCCGTGTGCGCTGTTCCTGTGCGGATGCTGCGCGCTGCCCGGCAACAGGAGGCTGGCCCATACCGCCAGGGGCACTCAGGAGGCCGTCCTCTGGAGGCACTTCGACCAGGCCTCCGAGGCTGCGGGCTGGCTTAAGGCCACCGGCAGGAGGATCGTGGCGGTCGAGGGCGGGCGCGGCTCCCGGACGCTCTTCGATGCTGGCTTCTCGGTGTCCGATGCCTTCGTCTTCGGCAACGAGGCGCTCGGCGTGTCCGGGGATGTCCTCTCGGGGGCGGACATGGTGGTGGGGCTGCCCCAGACCGGCCGCAGGTCGTGCATGAACGTCGCCAGCGCCCTTGCGGTGGTGGCCATGGAGATACAGAGGATGCGCCTGGCGGCGGGATGGATACTCCCGGCGCCGTGCGGGGTCTCTTCCCCTTCGCTCGAAGAGGACATGGAGGACTGATGCGCAGAGCTCTTGTGGCCGTGCTTCCCGCACTCTGCCTCGCGGGGGCGTCCGGGGCGCTCATGGGCTGGATCTACCAGGTCGACCCCTCGGTCTGCCCCGGATGCGGCAACTGCATCTCCTGGTGTCCCGAGGGGGCGATCTCCCTGTCGGGAGGCGATGCCTGGATCGACCCCGACCTGTGCAACGCATGCGGGATCTGCGTGCAGCACTGCCCATACGGGGCCATTTACAGGACCTGGTGGGAATCGGCGGAGGGCTCGCCGCCCCCTCCATCCATCTCGGTCGAGCCGAACCCGGCCGCGGACTTCGTCACGGTGACCGGGCTCCGGGACGGAGAGACCGCGTCGGTCGTCGACCTGCTCGGCAGAGAGGTCGGCAGGAGTCCTGCAGGCGCCGGGGGCGTGGCACGGCTCGACCTCTCCGGACTGGCGAAGGGCGTCTATCTCGTGATGGCGGGAGGAGCGCCTGCCGGTTCCGTCATCCTCCTCGGACGCTAGCTAGAAGGCTTCCCTTCCACCGGCCACCTGGAATGCCGCAGTCTGCCTGAGGTTGCCCTCTCCCCTCGCCTCGAGCAGATAGGTGCCTGGCGGCAGTTCCCCCAGGTCCAGCCTGATCTCTCCAGGGGCGAAACTCTCCCTGAGCACGGCCCTCCCCGAGAGGTCGAACACTGTCACCTGCATGTCGCTGGCTTCCATGCCGGGCCATTCCACGTCCAGGGCGCCGCGGCACGGATTCGGGAAGACCCTGATGACGCCAGTGCCTCCCCCGGGGGGCGCAGGTGCCTCGCCGACTCCGAGGAGAGCAGTGGAAAGCACATGATGTCCCGGGTCGAATCTCACAAGTTCCGGCTCGAATCCTACCGCAAAGATCTGACTGTCCCCTTGAATGTCGTTCCAGAATTCCACCATCTCCGACGAGGACCCGCCGGCGATCTCGAACTGCAGGGGCATTGTGAAGAATGACCCTGTGCCCTGGATCTGATCCACCGTTATGGTGACCAGCCAGTCCGAGCCTGACTGCACGGCGCTCCAGCCGATGTCATAGGCGGGATATCCGAAGCCGTAGACCCATTCGTCGAAGAACCAGCCCAGGTCGCCGCCTGCGGCCGCCTCCATGTGCTGCCTGAGATCGGCGGTGGTCGCCAGCGAGAACTGGTGATCGTCGAAATACGAGCCGAGTCCGGAGAAGAAGGCATCGTCCCCCATGATGCACCTGAGCATATGGAGGACGCTCGCCCCCTTCTGGTAGGAGGTGTAGCTCCACAGCTCCTCGGGATCGCCCATGGGGAAGACCTCTCCGCTCTGCAGGTAGGGAACCATGATCTCGTTGACCATGTACTGGGTGTATGCCGAAGGTCCGTAGTGCTCCGCCCACACGGCCTCGCAGTAAGTGGCGAAGCCCTCCGAGAGCCAGACATCGTTCCAGTCGGACTCCGTGACGCAGTTGCCCCACCACATGTGGCCCATCTCGTGGACGACGACCGGATCGTTGTTGGTCTGGCCGTTGATGAGCGACTGCAGGTGGTAGACCTCGGTGGTGTGCTCCATGTCGCCCTTGGGGGTTTCGACATAGCTGAACTTGCACTGCCACGGATAAGGTCCGAACCTCGCCTGGAGTGCATCCATCATTAGATCGACATTGGCGAAGCTTCCGTGCGCATCCGCTATCTCATTGGGGTATACGTAATAATGGATCCATGAATAGGTCGAGTCCACAAGGTCGACGTACTCGGATGCCGATATCGCGGCGAGATAGGTGGACATGGGCTGGTCGAGCACCCAGCTCCAGGTCGCCTTGCCGCCTGCGTACTGCACGCCGGCAGGCTCGCCGTTGGCCACGACCTCCACCGTGTCGTCCACTGTGATGGAGAATTCGAAGGTGGCCTTGTCTGATGGATGGTCCCAGCACGGGAACATGCATCTCCCCATCGACGGCTGGGCCGAATAGACGCCCACTCCCATCTGATACGAGACATTGGGGTGGAACCAGAAGCCTCCGAACTTACCTGCTCCTTCGTTCCAGGGCTGGCCGGAGTACTGCACGCTCACCGTCCTCTCCTCTCCGACCGACACCGGATCGGTGAGCGTGACGATCAGCGAGTCGCCTTCATGGGTGAATGCCAGCGGCCCGGTGGAATCCCACACTCCCGAGACTTCCAGCTGTCTGAGGTTCAGCGGAACCTGGTAGATCGTGCCGCCCGCGCTGGTCAGCGTGATGGCGGCCGTTCCTGCTATCTCCTGCTGGGAAGGGAGTATCTCTATCGCCAGGTCATAGTCCAGGATATCGCAGATGTTGGCTGTGACAGGCCCCAGAACCAGGCATGGAACCGAGCGCGTGAAGGCTGCGATATCATGGCAGGTGCCCGGGCCGGAAATCGCCGCGACGCACATCAGGGCAGGGCACAGGACCACCATGTCAATCCTTCCGGTTCAGTCCGACGGGCGCTGCGGGACCGTCCTATCTGCTCTCTTCCCCGAGCAGGAATCCTCCCACGAATTCTCTCAGCAGGCTCAGACGCGGCACCACCTCCGGCGAGATGGGCCTGACACAGGAGAGAAGCCCCAGCAGGCAGGATGCGGTCCAGTAGCCTGGGCTCCCCTCCTTCACGCTCTCCAGGAGGGGCTGGGCGAACGGCTTGAGCACCGGGAGCTCGTAGGGCAGAGCCGAGTTGAACATTGCATCCGCCATCTCCTGGAACGGGAAGATGTTGCGCCTCTCCCCCCTCCTGACGCTCGGCCACGACGCGATGGTCTGAGAGGCCGTGTATCCTCTCGTCCGGCTGTCCCTGACCATCCTCCGCAGCAGGCGGGAATCGGAGGTGGACATCCGGGCAAGCCTGTCGATGTTGAGCTGCGTGAGCGCCGATATGTAGATGCGGTATTTGCGCTGAGGATCTATTCCCGGCGTCAGCTCGTCGTTCAGGCCGTGAATGCCTTCTATCAGGAGGAAGTCGTTGGTCGACAGTTTCATGGGAGTGACGGCGTCACTCCTGACGCCGGTGCTGAAGTCGAATCTGGGCATCCTGATCTCGCTGCCGTCCAGCAGTTGCTGGAGATGTCCGCCGAAGAGCCCCGTCTCGAGCGCGGCCAGCGATTCGAAGTCGTACTCGCCCTTCTCGTTCCTGGGCGTCTCCTCCCGGTTCCTGAAGTAGTTGTCGACGCTGATGCTCTGGACCCCGAAGCCCTGGGCGCGCAGGGACATGCTCAGCAGGCGAGTGAAGGTGGTCTTGCCGCTCGAGGACGGTCCCGCGATCGTCACGATCCTCCTGCGCGGGAACATCGACTCCAGAGCCATGACGATCTCCGTCAGGCGGTACTCCTGGTAGAAGTGGCTCATGGCCACGACCTCCAGGCCCCCGTCGCTCTCGATGCGAGCATTCAGCTCGTCCAGTGTGCGGACCCCCAGGCGCGCGCCATGCTTCTCCTCCAGATCGAATTCCCTGGACAGCTTCGGCCTCTCCTGCCATTCCCCGAGGTCGGGCCACTTCGCGGACCCCGGGAAACGGAGCACGAATCCGGCTCCGTGGGGCCTGAGCTCGAACCTCTCGAGCCATCCCGTGTCCGGTACTGTCGGCCCCATCGAGAACGACTGGCTGCCTGGCAGCGTGTTCAACCCCGCGGCATGGCTGCCGTCATGCCACGCCAGGAGGGGATGCGCCGGGTCTCCGTTTCCACCCAGGCCGGTGTGCCCGAATGGTATCTGTTCCAGGATCACCTGGTTGAGGCCATGGGTCAGGGCCTGCGCGATCTCCTCCGAGGAGAGAGCCGGCCTGTTCTCCAGCCTGCACTTGTATCCGAGGGAGAGGGCATGCTCCACCCAGAGAGGGGAGGAGGGGAAAACCCTCCTGGCAGCCGTATCGAGGGCCAGTATCAGGCTTCGGCGATACACCTCACGGCCTTCGGAGAACCAGGGCATGACGGGCTGGAGAGGCTGCTCAGCCACATCTTCGTACAGTCCCAGCACCCTCCCGCCGGAATCGGTCCCGGCGATGGCTTCACGGCTCACGAGTTCCATGACTCTCACACCCGCACCTCCCGACAGGTCGGAAGATACCCCGGCGCGGGCGGTCCGGGCCACAGGACCGGAGTCAATACAACTATATTAATTGACCAATAGAGTGCTGTCATAGAACGAACAGGGAATTCCGGCCGCTTTGTGGGATCAGGGGCCGCAGGCTCCCCACCTTACATGGCAACGCACCATCTCATGGTCTGTTGTAGGATATGGCCCCCGATCCGGCGTGAAATCCCGGGCCTGTCCGGGGAGGGCTGCGGGAACAAGTGCTGCCGGGAACTGTATCAGCAGTTGACCCGGGGCGCCCGCTTGGACAGGTTCCCGGTCGGAAGATGCCAAGGAGGTCCAGATGATCCTGACATCCCTTGTCCTGCTGTCGGCGCTGGGGTCCGATCCCCTCCTCTCGGCCGGAGACTCCATGTCGAGAGGCGCCACCGCCGTCTACACGATCACGATCTGCGAAGGAGTGGACTACTGGGTTCTGCTCGACGCAGGCTCCGCGGAGGCCGACTTCGATGTCGTCGTGGCCTCCAAGGACATGGACTTCGACGAGTTCATGAGCCTTCCCTACGGGGAGGACTTCCAGTACTCGCTCGGCTTCTCCATCGCGCAGGGGCGCCAGCAGGGCTCCGAGAGCTTCACGCTCACCGCCCCGTATACCGGGCCTGCCTACATCGTGATCCATGACATCGGATCCACCGGGGGGGACTACGAGCTGAAGGTCTACTGAGGGCATGGAGCCCCGGGAAGGCGACCTCGGCGTCCTGCAGCTCAACCAGCGTGTCCGGGAGCTGCTCGGCGTAGCGTACCCGTACCCCCTGTGGCTGCGCGGAGAGGTCTCGGGCCGGCCCCGTCTCCAGTCGCGCGGTCATCTCTACTTCCAGCTCGTCGAGCGTTCCCCGTCTGACGACAGCGTCGTCGCGGTGATCGACTGCGCCCTTTTCGCAGGAGCGAGGGCCGCCGCCGTGAGGGACTTCGCGAGGGAGGGTCTCCCCTTCGAAGTCCGGGAAGGCATGTCGCTCAGAGTTCTGGGCCGCGTCGATCTGTGGCCGCCTTCGGGCAGGTTCCAGTTCATCATCGAGGCGGTCGATCCGAGGTCGTTCCAGGAGGAGCACGTCCTCCTGCTCAGGAAACTTGTCGAAAAACTGAGGGCGGAGGGTCTCCTCGACCGGAACGCCGCCAGGGAGCTGCCCGCGCTCCCGCTCAGGATAGGCGTTGTCACCGCCTCGGGCTCCGCCGCTCTGGAAGACTTCCTCACGACTCTCCGCGAGAGCCGCTATCCATTCCAGGTGATCCTCTCTCCCGCGCCCATGCAGGGCGCTGCGACAGGCAGATCCGTGGCAGCTGCCATGAAGCGCCTGGAGGCATACGGACAGCTCGACGCAGTCGTCATCACCAGGGGCGGAGGCTCTTCAGCCGACCTCGCCTGGTTCGACTCCGAGACACTCGGGAGATCCATCGCGGCCGCCCCGTGGCACGTGATCTCGGGCATCGGGCACGAGATCGACTTCACTCTGCCCGATTTCGTGGCGGCCACGCGGGCCAAGACGCCCACGCATGCCGCCTCGATCCTGGTGGACAAGGTCGCGAAGTCCGCCGCCGAGGTGGACTCGCTGGCCCTGCTCCTGGCCAGGACGGCCCTGCCCCTCGTAAGAGGAGAACGCAGGCAGATCGAGGCGGTGGCTTCACGCCTGTCGCCCCTGCTCCAGGCGGCATCCGCCAGGCTCGTGAGGCAGACGGACGTCATGCTCGCAAGGATCAGGAGCTCCGCAGCCCTGAGGCTCGCAGGCCCTGCAGGAGCGCTGGAGTCGGCCGGGTCCGTCCTCCTGTCGCTGGGGACGCCTCCCGCTGTGACCAGCGCCCTGGCCGGGATGGCGAACCTCCGGTCTTCGCTTGCCGCATCATCGCGAAGGGCTCTCGAGAGGGAGGGTCTCAGACTCGGCATCCTGGAGGCGGCCGTCATGGCGAGGGATCCATCGAGGATGCTCGCTCTGGGGTGGTCGCTGGCCACGGCGGAGGACGGGAGGCCGCTCAGGAGCATCTCCGACACCTCGCCCGGGAGCAGGATCCGGGTGAGGCTTTCAGACGGCACCATAACAGCCCGCACCGAGGAGATATCGAGGTAGCACGATGCCCAGGAAAACCGCTTCGTTCGAGGAAAAGCTGGAGGAGCTGACAGGGATCGTCGATGCCATCGGACGGGAGGACTGCCCGGTGGACGAGCTCGAGGGGAAGGTCAGGAGGGCCGTGGAGCTCATCCACGACCTGCGCTCCAGACTTTCCGCCACGGAGATGTCTGTCAGGGAGGTGCTGTCGGGTCTGGAAGGCGAGGGCGGGGCCGCCCCTGCCGGCAGGAAGGACGACGAGGGCTAGCGGGCGGCCGCGAAGGCGCGGCCTGCTGCCTCGACGGGATCCGGGCCCTCGGGGTCGTACAGGACGGACGATCCATCGGAGAGAGGGCGATACCTCTCGAAATTGCCGATGCGGAAGAGCGCCACGACCGGGACTCCGAGGGCGGAAGCCGCGTGCATCGGCCCGTTGTCCGCCGTCACGAACACGGAGAGCCCGGCCAGCGCCACGAGCAGATCCGGAACCGGCAGCCCTGGCATGACCCTTCCTCCTGCCTCGCTGACGGCCTCTGCGAGCGTCTTCTCCTCATCCGTGCCCCAGTAGATCTCCAGCGGCATCCTCGACGAGACGATGCGTGCGATGTCGCGCAGTTTCTCGAAGGGCAAGGCCTTCCCTCTGCTCGCGCCCACATGGAGCCCGGCCGCGCGTCTGCCGACACCGGAACGGGGAGGCGAGAGGACTGGTCTGCTCCACCCCGGCCAGCCTGCCCACAGGCCTCCGAGGGCATGGAGCGCTTCGCTCTCGTGCATCCCGTAGCCGGGGGGTGCGATGAGATGGGTGTACCACCCCCTGCAGTCGCCGGCGTCGAACCCGATCCGGACAGGTGCGCGGCTGAGCCCGGTGACCACCGCCCCCGAGAGCGAGAACCCCCCGGGATGGCTCGCATCGATGGCCACGTCGAAACCCTCCCTGCCAAGCCTGCGGCAGAATCCGGGAAACTTCCACGGATGGGATGCCATGTCCGCCTTCCGGGCCTCGATCACTTCGTATCCCTGGCTGATGAGCAACCCCGAGAACCTGTCACTGGCGAGAAGGGCTACACGGGTCCCGGAGAAGCGGGCGACGAGGGACCTGAGCAGCGGCTCCAGGAGGACCAGGTTCCCCAGCCTCGAATCCGGTCTCACGACAAGGATGCCCTCAGGTCTCTCCGGCAGCCGGGCTCCGGCGGAGACGGGCGGCACGAGGTGTCTGGCAACCCCTGCAAGCCCCCTCCTCCCGGCCTTCTCGAGGCGTTTCGCGATCATGGCGCGGCCCGGGTCTCCGACGCTTCCGGAGATCCATCCGGGCCTAGAACCTCCACGACCTCGGCGAAGTGGGTCCAGCCGTCGGTCCCGGTTATCGAGGCGGTGACGAAGCGGCCGGGCATCGGCGCGCCGTTCCTGAAGATGACGGCCCTGTTCCCGGCGGTCCTTCCGGCCATCTGCCCCCTGCCGGCGCCGGGACCGGTGACCAGGACCGGCACGACCGTCCCCTCCAGCGCGGCGGAACGGTCCTCGGTGATCCGCTTCTGGGCCTCCTGGAGGAGGTGCAGCCTTCGCAGGCGCTCCGTCACCGGAATGCGGTCCGGGAGGTCCGCTGCGGCGGTGCCCAGCCGCTCCGAGTACCTGAACAGGAAGGCGTAGTCGAATCCTGCCTCGGTGAGCAGAGACAGAGTTTCGCCGAACTCCTCCTCGCTCTCCCCGGGGAAGCCCGCGATGAGGTCGGTCGAGAGCACGACCCCGGGGACCGCCTCCCTCAGCGCCCCGATGCGCCCGAGATAATCGCGTCTTGTGTATCCCCTCCCCATGAGGGAGAGGATTCTGTCGTTGCCTGACTGGGCGGGCAGATGCACCTGTCTGCAGATGTTGCGACACGCCGGGATCACCGAGATCAGCTCGTCGCTGAAATCCCGGGGATGGCTCGTCACGAATCTGATCCATGCGGGGCGGGCTGCTGCAGAGGCTTCGCGCAGCAACTCGGGGAAGGAGGCCCCGTCCGAAGAATAGGAGTTCACATTCTGGCCGAGCAGCGTGATATCCCTGTAGCCCTGGCCGGAAAGAGCCGCCACTTCTTCGAGAACGGCGCCCATCCGCCTGCTCCTCTCCCTTCCGCGGACATGAGGGACGATGCAGTAGCTGCAGAAGTTGTCGCAGCCGCGCATTATGGTGACGAAGGCCCTCGGGAAGGCCTTCCGGACGGGCACGAGGCCCTCGTAGTCCTCGGAGGTCAGCTCTGTGCAGGACCGGGAGGACCCTTCCAGGAGGAGCGCCGGCAGCTGCCTGTAGCAGTCGGGGCCCACGACGAGGTCTATCCCCCGCACGCGCCCGAGCAGACCTTCGCCATGCTCCTGGGCCACGCAGCCGCAGAGGGCGACGATCGGCCGCGAGCCATCCTTCCTGATCCCCGAGAGCTGAGCAGCCCTGCCCAGCGCCCGCACCTCGGCCTTCTCACGAACGGCGCAGGTGACGATCAGGATGCAGTCGGCGAGCTTGTCGTCGGCCACCTCCTCGAATCCCCCGTCCAGGAGGATGCGCCTGATCAGCTCGGAATCGTTGAGATTCATCTGGCAGCCGTAGACCTCCATGAACCAGGTCCGCGGCATGCCTCTCGAGGCGGGGGGCTTCATCAGCCCGGCAGGATGAGTTCCATGACGAGGCCGGAGAGGATCGGGATTCTGAAGTTGTCGTCCAGCGGCATGTCCACGAGCTCGGCCAGGGTGGCCATGGCGGAGCCCGCAAGAAGTGCGACCGGGGAGAGGCTCCACCCGAACCGCGGTGCGAGGGCCAGCATCACCGCGCTGGCGAACAGGCAGCTCACGAAGGCTGCAAGGCTCCCCTCCAGCGTCCGGCCGCAGACGAGCCTGATCCTCCCGTAGCGCCTGCCCACGAGGGCGGCCATGCTGTCGCCCAGAGTCAGGAACAGGAGGGCCGCAACGGCGGTCTCCTGACGATAGATGAAGATGGTCAGGGCTGCGGAGGCCACGAGGATGGTCGAGCCCGTGATGCCGCCCTGCCTCTCGTGCCTCCTGAGAAGCTCTCCGAAGGCCTGAAGGAAGAAGATCTTGAAGCCCTGGTTCCTCAGCTTGAGGTAGTCCGCGAGCAGGAGGCACATCGAAACCGCAGCGAGGATCATCACCAGGAGGCTCTTGTCCACAAGGACCGCGGCCAGCGGGATGGCGATGGAAGCGAGATGGACAGCCTTCCTGAGCACCTCGCCTGGATATGTCACTGCTGGATGGACCTTCGGCTCAGAAGCCGACCCCGAGGGAGAAGCGATGGGTGTCATCGAGCTCCTCGTGGCCCAGGAAGGCGTAGTCGAGGGTTACGGGATGTCCGAAGAGCCCGAGGCTCAGGCCGGCGCCCGCAGTGATGTTCCCTTCAGAGGCTCCGAACCTGAGACCGACGCGGTCATGGATGCGGAGATCGACGCCGAAGTGCGTGTCGAGGCTCACGTCGCCCACGTGGTACTGGGCGGCGTAGCGCCTCCCCTCGAAGCGGAAGTCCCCGTCGGCGGCGAAGGTGGCCATGGTGGAGAAGCGGCCCAGGTACCAGCTTGTGGCGACCCCCAGCTTGGCCGTGGGCAGGACGCTCTCGTTGCTGCCGGTGTCCCAGAACACATGCGTGCCGAAGGTGTCCTGCAGATTGAGGCCGGCGGAGAAGCGCTCGGAGGGCCTCCACTGGACGCCCGCATCGATGCCGGCCCCGAACGCGCTGTGATCGAGGAGGCTGCGCTGGACTATCTTGGCGCTCAGACCCGCCGAGAGCTCATCGGTGACCGGCCGCGCCCAGGACAGGTAGAGGGCATAGTCGACCGCGCTGCCCCATGTGATGCGGCCTTCGTCGTAGATCAGCTCCTCGCCCGGGTCCCACTCCCCGTTGCCTTCCGTGCCTCCCGGATTGGTGTCGGGATCGTAGTCGTCGTTGCCGGAGTCCCCGGGCTCGCCTTCCCCGTCGACTCCCGCCACTCCGTCCGAGCCGGTGTCGTACCACTGAAGATCGGTGGTGTCGGCAACGTCGCCAGCATCGGTTCTGAAGAGGCTGGCCGCGAGCGCGCCTGTTCCGTAGGGCCGGGCATATGCCAGGTAGTCATACTTTATCAGGCCGCCGAACCTCTCGCTGTGCATGAATTGAGCCTGCTGACCGGAGAGCCTGACGAGGCCCGCGGGGTTCCAGTAGGCGGCCGTCGCATCGTCGGCGATGGCGCAGAAGGCTCCACCCATGCCCAGGGCGCGCGCGCCGGCTCCTGCGTACATGAACTCGCCGGCGTACTTGGCGGCCGAGGCCGTCGCGCAGACTGCCACCAGGGGGAGCAGGAGCAGGAGTCGTCTCATTCCAGGCCGGCCTTCTCGTTTGCCCGAGCCACCATCTCCGAGATTATGGCCCTGTTCTCGTCGCTGATGCTGGTGAAGAACATCCCTATGCCGAAGCTGCCGTCCGAGAGGGGCTCCTGTCTGATGACGACGGCCCGCGCGGAAATCTCGTGTTCCTCGTCCAGCCTTATTACCAGCTCTATCCTCGAAAGTTCCCCGAGGCTCATGCGGCTGACGCAGTAGAGGCCTGATGCGCTGAGGTTGAGGGTTATGACCGGCAGGACCGGCATGTCGTCCATGCCTATGCTCACATCCAGGTCGAGACTGGCGCGAGGATGCGCCCTCCTGTCCCTGCCCGAGAAGACTTTCTGCCTGCCGTCGGAATCCATGGTGCAGCAATGTTACCCACCAGCCTCGATGCTGTCAACGACTACGATTGGATCAAACTCCCCGCTGGCTCCGGAGTTCCTGCGGGGGTCGAACCGGTGCACCGGAGACCCGGATCGAACGATTCCGGCTGCTGTTCAGGCGGCCCGGGCGGTCCCTGCGTCGAACAGCTCCTTCACCCCTGACTGCGTGAGCACCACCAGCGTGAAGACGCCCAGGATGGTGCCCAGCGGCATGAAGAGGCACGCGACGGCCGCGACGACCATGCAGAACGTGTGATGCCTGTGGTTCGACAGGTTGCGCCCTGCGATGAAGAGCAGCGTCGCGACCCCCCAGCCGATGAGCATGAGCATCACTCCGAAACCCGAGAGGAACCATCCGAAGAATTCGGGCGGTGGCTCGCCGTTCTTCGATGAGAAAGCATCGGGGGCCGTCGCGATGAATGCTCCGAGGAAGATGTAGATAAGCCAGATCAGCGAGAAAAGCACAGCCATGCCGCCCAGCACGTAGTGGAATATGCCGAGCAGCCTGAGATGGCCGAGATTCTGTTCGTCCATCAGTCCCCCTTCCGTTCACGGGATCATACATAAACCGCCGTCGCACCGGACCTCCCGCCGGACCGTCGATCGTGGTTGCTTGACACGGCCCTCAACATCAGCGACAATTGCGTGTCGACATCTGGTGTTTCGATCCATTCCGGAAGCGGGCCACCGCAACTCGACGAAAGGGGCAGAATGGACCAGTACACTTTCACCCAGACAGAGATAGACGAGGGGAAGGTCCTTGCCGGAGTTTCCTACCTCGGCATCATCGGCTTCCTCATCGGCTACCTGGCCGGGAAGGAAAACCGCTTCACCCTCTACCACGCCCAGCAGGGCCTGGTGCTCGCCATCTGCTTTTTGCTCGCCGTGATCCCCATCATCGGCTGGATCTGGTCCCTGTTCTGCCTCGTGATGCTGGTCATGGGCCTGATCAACGGCTTCGGCGGCAAGGTCGCCCCGCTGCCGGTGATCGGCTCGCTCGGCTTCAAGATCGGCCTCCTGAAGCCGGATCAGCAGGCTGCGGCCCCCCAGGCCTGACGCCTCTCCGGAATTATCCAGCGGGCGGAGCTCCCCTCCGCCCGCTTTCGCATCCAGCAGTCCCCCGAGGTTGACAAAACAGCGGGCAAGACTAGACTAATCCGGATCTGACACGTGTCTCCGATCGTCGGAGGGCGCACTTTTGCCGCAAGGCCCCGGAGGCGGGTATGGCTGAGGCGTCGAGAGCTACCGTACTCACGACCGCGGAGATCGCTTCCATCGTCGGCGCGAGCCTTCCCGATCCGTTCGTCCTCCTCGGGCTGCACCCTCTCGGGCCTGAGGGGTCCTCCCGGCTCGAGATCCGTGCATTCCTGCCCGGCGCCGAAACCGTCTCCGTATTGCCCGAGGACGGCCGCAGGGCGCGCCCCATGCACAGGGTCGACCCCGACGGGCTCTTCGTCTGGCGATCCCGGGGCGCATGCGCCTCCTTCGGATACAGGCTCGGCGCGATCCTGCGCGATGGGTCGAGCCTGATCTGCGAAGATCCCTACCGCTTCCTGCCCCAGCTCGGAGATCTCGATCTCTTCCTCTTCTGCGAGGGCACGCACCTCCGCCTTTACGACATGCTCGGCGCCAGACCGTGGAGCTGCGGCAGCGTCCAGGGCGTGCTCTTCGCCGTCTGGGCTCCCAACGCGGCGACGGTGAGCGTCATGGGCGGCTTCGACGGCTGGGACAGACGGAGGCATCCCATGCGCCTGCGAGGCTCCACCGGCATCTGGGAGCTGTTCGTCCCGGGCGTCCGCTGCGGAGACCTCTACAAGTTCTCGATCAGGTCGAGGAAGGGCGAGCTTCTCGAGAAGGCCGATCCGGTGGCGTTCAGATACGAGTTCAGGCCGGCGACCGCATCCGTGGTCGAACCGGAGGCTGACTGGACCTGGAGCGACGAAGCCTGGATGCGCACCCGCGCCGGGAGGAGCGTCGTCGAATCCCCCATGTCCGTCTATGAACTGCACGCCCAGTCGTGGAGACGCCCCTCGGACGGCAGGATCTTCCCCGGGTGGGACGATCTCGGCGACGATCTGATCACTTACGCCAAAGGTCTCGGCTTCACCCATCTCGAGCTGCTGCCCGTGATGGAGCACCCGCTCGACGGTTCCTGGGGTTACCAGACCCTGGGCTACTTCGCTCCCACCAGCCGCCTGGGATCTCCCGCCGACTTCGCGCGGTTCGTCGACAGGTGCCACGGTGCCGGGCTCGGAGTCATCCTGGACTGGACCCCCGCCCACTTCCCGGCCGACCCGCACGGCCTGGCCCGCTTCGACGGGACCGCGCTCTACGAGCACGAGGACCCGCGCCTGGGCAGGCATCCCGACTGGGACACGCTCGTCTTCAACTACGGCCGGACCGAAGTGAGGGAGTTCCTCAGGGCCTCCGCGCTTTTCTGGCTCGACCGCTTCCATGTCGACGGCCTGAGGGTGGACGCTGTTGCCTCCATGCTCTACCTGGACTACTCAAGGAAGCCCGGCGAATGGATACCGAACCGGAGTGGCGGGCGGGAGAACCTCGATGCCGTTTCCTTCCTGAAGGACCTCAACATCCGGGCTCACGGGCTGTTCCCGGGGGCGTTCGTGATCGCCGAGGAGAGCACCGCCTGGCCCGCGGTGTCCCGGCCGGTCGATACCGGCGGCCTGGGTTTCACCCTCAAGTGGAACATGGGCTGGATG